>NZ_LSHM01000006.1:0-39054 GCF_001557175.1 Blastomonas sp. CCH9-A1
GGGGGGTGGAGGGGCAGCGGGTGCGCGCGTACAACGAGCCGCTATGCCATCCCGCTTCCCCTCCACCCCCGACCTCTGGTCGGCGGTCCCCCTCCCCGAGACGAGCTCGGGGAGGATTTTGGTTTACCCCGTCGGACCGAACACCTTGGGTGCGTCGGTGCCCGCCTTGCGGTCCTTGTCGCTCGACGTGATCGCCTCGAGGATCTGCGGGTTGCGGAAATCGCCATTGGCATAATCGCGCGCGGACTGGCCTGCGATCGTGTCCTGCTTGTCGGGATTGGCACCGTTCTTGAGCAGCAGGCGAACCATGGCGAGGTCGCGCAGCTGCACCGCGCGGATCAGCGCGGTCTCGCCCGAATTGTTGGTCGCATCGACCTGGGCCTTGCGGCCAAGCAGCGTTTCGGCACCGTCGACGAAGCGCAGATTGGTTGCCAGCATCAGCGGCGTCACCCCGTTTTTGTCGCGCGCATTGGGGTTCGCCCCGCGCTGCAGCAGAAACCCCATCCAGGTCAGGTCGCGCCGCGCGGTGACGATGTGCAGCGCGGTCTCGCCGCTGGTAATGTCCTTGGTGTTGACGATGGTGCTGCCCGGCTCGTTGAGCATCTGCGTCGCCTTGTCACCATCACGCTCGCGCACGGCCTTCAAGAAATTGTAGCTGTCCGAAAACTGGGCCTGGGCAGCAACGGGGAAGAGCAGCGCAAAGGCCAGAACTGCCGACCACAGGCGCGAAAAACGGTTCATTCGGGGTGTCACAGGGTCCATGATCCTTGATATGCTGGCATCGGGAACGCGGCCAGTGGAGCTGCCGACCGCAATGCCCCCTTGAAAGCGCCTGCATAGCAGAGCAGAGACGAACCTGTCATGAACAAATCCCTTTTTCCCGCCCTCGCCGCCGCGCTCGCCCTGGCGTTTCCGCTGTCCCTGACCGCGTGCGACAGCACCGCTACCAAGCCCGAAGCCCCGCTCGATGGCGCGAAGATCGGCGGACCGTTCACGCTGACCGATCAGGACGGCAAGACGGTGAAGGACAGCGATTTTGCGGGCAAATATCGCATCCTCTATTTCGGTTACAGCTATTGCCCCGATGTGTGCCCGGTCGATCTGCAGAAGATCGCCGCCGGTTTTGCCAGGTTCGAAAAGGCCCAGCCCGAGCGTGCGAAGGCGATCCAGCCGATCTTCATCACCATCGATCCCGAGCGCGATACGCCTGCGGTGCTCAAGCAATATGTCAGCGCCTTCCACCCGCGCCTGATCGGCCTCACCGGCACGCCTGAACAGATCAAGGCGGTCGCCGACGCCTATCTCGTCATGTACAAGGCGCAAAAGCCCGCCGGACCCGATCCCAAGGCCTATCTGGTCGATCACAGCCGCCAGGCCTATCTGATGGGCAAGCAGGGCGAGCCGATCGCGCTGCTGCCCTATGACGAAAGCCCGGAAGCGATCGCTGCCGAAATCGACAAATGGACCAGCTGACCCCCTTCTGGGAAAGGCCACTGGCGAGCCTCGATCGCGCGCAATGGGAGGCCTTGTGCGACGGTTGCGGCAAATGCTGCCTGCACAAGGTCGAGGATGAGGATACGGGGCATATCTACCCCACCAATGTCGCCTGCCGCCTGCTCGACACGCGCACCGCGCGCTGTTCCGACTATCGCCACCGGCGCGCGCTGGTGCCCGATTGCCTGCGGCTGACCCAGGGCAATGTCGGCTCGATCGCCTGGCTACCCTCGACCTGCGCCTATCGCCTGCGCGCCGACGGCCTGCCGCTGCCCGACTGGCACCATCTGCGCACCGGCAGCGCTGCCGCGATGCACGCCGGCGGGCATTCGGTGATCGGCCGGGTGATTTCGGAGGTGCATGCAGGTCCCATCGAAAACCATATCATCGAGAGCGAATTGTGATCGGACCGATCACCCTCACCCTTCCGGCGCTTCGCGCCTCCCTCCCTCTCCCATCGGGAGAGGGAAGGGGCCCGCGCCGCCAGGCGTGGGAAGGGTGAGGGCGATCCGCCTATGCCCATAGCCCGCCTTCTCCTGCGAAAGCCCGCCGCGCCGCAAGCACCGCAACGCCTGACCATCAACGGCCGCGACTATGCGCTGGTCGTTCGCCGTCACCCCCGCGCGCGCGCCATCCGGCTGCGCACCGATCCGGCCAGGGGCGCACTGCTGCTGACGCTGCCTCGCCACGCCCGGCTCGGCGAGGGCATCGCCTTTGCCCGCACCCAGGCCGACTGGATCGAGGCGAGCTTTGCGCGCGCCGGCACTAGCACGCCGATCGAGCCCGGCGCGGTCATCCCCTATCGCGGGCAGCCACACAGGATCGATTGGGACGCCGCGCATGGCCGCACGGTCATCGCTTCCGACGCCACCATCCACGTCGGTGGTGCGCGCGAGACGCTCGAACCGCGCCTCACCCGCTGGCTCAAGGCCGAAGCCAAGCGCCTGTGCACTGCCGATCTCGCCGATTACTGCGCCCGCGCGGGCATCGCGACGCCATCGCTCGCGCTCAGCAGCGCCGCGCGCCGCTGGGGCAGCTGCTCGGCGAACGGCACCATCCGCATCAACTGGCGGCTGATCCTTGCGCCGGACATGGTCCGCCGCTCGGTCGTCGCGCACGAGGTCGCGCACCTCAAGCATATGAACCACAGCCCGGATTTCTACGCCTGGCTCGACCACCTGTTCGAAGGCGACCGCAAGTCCGCCGACCGCTGGCTGAAGGCGCATGGGCGCAGTCTTTATCTGGTAGGCGGGGGTTGAGGCTGCGACTTCTCGCGACCATCGGCGCACAGGTCCCTCGACGTCGCTCGGGAACTCGGAACGTTGGCAAGGTGCCTTGCCCCCGTCCGTTTGTCCCGAGCGAAGTCGAGGGACGCCATGGACAACCGCTACAAATTCCGTTCCACATCCTGGGCACCGTGCAGAACCCGAACGACGACGATCCTCTCGGCCTCGCTGCGGAAATAGATCATGTGCGATGCCATCCTGCATTTCAGCAATCCGGGACGAACATCGACCGGCCTGCCTGATCTATCGTCCCGCGCCAATGCCTCGCACAGCTTGCGGATATCATCGGTGTACCGATCCGCCTGATCTTCGCCCCAATGGTCTGCGCTATAGTCCCAAATGGCCTCGATATCGGCTTCCGCAGCAGGCAGGAAGACGAGCGATCTCACCGCGCGGCGCGCTCCGCCCGCTTGCGCGCCTTCAGAGACTCGAAGTCGATCGGGCGCGGCTCGCCGGATTGCTCTCCCTCGATCAGCGCCTCCTGCAAGGCACGCACCTTGGCCTCATGCTCTTCGAGCAATCGCAAACCGGCGCGGACCACGTCGCTGGCCGAGCCATAGCGACCGGTCCGAACCTGCTCGGCGATGAAGCCGGAGAAATGATCTCCGATCGTCACGGAGGTGTTGCGTGCCATGTTCAGCCTCGTGGTGGTACAGGGCTGCCACGATATACCAAAAAGTATTACACCACAATCACACCGTCATCGACGTACCCCTGTAGATCCGCGCCCTGTACCGCGAATCCTGCGCATCGGGCAGCGGGGCGCCGACCAGCAGGACCGCGCGGGCGAAGCGCTTGAGCTCTTCCTGATGCTCCACCGCGTTGCGCGGTTCTTCCGAACGCACCCGCCGCGTCAGGTTGATCTGGTTGGTCGGCACATCATGCACCAGCCGCTCGTTCTCCACCGCCAGCGTCGCGGTAAAGGCATGCAGTGTCGTCTTGACGAAATTGGCGAGCGCGAACGCCGGGCCGCTCTGGCCGAAGGGCACGTCGGGCGAGACCAGCACCAGCTGGCAGCCGTCATAGAGCGAGGCCTTGCGCGAGACGCGGAAATGCTGGGTCAGGTTTTCCTCGCACAGCTCCCGGAACTCCTCGGGCTCGAGCATCGCGCCTTCCTCGAACAGCCGGTCGGGCAGGCCCGCCATCGGGGTCGAGACGACCGTGGTGGGGCGGCCGAAATCGGTGAGCGCCTGGTCCATCGCGCTTTCGACATCGCCGCCGCACACGCGCACGGTGACCTTGTCGGCGATCTCCTGGTCGAGCAGAGCGAGCACGCTCGCGCCGCCGGCCTCGCTGCGGGTGAGCAGCACCAGCTTTGCCACGCCCAGCCCGCCGATCAGATGGTTGGCGGTCTCGGCGATATAATCGGCGAGATGCTCGCCGATCACCCACACGGTCTTGCCCTTCATCTGCTCGAGCCGCTCCTGCTTCGGGCTGCCGAACATCTCGCGCTCGGTGTACGAGCGTTCGACGCTGAGCCCGCCCGAGGGCATGAAGGTCTCGCCGCTCACCGCGCGATCGGCAAGGTAGAAGACCGTCGCCTGCGCGACCTCGCTTTCCTTGGGCATTGCGCCCAGATGCAGCTGCGACAGTACGCCGCGCCCCACCTTGTCCGCCTCCTTGCCGATGCGCTCTTGCGGCAGGTACGGCATGTCGTCGGGCGGCAATGCCAGCAGCCAGCCGGTGCGGCCTTCGGCGCTCGCGCTGCGCTGCTGCCATTCGTCATGCGCGAGCAGATAGCCCGCAGAAGCGAGCCGCATCAGCAGACGGCCGGCAATATCGGGGGTGAGCAGATAGCGGTCCCAGGTGCAGATGCCGTCGCCCTCGCGCGCGAGTTCGAGGCACAGCAGCCGAAGCGGATCGGGGGTCGAGCGGTCGTGGCTCAGATAGCCGGTATCGTTGCGCGCCAGACGACCAAGCACATGCGGTACCTCCGCGCCTTCGCGGATCGATTCGATCACCGCCGCATAGATCGCGTTCAGCCGCTTGTTCTCGAGGATCAGCCGCGCACGGCGCAGGAACAGGCCGGGCTTGCCGCCGGTGCCCGAGAGGCGGTCGCCATCGACCGGGCCGGGTGCGATCGCGTTGACCTGGATTTCGGGGCCGAGAAAGCGCGAGAAGCTTTCCACCATCGCGCGCTGCCCCGCCTTGGACACGGCATAATCGGCACGGTTGGGATAGGCGACGGCGAGGAATTTCTCGCCGCCGAAATAGCTCGACACGTTGAGGATATAGCCCGATCCCTGCCGCTTCATGATCGGCACGACATAGTGCATCAGTAGGTAATTGCTGATCAGGTTCGCGTCCAGCGTCCAGCGCCACATGTCGAGGCTCATGTCGATGACCATGTCCTCCGCGCCTGCGACGCCGGCATTGTTGATCAGGTAATCGATCCGCCCGAACTCGGCCATGGTCGCATCCGCCGCGCGGCGCAGCGAATCGAAATCGCTGACATCGACATCGGCCATGATCTTGACCCGGCGCTCGACGCCTGAGAAACCCACATCCTGCAGTTCGCCGACGATCCGTTCGCGCGCGGCCTCGAGCTCGCTGGCGCGGCGCGCGACCATCATCACCTTGGCGCCCGCAAGCGCGAGCAGCCGCGCGACCTGGCCGCCAATCCCCGCCGATCCGCCGGTGATCATCGCCACCTTGCCCAGATGCAGCCCGGTGATGTTCTCGGCAAAGCCCAGCATCGCCCGGCGCGCGCCCGTTTCCTCGCCGATATTGGCGGGAAGGTAGAGTGAGGTCTCGGTGATCTTCTGTTCCTTGAAGACGATGCGCGTCGCATGGCCTGCGGCAAAGCGTGTGTTCTCGTCCTCCTCGTTGGTATAGCGCACGATCTGGTTGCCCCAGGCGGCGCGCTTCTGGCGGCCCTGCGCTAGGTCGACACGCGATTCATCGCGCCAGATGGTGATGAGCTGCGCGATCGCGGCGGTGAGGATGCGGCCCGCCTTGTTGCCCTTGCCGTCGCTGGGGCCGGACATGAACACGAAGCGCGGGTCCTGCATCAGATCGGTTCGGCCCTTCCAGTAGCGGCGCAGCGTGCGCGCGATGGCGATGGTGCCGGTGAGCTCGACATCGATCAGCGCATCGACCTCGGCATCGCTGGCCTCGACCAGCGAATCGCCGAAATGCCCGGCGGGCTTGACCGGCAGCACGATCGCGCTGTGGATCGCGCCATGCGCGTCCGAATAGGCGCGGATCGCCGCTTCCATGCCCTCGGGCTCGGCGCGGTTGAAGCGCATGATGGTGAGGCCCTCTTCCGCTCGTTGCGCCTTTACCCGTGCCTCGGCCTGCGCAACATCGACCTGGCGCGTCATGCCCAGCAACACGCGTGCGCCGCATGCCGCCTGGATCTTCGCCATTTCGAGCGCATCTTCCCACGCCTCGCCCGCCGCGATCAGCACGGTGAGGCCCGCTCCGTCCAATGAGCGCATCGACGGGCGCGTCATATAGGTCGAGCGCGAATCCTTGCGCACCTGCATGCCGTGGGTCACGTCGATCTCGTTGCCGTTGAGCGCCGCCGATTCATCGCTGGCGAGGAACAGGCAGGCATCGGCAATATCGCCGGGCACGGGCAGCGTCTTTTGCTTCGCCGCGTCGCCGACCGCGCGTTCGAGCGTCATGCGGCCCATGAAATGGTTCGCGGTGGTGTTCTCCGGCTCGCCCTGCAGTGCGTCCATCGCGGCGAAGACGGTGCGGATGCGCTCGCTCTCGATCGGGCCGGGGAACACGGTGTTGACGCGGATGCCGGACGCGCCGAGCTCCTTGGCCAGCTCCTGGCTCAGCGCATTCAAGGCCGCCTTGGGCACGACATAGGCGGTACGGCCATAATAGCGGGTGTGCGAGAAGATGGTCGAGATGTTCACCACCGATCCGCCGACCGGCATGATCGGGGCTGCAGCGCGGGTGAGGTTCCAGCTGACGCCCAGCAAGTTGCGCATCGCATCGGCGACGGTTTCGGTATCACCGTTCGCGGTCATCTCCTCGCGGGTCAGCGGGACGTTCTCGAGCGTCTGGCGTGGGCCGGCAGAGCCCGCATTGTTGACCAGAACGTCGATCCGGCCGAGCGCCGCCTTGACCTGATCGATCCCGGCGCGCACCGAGTCCGGATCGGCCCCGTCGAGGATCACGGTGAACACCCGCGCTTCCTCCACTCCGGTCTCGTCGAGCAAGGCCTGCTTCGCCGCCGCCAGCCGCTCTTCGGTGCGTCCGGTCATCACCAGCGTCGCGCCCTCGGCGATGAAACGGCGGATGATCGCGCCGCCCAGATTGCCCGCAGCCCCGGTGACCAGGGCCACCTTGCCCGCGAGCCTGCCCGTTGCCGCCTTGCCGCCAGCGGGATCGACCTTCGCGCCCCTGCCCTTGCCTGCCGTCATGTCTTTATCTCCTGAAACGCCCGATCAGGGCGATTGGCTGGGGTCAATCCCTGGGGAGGGTGGATGTGCTGGCCCAATATTCGAGCAGTTCGTCGCGGCTGCGCAGGCCCATCGCGGGCAGCGCGTGGTTGACGACATAGGTCGCCCCGGTGTGCCGGTTGTCCCACATCGCCTGATGCGCCTCCGGCAGGCCGTCCCAGTCGACGACCAAAGGCTCGGTGACCGAGAGCAGCCCGCCCGCGATCATGGCGTTCATCACCGTCACCTCGTGCGCGTTGCACAGGTGCGTGCCGAAGATGTTCGCGGTGGGCATGATGATCCGGCGTTGCCGCGTCCAGACCTGCGGGGCGTAGAAGGTGTAGCGGCGGCCTGCCATCTCCTCGGCATAGACCACGCGCCCGCCAAAGGGTTTCACCAGCGAGGTCGACACGCCGAGCGAATCCTGACCCGCGCGCTCGATCACCAGATCGGGCACGCCGCGCGGATTGCCCGGCGATCCCAGAA
Source organism: Blastomonas sp. CCH9-A1 (assembly GCF_001557175.1). Lineage (NCBI taxonomy): Bacteria > Pseudomonadati > Pseudomonadota > Alphaproteobacteria > Sphingomonadales > Blastomonadaceae > Blastomonas > Blastomonas sp. CCH9-A1. Next base: position 7,667 of record NZ_LSHM01000006.1, read on the forward strand.
TCTTGCCGATCGCCGTACCGAACGGCTTCATCGTGTGCTGCTGATAGCGGCGCACACCCTCCTTGAACCGCTCGATATCAGCGCGGGCATCGGGCAGGCGCGGCAGGCTGTCGGGCCAGACGAATTCGGCATCACGGCGCTTCAGCCCTTCCAGGCTGATGATCCCCTCGACCGATTCCTCGAGCCCCAGCGACTGGAGGAATTCGCGCTGCCCGTCGGTGGTGGTGACGATGACGGTGCGCGCCTTGTACAGCCGCGCCGCCTCGATCATCTCCAGCCCCAGCGGATCGGCGAGATCGCGGCTGCCGGGACCGTAATAGAGCAGCACCGATTCCCCACCACGCAGTTGTGCGCGCGCCAGCATGTCCGAAGGCGCGGCGCTGCCAGGCTTGCCCATGAAGCTGAAATGATAGCCCGAGGACGCGCCGTAAAAGGCAAGCGTGCCATGCTCCTCCAGCAGCTGGAAGCTGCGCGGAAAGGCGCTTTCGCCCGCATGGCTGACGACGAAATCGGCGAGCCTGCCGCCGTTCATCCGGCGATATTCCTCGAGGATGCCCTCGCCCTCGCGCTCCCAGGCTTTCGCCGCTTCGGGATCGTCGGGCACGGGGGTGAAGGCCCCGGCAAAGCGCGGGTCCTTGCGGTTGATCGCCCCGACCGCGCCCTGTTCCTTGACGAACGCGGCGCGGCTGTCGCTCGAGACCATGCCGGTCGCCTTGAGCCCCGACTTGATGCTCGATTTGAGCGCATCGAGCCCGGTGCCGGTGGCCGATCCCTCGACGAAGATCGTCCTGCCCGGCACGATCTGCAGCGTGGTGAACAGGCAGCGGGTGATGGTGCCCAGGTTCAGCACATAGCTGCCCGCCTGTTCGAGCGTCAGGTCGGGCGGCACGCGGTGGAGCTGCGGCCCCTGCACGTTGAGGAACTGCGCATGGCTGCCGGTCTTGGTCTCATAGCCCTGGATGGCGAAGCCTGCGAACATCGGGTCGTCGCCTGCTTGCGGTGACAACAGGTCCGAGGTGCCCGAATAGACGACCACCATGTCGCCGACGCGCAAGCGGCCTTCGGCCTTCACCTCGCTGCCCAATGAGGCGACCAGCGCCAGCCCGCCCGATCCGGTGATCTGGACGTCCTCGTCATGCGCGTCGAAGGGGGAGACGGGAATGCCGGTGAGCGCCCAGATATCGTTGAAATTGACCTCGCTGGTCAGCATGTAGACGAGCGCCTCGTTCGGCTCGGGCGCGACCACGGGCACGATATGCTCGCGCTCATGGCTCGCCGGAGGCCCGAAGCGCGGTGCGCCGGTATCAGGGTCGCGGCTGATGCCGAAGGCGAGCTGTTTCGGCGGAATCGCGGTGACGCCCGGATAGAAGGGCGCACCGACGGCAAGCAGCTGTCCGCTCGCGATCATCGCCGCCTTGTTGCCCTCATGCTCGTCGTCGATCCACACGCCGTTGCGGCGGACGGGGAGCGGCGGCGACTGCTTGTCCATGAACTGGCGGATGCCGGTCTTGCCGCCTTCGGGATCGATGATCGCTTCGGCGAAATGCTCGCCTTCCCGCTTGAGGCCTGCGGCCATGCCCTGGGTCCAGCCGGTGCGCACCGCATCGAGCGCGCGTCTTCCCGCCTCGCCCCGGCCTGCCCAATCGAGCTGCTTGAGGATGCGTTGCAGGAAGGCGTCTTCGAGCACCGCGTCGAGATCGATATGCGCGGCATGGGCCCAGCGCTTGGTCATCGCCTTGCGGTCGGCAAAGGCCTTGCCCAGCGGGCTTTCCGCCCCGTGCCGGGCATATTCGCGCACCATCGCATGCGCCATGCTCAGCACATCGTCGCTGCCATCGGCAATCTGCTCGATCGCGCCGAGCTCGAGCGCTTCCTGCGCCCCGATCGCGCGCCCGCCGAGGATCAGGTCGAGCGCATCGCGCAGGCCTTCGGCAGCGCGGCGCTCGGCGAGCAGGCGCGGCAAGCGCTGCGTACCGCCATAGCCGGGCAGCAGCCTGAGGTTGATCTCCGGCTGGCCGAAGCGCGCCACCGGCTCTGCGATGCGATAATGGCAGGCGAGCGCGAACTCCATGCCGCCGCCCAAAGCCACGCCCTGGATCGCCGCGATGCACGGCTTGCCCATGTTCTCGATTCTAGCGAAGGCCAGCTGCGCGTTGTTGGGCAGCACACCCGCCTCTTCGACGCTGTTCACCTCTTCGAGCATCTGGCGGATATCCGCGCCGGCAACGAACGAGGCGGTGCCCTGGCCTGTAAATACCACCGCGATCACATCGTCCTTGCGCGCGAGATGCTCGACCACGATCACCAGCTCGTCGATCGCGCGTTCGTTGAGCGCATTGACCGGCGGATTGGTCACGGTGACCGTCGCGACCCGGCGCCCATCGCCCAGATCGTTGTACTGGATGAGGAAATAGCGATAGCGCTCGAACAGCGCCTGATCCTCGGCGAGCTGCTGCTTGCGCTGCCAGGCGGCGACGGCGGACTTGAGCGCGTCGATGCTCTCGGGATTGCGCAGCGTCGAGGTGTCGCCGATATCGCCGCCCTCGACGATCGCGCGCACCATGCGGCGCATGTACTTGCCCGATCGGGTTTCGGGAAATTCTGCGACCTCGAGAAAATCCTGCGGCACCGCGACCGCGCCCTTTTCGGTGCGAACGAGGTCGGTCAGGCGGCGGCGATCGTCCTGGGTCAGCCTGCGTCCGGCGATGGTGGTGACGAACGCGATCGGCGTCGCCCCCTTTTCGCGATGCGGTGCGCCGACGACCAGCACGTTGCCCACCGGAGAGCCTGGATCGAGCGTCTTGTCGCGCAGGATCGCGCCCTCGATCTCCTCGGTGCCGATGCGATGGCCCGAAACGTTGATGACATCGTCCGACCGGCCATGGAGCGAGAACGACCCGTCCTCGTGCCGGATCGCGAAATCGCCCTGGGTATACGCCCAGGTGCCCTTCCACCGGCCCCAATAGGTGGATGCGTAACGGGCGGCATCCCCGCGCCAGAGCGGGTTGACGCGGATGCCGCCCGACGCCGGTTCCAGCGTGAACTGGTCGGTATCGCCCCAGATGGTCCGGGTGAGATAGGGATAGGGCAACGCGATGACGATCTCGCCCTTCTCGCCGTTCTTCGCGCGCCGCCAGGGCACGCCGCCCGGCTCCTCGCGCTCCAGCCCGAATTCGAGATCAGGCGCATCGGGGTCTTCCACCCAGACATCGCCGACGATCCAGGGCAGCGGATAGGTGTGCGCGTCGGGGCGCAGCGGGAAATCGCTATTGCCGTAGAAATGCGTCCAGGCGATGCCGCCATGTTCGGTCGCCCAATAGCTGTTGATATACCAGGGCGTGACATGCTCCATCGCGAAGGCCTGGACCGCAGGCGAGGTCGGCTCGGCGCAGAAAGTCGCGACCTTGAGCGAGGACATGTCGTAGGCCTGGATGTCCTTCAGATTCTCCGGATCCTGCATCACGCTTTTGAGGAACGTGACGCCCGCCTTGAAAATCTGCACCTTGTGCCGCTCGATGATCGAGGCGAAGCGGCCGGCATGCGGGAAGACGGGCGACCCTTCGGTGATGATCGTCGTCACCCGGCACAGCAAGGACCCTGCGATCAGATAGCTCTGCCCGGTGATCCAGCCCGGATCGGCGACGACGAACATGACATCGCCGGGCGCGGCGTCGAACGCCACCGGCATGGTCGCCGCAACACCCGCGCAATAGCCGCCATGCACGTGCACGACGCCCTTGGGCTTGCCGGTCGAACCCGAGGTATAGATGATGAAATTGGGATATTCGGCATCGACCGGCAGCGGCCTCGACACCGACCAGATAGCAGCCACGAAATCGGCATCGGGGAGTGCCAGCAATGCGGCGTCATCGGCGACGTCGAGCCCGAGCGCGCGCGCAGCCTCGAGGATCTGCTCGCCCGCCTGGGCGGTAAGGTCATGGCTCCAATGGTCGCGGTGCGCGTTCCACACCAGATCGGGCTGCGCGGTATGGCGCACCACCACCACCGCCTCGACGCGCGGCGGCGAATCGACCAGGGCAGACGCGATCGCCATGCGCAGGTTCGCCGCCTGCGCGGCATTGAGCGCCGAGCCCTGGGCGAGATCGTCGAGCGCCCGGCCGACACCGCGCATCACGTCTGACCGTTCGACCGTGACCTCGCCGTCGAGCAGTTCCATCACCGCGCCGGTAATCGCACCGCGCACCTTGTCATCGGCCTCGTTCGCCGGATCGGCCAGCGCGCCGGCGAGCAGCGCCATCGCGGTGCCGACGCCGATGAAATTGTCGAGCGCCGGATCGGTATAGCTCGTCTTGAACGGCACCATCTGCGCGTTGCGATAGCTGCCATCGGCGGTGATGACGATTCGCGCGCCTGCATCGGCGATGCGATCGGACAGGGTCTTGTCGCTGAACCCGCCGAATACCGGCGTGTAGATGATGCCTGCGCGCTTGGCGCCCTCGGTCCAGTAGATCTGCGCCGGGATCGAGGGCATGTTGAGCGCGATGCGATCGCCCGCCTTGAGGCCCAATGCGGCCAGCGCCAGCGAACATTTCGCAGCTTCGAGCATCAGCGCCTTGCGGCTGACCGGGTAGCAATCGACCGGGCCGCCGCGGCCGTTGTCCGACGACATGTTCCAGCGGTCGCCCTCGAAGATCAGCGCGGTCTCCGCACCGTGCCCGGCGAGCACGTGCCGGTCGACCTCGTTAAAGCCGCTATTGGTGAAGGCGCCCTCGAACCAGCGCCAGTTGGGAGGGTTGTCGGCATTGAGCCCGCGTTCCCAGGGGGTGTAGTCGGCGGGCAGGTCGAGACTGCGCGGTTCGCCGGTCGCTGCATCCCATCCGGTCCAAGCACCGGCGTCGCGGTCGAAAAAGCCCCAGGCCTGCTCATCAGGCAGATACCAGCAGATCGACGATCGCGCCTGATCGCCATGAAAGCCGCCCGGATCGGCGATGCACGCGTTGCGCATGGCGGTCCAGCTGGCCGAATCGGTCAGAGGATTGGCGCGCGGCGGAACGGCAGGTGATGCCACCATCTGGGGGGCGGTCAGAGGACGGGCCTGGACAGGCAGGTGGAATGGGGGAACGACATGAGTTCGCAGCTCTCCTGCCGTCCCGGTCTATCGCGATTCCCAAATCGCAAATGCCGGATGCGGCGAACGAAACAAATGTCTCCCGCCCTTCGGATAACACAATGTTTCGTGGAGCGGTAGCGCTGATTACCCCGCGCGCCGATCAGCGCTGGTGCCAGCGCCCTACCGCGCGCGACACCGCCTGCATCAGCTGCATGCGCGCCGGGATGCTTGCCGTGGTCTCGGCGAGCATGACCGCTACGGCATAGCGGGTTCCATCGGGCGCGGTCATGATGCCGACATCGTTATAGCCGGTCGAAACCGGGGGCAGATCCTGCCCGGTGCCGGTCTTGTGCAGGAACTGCCAGCCCGCAGGAACCCCCGCTTTCAGCCGATTTGGGCCGCTGCGTGTACGGCCAAGCGTTTCGAGCATCAGCCGGGTGGAGCTCTGCGAGAGCAATTCGCCGCGTGCCAGCCGCGCGAGCGCATCGACAATGCCTTCGGGGCTCGCCCCGTCGATCGGATCGGCAACATAGGCCGACAGAAGATTGCGCCGCCGGTCGAGCGGGACGCGCTCGCGCGCCGCCTGGAAGGCACGCCCGGCCGAGAGTTCCTGCCGCCATTCGACCCCCGCGATCGAGCTCTGCAGCAGGCGCTCGCCGGGTCCGAAGCGGATATTGGCAAGGCCCTTGCGGCGCAGGAAATCCTGCACCGCGCCGGGGCCCCCGGCGGTGCGCAGCAGCGCATCGTTGGCGCTGTTGTCGCTCGCGGTGAGCGCCTCGTTGATCAGCGAGCGCACCGTTTCGCGCACCACACCCTCGCGCGACACGCGCGCGGCGAGCGGCTGGTGGAACAGCGTCAGGTCATTGGCGGTGATCGTGACTTCCTGATCGAGCGATACCTCGCCGCGATCGACCTTTTCGAGCACGGTCATCGTCACCCAGAGCTTCGAGACGCTCTGCTGCGGGAACAGCTCGCCGCCGCGCTGGCCGATCACCCAGTCGCCATCGATGCGGCGCACCGCGATGCCGGTCTTGCCGGGAAAGGTCCGCCACAGTTCCTGCAGCTCGTCGCGCAGCCCCTGCGGCACGACATTGGCCGCACGCGGCGCGAGCGGCGGCGGCACCGCCTGAACGCGCGCAGGCGCAGGCGGCGCGGGGCGCGGCTGCGCGACCTGTTTCGGCGTCGATACGCATGCCGACAAGGCAGCGGTGGCGAGGATCAGGACCAGCGGACGGGCGACCATGCAGGGCTTTCTAGCAGCATCTTCGGGTTTGGCGACCATGCGGACTGACAGATGTATCCGCGCTGAAGCGGTCTAGCCACGGGTTCCGCATGCCGGGCCGCTTTTGCGGCGAACCCGGCGCTGGGCGCGATGAGCAGTGCCAATCCCCGCGCAATGGGGAGATGTCGGCGCTCTCGCCTCTCCCTCGATGGGAGAGGCAGCGAAACTTGCCAGCTTGCTGGCTGGTCGCAGCGATGAGGGTGGTGGCGCGGCCAGGTGCCAAGTCGCAAGGACCGCACCATCCGGCCCGGTTACCCCCACCCAGCCCCCCATCAAGGGCGAGGGCATTGGGGTCAGGGAACCAGCACGGTATCTTCTGCGACCGGCAGCAGGCCGGGATAGTCGCTGTTATAGTGCAGCCCCCGGCTTTCCTTCCGTTCGAGCGCGGAGCGGACGATCAGGTCTGCGACCTCGATCAGGTTGCGCAACTCGACCAGGTCGGGGGTGACGCGGAAATTGCCGTAATATTCCTCGACCTCGCTGCGCAGCAGCTCGATCCGGTGCCGCGCGCGCTCGAGCCGCTTGGTGGTGCGGACGATGCCGACATAATCCCACATGAAGCGGCGGATCTCGCGCCAGTTGTGCTGGACGACGACCTCCTCGTCCGAATCGGTGACGCGGCTTTCGTCCCAGGGCAGGATCTGAGGTGCCGGGCCGAGCTCGTCCCAATGTTCGATAATGTCCTTCGCCGCCGCATCGCCGAAGACGAAACATTCGAGCAGGCTGTTGGACGCAAGCCGGTTCGCGCCGTGCAGCCCCGACTGGCTGACCTCGCCCGCCGCATAGAGTCCCGGCAGGTCGGTGCGGCCGTTGAGATCGATCAGCACGCCGCCGCAGGTATAATGCTGTGCGGGCACCACCGGGATCGGATCGCGGGTGATGTCGATGCCGAGGCCCAGCAGCTTGTCGTAGATCGTCGGGAAATGGCCCCGCACGAATTCGGGCGGCTGATGGCTGATGTCGAGATGCACGTAATCGAGCCCCAGCCGCTTGATCTCGTGGTCGATCGCACGCGCGACGACATCGCGCGGGGCGAGTTCCAGCCGCTCGTCGAAATCGCCCATGAAGCGATAGCCGGTCTCGGGGATCAGCAGATGCCCGCCTTCGCCGCGCACGGCTTCGGTGATCAGGAAGTTCTTGACGTCGAGATTGTACAGGCAGGTCGGGTGGAACTGCATGAATTCCATGTTCGAGACGCGCGCGCCCGCGCGCCATGCCATGGCGATGCCGTCGCCGGTCGCGCCCCTCGGCGCGGTCGAGAACAGATAGGTGCGCCCCGCCCCGCCGCTCGCCAGCAGCGTCGCACGCGCGGTCAGCGCCTCGACATGGCCAGTGGCGCGGTTGAGCGCATAGGCGCCCCAGATGCGCCGGTCACCCGCAGGCGAGACGCGGTGCCGGTCGGCGATCAGGTCGATCGCGACCATGTCGGGCAGCAATGTGATGTTCGGGTTGGCAAGCGCCGCGCGTTCGAGCGCCTGCTGTACCGCCCAGCCGGTGGCATCGTCGACATGCACGATGCGCCTATGGCTGTGCCCGCCCTCACGCGTGAGGTGCAGGTCGTCGGCATGGTCGCCGCTGCCGCCTTTGCGGTTGAACGGTACGCCGAGATCGACCAGATGCTGGATCGCTGCCGGAGCGTTCTCGACCACGAATTCGACCGTCTCGCGCCGGTTGAGCCCGGCGCCCGCGACCATCGTGTCCTCGATATGGCTTTCGAACGTGTCGCCCTCTTCGAGCACCGCCGCGATGCCGCCCTGCGCCCAGGCGGTCGATCCGCCCGAAATGTCGCCCTTGGCGAGCACCAGCACCCGGCAATGCCGCGCGAGGCTCAGCGCCGCGGTCAGCCCCGCCGCGCCCGATCCGATAATCAGGACATCGTGATCCTTGCCCCCCGCCATGGCCTAGGCCGCCGCCTTGGTGAGGTTGAGGAACACGTCCTCGAGATCGGGCTCGCGGGTCGAGACGTCGACGATATCATATCCGGCGGCGCGCACGCGGGTCATCACCTGGCCGGCGTTGAGCCGGTCCTTGCTGTAACCGATCTCGATCACCCGGTCGGTAATCCTGCTGACCTTGTCGAAATCCGGATCGGTCGGCAGCTCTGCCACATCCTGGTCGAGGGTCAGCACGATCAGCTTCTCGCGCGCCATTCCGACCAGCTCGGCCGTCGGCTTGTTTGCAATCAATTTGCCGTGGTTGATGATCGCGATGCGATCGCACAATTCCTCGGCTTCCTCGAGATAGTGCGTGGTCAGCACGATGGTGACCCCGGCGCGGTTCAATTCGCGCACATAGTCCCAGAGCTGCTGGCGCAGATCGATATCGACGCCCGCGGTCGGCTCGTCGAGCACCAGGATCGGCGGCGAATGCACCATGGCTTTTGCAACGAGCAGCCGCCGCTTCATCCCGCCGGAGAGCGTGCGGGCATAGGCATTGGCCTTGTCCTCCAGCCTTACCGCGCGCAGCAGCTCGGCGGTGCGCCGCTCCGCCTTGGGCACGCCGAACAATCCGGCCTGCAGCTCGAGCGCCTCGGCGGGGGTGAAAAAGGGATCGAACACGATTTCCTGCGGCACGATGCCGATCGAGGCCTTGGCGTTGCGCGGATCGGCATCGATGTCGAAGCCCCAGATGCGCGCCGACCCGGAGGTCTTGCGGACCATGCCCGACAATATGTTGATCAGCGTCGATTTGCCCGCGCCATTGGGGCCGAGCAGGCCGAAAATCTGCCCGCGCGGAACATCGAAGCTGACGCCGTCGAGCGCCAGCTTGTCGGGGGCCTTGCCTGCACCCGCATAGAGCTTGCGCAGATTGTCGATCGATATGGCAGCTTCCGTCACGAAAAGCGGATTAGCCGCACGGGCAACCGAGCGCAAAGGGAAAGGTGCACCTGCCCGTGATGTGTGCAGGTGCAGCACAAATGCTGCCTAAATTTTATGCACCGCTTCGCATGTGCACAAATTTTGAGCGCGCCTGCCTGTCACGCGGTTAGCGATTCATTAGGAAACGCCCGATTCCAGCATTTGGCACGTGGCTTGCGTAGCTTTGCTGCGGTGACGGGGCCAACCCCGCAATAAAATAACCAATGGGGGCGTAATGAAATTCATCATTGCCATTATCAAACCCTTCCGGCTCGACGAGGTGCGCGAAGCCCTCACCAGCCTGGGCGTCGCGGGCATGACCGTGACCGAAGTCAAGGGCTTCGGCCGCCAGAAGGGCCAGACCGAAATTTATCGCGGTGCCGAATATACCACCAACATGGTCCCCAAGCTGAAGCTGGAGATCGCGGTCAGCGACGATATCGCGCCGCAGGTGGTCGAAACCATTCAGGCAGCCGCCAACACGGATTCCATCGGTGACGGCAAGATCTTCGTTTTCGACCTGGCGGCAGCGACGCGCATCCGCACCGGCGAGACCGGCGACACGGCACTGTAAGGGGAAAGGGGAATGATGAAACCTTTGCACAAGATTGGCGCTGTGGTCGGAACGACAGCGCTTAGCGTATTCACCGCAGCCCAGGCCTGGGCTGCGACCACCGCCCCGGCTGCAGAAGTGGTCGAAGAGGCCGTCACGGCGGTTGCCGAAGGTCCGATCAAGGCTCCGACCGCCGAGCAGATGGCGGGCATGGTCGACAAGGGCGACACCACCTGGATGCTCGTTTCCGCCGTGCTGGTGCTGATGATGTCGATCCCCGGCCTCGCCCTCTTCTATGGCGGCCTGGTGCGTACCAAGAACATGCTTTCGGTGCTGATGCAGGTGCTGACCATCGTGTCAGTCGCCGCACTCGTCTGGGTGAGCTGGGGCTATTCCCTCGCCTTCACCAGCGGATCGCCCTATATCGGCGGCCTGTCCAAGGCCTTCCTGGCGGGGGTCGACGGCACCACCTTCGCCGCCACCTTCTCGAACAACGTCTATATTCCCGAGCTCGCCTTCGTGGTGTTCCAGATGACCTTCGCCTGCATTACGCCGGCGCTGATCGTCGGGGCCTTTGCCGAGCGCGTGAAGTTCACCCCGCTGATCATCTTCACGGTGCTGTGGCTGACGCTCGCCTATTTCCCGGTCGCGCACATGGTGTGGTACTGGGCTGGACCGGACTTCCTGCCGGATGCGCCGACCGATACCGGGCTGCTCTGGGGCATGGGTGCGCTCGACTTTGCCGGTGGCACGGTGGTGCACATCAACGCCGGTATCGCAGGGCTCGTCGGCTGCCTCGTGATCGGCAAGCGCCTGGGCTACAAGACCGAAGCCATGCCGCCGCACTCGCTGGTGATGACCATGATCGGTGCCTCGCTGCTGTGGGTGGGCTGGTTCGGCTTCAACGCCGGCTCCAACCTGGAAGCCAATGGCGTGACCGCCGTCGCCTTCATCAACACCTTCGTCGCCACCGCCGCCGCCACCGTCGCCTGGGCCGTGATCGAACAGATCGTCCACAAGAAGCCCTCGCTGCTGGGGGCTGCCACCGGCGCGGTTGCAGGGCTCGTCGCGATCACCCCGGCTTCGGGTCTGGCCGCACCGATGACCTCGATCCTGCTCGGCTTTGCCGCCTCGATCGTCTGCTTCTTCTTCGTCACCACGGTGAAGAACAAGCTCGGCTATGACGACTCGCTCGACGTGTTCGGCGTTCACTGCGTCGGCGGCATCATCGGTGCGATCGGCACCGGCATCGTCGCCGACCCCGCACTCGGTGGCCAGGGCTTTTTCGACTACACCGTCTTCCCGGCGGGCGTTGGCGAATATGACATGGCCGCGCAGGTCATTACCCAGATCAAGGCGGTGGGCATCACCATCATCTGGTCGGGTCTGGTCTCCGCCGTGCTCTTCTACGCACTCAAGTTCACCATCGGTCTGCGTCCCTCCGAAGAGGTCGAACAGGCCGGGCTCGACATCTCCGAACACGGAGAGCGCGCCTATAACTACTGATTTCACGAGCTTGGTCTGCGGCGGGACCAGCTAGCACCCGCCGCAGACCTCCAGAGGTTCCTCCTGCGAACTGACAACTCAAGGCCGGGATGGCGACATCCCGGCCGTTTTTTTGCGTGCATCGCCAGACGCTTGTCGGCGCCCGACGGCGCCTTATCGGTTTCAGATCGAAACCCTATTGACAAAGCTGTCAGCAAGGTGAGACCTTCCGTCCGACAGACCGCGAGAAAGCGGCACCTGCCGGGACGTCGCAAACCCCGGTCCCGGACGACATTGCACCGGACCCTGACGGGCCGGGTTGCATCGAAGGAGAGAGCCATGGCCACCGTTTTGAAAGAACCCGGCGCCGCGCTGAATTACGACATGAGCGATGCCAGCTGGTATGTCGAAGACCGCTGGCAGGAGCCCTTCCGCCAGATGCGCGCGCAGGACCCGATCCACTGGACCGAAAACGGCATGTTTGGCAATTTCTGGAACGTCACCAGCCACAAGGCGATCCAGCATGTCGAGGCCCTGCCCGAGATTTTTTCCTCGTCCTACGAACATGGCGGCATCACGCTCGCCGACCGGATCGACGACGGCACCGAACTGGTGATGCCGATGTTCATCGCGATGGACCGGCCCAAGCATACCGGCCAGCGCCGCACCGTCGCCCCGGCCTTCACGCCCACCGAGATGAAGCGCATGTCGGACGATATCCGCCGCCGCACCGCCGAAATTCTCGACGGCCTGCCCTGGGACCAGCCGTTCGACTGGGTCGACAAGGTCTCGATCGAGCTCACCACGCAGATGCTCGCGATCCTGTTCGACTTCCCGTGGGAGGACCGCCGCAAGCTCACCGAATGGTCCGACTGGGCGGGCGATATCGAGCTGGTCCATAGCGAGGAGCTGCGCCAGGAGCGGCTCAAGCACCTTTACGAGATGGGCGCCTATTTCAAGAAGCTGTGGGATGCCAAGATCAACGCCGAGCCCACGCCCGACCTGATCTCGATGATGATCCATTCGGACGCGATGAGCGAGATGGACGAGTTCGAGTTCATGGGGAACCTCATCCTGCTGATCGTCGGCGGCAACGACACGACGCGCAACTCGATGTCGGGGCTGGTCTATGGCCTGCAACAATTCCCCGACCAGCGCGAGAAGCTCGAGCAGAACCCCGAGCTGATCCCCAATGCGGTGCAGGAAATCATCCGCTGGCAGACCCCGCTCGCGCATATGCGCCGCACCGCGCTCGAGGATTACGACCTGTTCGGCAAGACCATCAAGAAGGGCGACAAGCTCGCCTTGTGGTACATCTCGGGCAATCGCGACGAGAGCGTGTTCGAAGATGCCGACAAGATCATCGTCGACCGCGAGAATGCGCGGCGGCACCTTGCGTTCGGCTATGGCATCCACCGCTGCGTCGGCGCGCGCCTCGCCGAGCTGCAGATCGCCATCCTGCTCGAGGAAATGGCCAAGCGCCGGATGCGGGTGAACGTGCTCGAGGAGCCGGTGCGCGTGCGCGCATGCTTCGTGCACGGCTATCGCTCGATGCAGGTGTCTTTAAGCAAATATTGAAGCCGCGTTGGCGGCGCGCGCGTAACTATGGCATCCTGACCGGCGTAACGGGCCGGACGATGACACGGGGACGTGACGATGCAACGACGCGAATTTCTGAACGCCGGACTGCTCGGGGCCGCCGGCCTCGGGCTGTTCGGTCTTGCGAACTTCTCCTTCGGCGCTGCCACCGCGCGCGCCAAGGGCAAGTTCGAGATCACGAAGACCGATGCGCAGTGGAAGCAGCAGCTGACGGCGGATCAATATTATGTGCTGCGCCAGGAAGGGACTGAACGGCCCTTCACCAGCCCGCTCAACAAGGAAAAGCGCGCCGGTACCTTCCTGTGCGCCGGATGCCAGCTGCCACTGTTCTCGTCGAAGACCAAATATGAAAGCGGCACCGGCTGGCCGAGCTTCTACGCGCCGTTGCCCAGGGCGGTGGGCACCAGCACCGACCGCCTACTCGGCTATCCGCGCACCGAAGTGCACTGCAGGCGGTGCGGCGGGCATCTCGGCCATGTGTTCGAGGACGGGCCCAAGCCCACGGGCCTGCGCTATTGCATGAACGGCGATGCAATGCTGTTCCGGGCGGGTGCGGCTTGAAGCCATCATGCTCTCTCCCCTTCAGGGGAGAGACGCGGAGCCTTATCAGCTGGCTGATTAGGCGGAGCTGAGAGGGGCTAGCGCATCGCAGGCCCCTCTCCCAACCCTCTCCCCTGAAGGAGAGAGGGCTTCAGGGGTTCAACCCACGCGCTTCACGCTGTCCTTATGCGCGCCGACGCGGGCACCGCCGCCACCGCCGCCGGGACGACCACCGCCACCCGAACGACCGCCACCGCCACCGGGACGACGCCGACGGCGATTGCCGCCTTCGCCATCGCGCTTGGGACCATAGTTGCGACCGCCGGACGCGCCGCGCTCGCCACCGCGACCCTGGGCGGGACGCTCGGGTGCCTTGGCCGGGGGCGGCAGCTGCGCGGCTGCCTCGGTAAAGCCCTTGGGCAGCGGCATCGGCACCGGCTTGACCTTGGTCAGCTTCTCGATGTCCTTGAGCAGCGGCCGCTCGTCATTGCTGACGAACGCGATCGCGATGCCGTCGGCACCGTTGCGCGCGGTGCGGCCGATGCGGTGGACATATTGCTCGGGCACATTGGGCAGATCATAGTTGAACACATGGCTGACGCCATTGATGTCGATGCCGCGCGCGGCGATATCGGTCGCGATCAGCACCTTGATCTCGCCGTCCTTGAAGGCGGCGAGCGCGGCGGTGCGCTGCGACTGGCTCTTGTTGCCATGGATCGCAGCCGAACGGATGCCCGCGCCTGCCAGCACGCGCACCACCTTGTCCGCGCCATGCTTGGTGCGGGTGAAGACGAGCGCGCGCTCGGGCTTGATTTCGCGCAGCTTGAGCGTGAGCAGCGCTTGCTTCTCGCTCTGGCTGACAAAGGTCACGTACTGCTCGACGCGCTCGGCGGTGGTCGATTGCGGCGCGACCTCGACCCGCACGGGGTTGTTGAGGAAGCGCGCGCCCAGTTCGGCAATCGCCTTGGGCATGGTCGCCGAGAAGAACAGGCTCTGGCGCTGCTTGGGCAGCATCGAGGCGATGCGCTTCAGCGGCACGATAAAGCCTAAGTCCATCATCTGGTCGGCTTCGTCGAGCACGAAGATCTCGACATTTTCCAGCGTGATCGCGCGCTGTTCGATCAGATCGAGCAGACGGCCCGGCGTCGCGACGAGCACGTCGGTGCCCGCCTGCAGCTTGCGCTTCTGCTGGTTGATCGGCACGCCGCCGAACACGCAATTGACCGAAAGGTTCAGGTAGCGCGCATAGACGCGCATGTTCTCGGCGATCTGCGCCGCGAGTTCGCGGGTCGGCGACAGGACCAGCATGCGCACACCGCGATGGCTGCGGCCCTTGGGCTCCTTGGCCAGGTGATGCAGCGAGGGCAGCGAAAAGGCTGCGGTCTTGCCGGTGCCGGTCTGGGCGATGCCCAGCAGGTCGCGGCCTTCGAGCAAGGCGGGGATGGCATCGCGCTGGATCGGCGTGGGCGTATCATAGCCCTTCGAATCGAGCGCACGAAGGATCGGATCGGCCAGGCCAAGTTCATGAAAATAGGACATAGGTACTCTTCAATAAGAGCAAGGCGCGCGCCGGTGCCCCAATGGGGAGCACGCGCATTGCGGGGTTCAGAAGCCGCCGGAAGGTTCCGGAAACTTCAGGAAAACGCCCCGCGTGAATTGGGATGTTCGGAATTGAGCAGCGGGGTTTCAGGACCCGGCCTATCGCCAGCCTGCCTTGGGGGCGCGGCTGGAACGAAGTTCACGCTGCCGGTTCATAAGGGGCATTGGGAAGGATTCCCGTGCCAAGGCGCGCTGCTTGGAGCGGCATATGGTGGAAAGCCCGCGAAATAGCAAGGAAATTCGCGGGACGCCGGAGCGCCTTGGCGAATCAGGCGGCTTCCTGTGCGTCCGCCGGGCCGCCGATCAGAACGTAGCGGCGGTCGCAATAGCCGCATTCGACATAGCCCTTCTCGTCGATCTGCAGCCAGACGCGCGGATGGCCGAGCGCCGCGCCGCCGCGAATATCGCTGGCGCCATCGCAGGCGACACGGGCAGAGGTGGTGCGGACGGTTTCGGGCGGTGTGATCATGGCTGCGCGATTATCAAAACCGGCGGGCCCATGCAATCGGGCTTTGCGTTGCAATCAGGCGTCGCCCTGCCTTTCGAGCACGATGCGAGCGCGCTGCGCATCTTCGGGCAGCACCATGATCCGCGCAGGTGTCATGAACCCCAGGCCCAGGCCTGCCATGCCCCCGTCGAAGATATGCGCGTCGATCCCCTCGGCGGCGAGCGCCAGCCGCGCCATCTCCGCCTCGATCCGGTCGCTATATTCGGCAATCGCCTTCAGGCTCATTCCGGATCAGCTCTCGACATCGGTGAAATAGCGCGTGGTCGGCGTGGTCGGAAGGCCGTCGATCGAGCGCGTGCGCCGCGCCGTCTTCGCAAGCCAGGCTTGAGGATCGCTCTGCCGGTGCGCTTTCTTGAGCGTCTCGCGCTCACGCTCCATCTGCATCACCGGCACGCCCCAGCCGCAACTCGTTTGCACGCTGTCGACCGCAATGTCGAAAATCTGCCGCGTACCGGGCAGCATGGTGAAGTGCTGGGCAAGCTCGTCCCACTCGGCATCCTGCGGCAGCACCGGGCGGCCGCGCCCATAGATACGCAGGATCAGCGCCGGGTTCTCGAATGCGCAGAACATGATGGTGATGCGGCCATCGGCGACGAGATGCGCATGCGTCTCGTTGCCCGAACCGCCGAGGTCGAGATAGGCGACGCGGTTGTCGCCAAGCACGCGAAAGGCGTCATAGCCCTTGGGGCTCAAGTTGATCCGCGCCTCCTCCGCCGCGGTCGCGACGAAGAAGATCGGCTGGCGCGCAATGAAGCTGCGGTGCTTGTCGGTGAGCGCATCGGTGAAATCGGACATGGCGGCATAGTGCGGGAACGGGGCAGGCGGCGCAAGTCCACCCCTTCCCCCCGGCCCAAAAAGCCGTTACCGCAAGGCCCATGACGACCTCCACCCCTGCCGGAATACCCGGCATTCCCCGCTCGCTGTTCGTGCTCTCCGTCTTCTATGGCGGCATGGTGTGCCTGGCGGGCGTGCTCGGCAACAAGCAGGTATCGATCGGCCCGCTGGCGGTGGAGGCGGGCATCTTCGCCTTTCTGCTGCTCGTCGTGGTGTCGAGCGCGATCGCCGAGCTGCACGGCCGCGATACCGCGAACAGCCTGGTCAAGTTCGGCTTCGTGCCGCTGCTGTTTTCGATGTTCCTCTCGTGGATCGTCTGGTCGCTGCCGCCCTCGCCCGACATGGCGGCGGAGAATTCTGCGGCGATCCAGCTGATCCTCGGCGCGACGGGGCGGATCTGGGCGGCGGGCGTTTGCGCCTATGGCGTCTCGCAGTTCCTCAACGTCTATATCTTTTCCAAGCTGCAGAACATGCCGGGCCGGTTCCTCGCGGTGCGCGGCGTGATCGCTTCCGCTTTATCGCAGATCGTCGACACGCTGATCTTCGTCACCATCGCCTTTTACGGCGTGTTCCCGATCGGCCAGCTGCTGGTGGGCCAGATGGTCGCCAAGGTCGCGCTTTCGGTCGCGCTGGTGCCGTTCCTGATTGTGTTCTTCGTCCGGCTGGGCAAAAGGCTCGACGCATGAGCGATACCATTCACGATCCCGCGCTGCTGGCAAAGGCCGAAACCCTTACCGAGGCGCTGCCCTTCATGCAGCGCTATGCCGGCAAGAGCTTCGTCGTCAAATATGGCGGCCATGCCATGGGCGACCCCGAACTCGCGCGCGACTTTGCCGAGGACATCGTGCTGCTGAAGGCGGTGGGGATCAACCCCGTGGTCGTGCACGGCGGCGGGCCGCAGATCGGCGCGATGCTGAAGCGGCTCGGCGTCCAGTCCGAATTCATCGACGGGTTGCGCGTGACCGACAGCGAGACCGCCAATGTCGCCGAGATGGTGCTGGGCGCCATCAACAAGGAACTGGTGACCTGGATCGCGGCGGCGGGCGGCAAGGCGATCGGCATCAGCGGCAAGGACGCAGGGTTCGTCCGCGCCAGCAAGGTCGAGCGTACGATGCGCGATCCCGACAGCAATATCGAGCGCGCGATCGACCTCGGTTTCGTCGGCGAGCCCGAGGCGATCGACTGCACCGTGCTCAAGACGATATCGGACGCAGGGATGATCCCGGTCGTCTCGCCGATCGGCGTCGGGCCCGACGGCCAGACCTATAACATCAACGCCGACACGATGGCGGGAGCGGTCGCGGCGGCGCTGGGCGCGTCGCGCCTGTTCCTGCTCACCGATGTGGCAGGCGTGCTCGACAAGGAAAAGAAGCTGCTCAGCGACCTGACGCCTGCCGATATCGCGGCCCTGCGCGCGGACGGCACGATCAGCGGCGGCATGATCCCCAAGCTGGAAACCTGCGTCCATGCGGTCGAACAGGGTGTCGATGCGGCGGTGGTGCTCGACGGGCGCGTACCGCACGCGATGCTGCTCGAGATATTCACGTCACGCGGGGCAGGCACACTGATTCGCGCCTGAATCCGGTTTACACCGGACCCTCCTGGCTGTTATATTGAGATAACACACTTATCGATGAGAACGATCCAATGATTATTCTGGTTGAAGTCTTCAACATGCTACTCAACTTGGCCTGGATGATCATCCTTGTTCAGATCGTTCTGTCATGGCTGATCGCTTTCAATGTCATTAGCATGCACAATGATTTTGTCCGGCAACTCACCAATGCTCTGCATTCATTGACGGAGCCGGTCTATCGACCGATCCGCAAACTGATGCCGGATTTTGGCGCTCTCGATCTTGCCCCGATGGTCGTGATTTTGTTGATCCTCATCCTGCAAAGGGTAAGCGACCTTTATCTCGCGCCCATTGCACAGCAATACACATAGCATCAGCACTGACGAGACCAATTTCTCCGTCTCGCCTGTGGCCTTGGGATTGGTTTGTCGCTAGGGCTCAGGCCATGACAGCCCCGATCAGCACCAAAATCATCGATGGCAAGGCCTTTGCGGCCGGTTTGCGCGAGCGCCTTGCCGCGCGTGTCCCCAGTTTTGTGGGGGCTACGGGCCGCGCGCCCGGCCTTGCGGTGGTGCTGGTCGGCGAGGACCCGGCAAGCCAGGTCTATGTCCGCTCCAAGCACAAGGCGACCGTCGAGGCCGGCATGCAGAGCTTCGAGCATCGCCTGCCCGCCGAGACCAGCCAGCAGGACCTGCTCGACCTGGTCGCCGCGCTCAACGCCGATGACAGCGTGGACGGCATCCTCGTCCAGCTGCCGCTGCCGGGCCATATCGACGACAAGGCGGTGCTGGCCGCGATCGATCCCGCCAAGGATGTCGACGGCTTTCATGTCGTCAACGCAGGGCGGCTCGCGGTCGGAGAAGAGGCGCTGGTGCCGTGCACGCCGCTCGGCTCGCTGATGCTGCTGCAGGATACGCTGGGCGACCTGTCGGGCCTGCACGCGGTGGTGATCGGGCGATCGAACATCGTCGGCAAACCGATGGCGCAGCTGCTGCTCCAGCAAAGCTGCACCGTGACCATCGCGCACAGCCGCACGAAGGACCTGCCCGGAATCGTGCGGCTCGCCGATATCGTCGTCGCCGCCGTTGGGCGGCCCGAGATGGTGCGCGGCGACTGGATCAAGCCTGGCGCGACCGTGATCGATGTCGGCATCAACCGCGTTGCGGGAGCCGAGCCCGGCAAGACCAAGCTGGTCGGCGATTGCGCCTATGACGAATGCGCTGCGGTGGCCGGCGCGATCACCCCGGTGCCCGGCGGCGTCGGCCCGATGACGATCGCCTGCCTGCTGCGCAACACGCTCGTCGCCGCGCACCGGCGTGCTGGGCTCGGCAATCCGGAGGGCCTGTGATGGGCACGTTGCGGCTGATCGCGGCGCTGTTGGTCGGTATCGGGCCACTGGCTGTGCAGGCCCAGTCCGGGCCGCCGCCGCGCGAGGATCGGCGCGGGCCGCCGCCGGCGCCTCCGGGGCAATCCTATGCCAATTCTAGCGCGGTGCTCGTCTCCGAGATCGCCTTTGCCCGTCTGGCGCAGGACAAGGGCCAGTGGACGGCGTTCCGCGAAACGGCATCGGACGATGCGCTGATGTTCGTGCCCAAGCCGGTGCTCGCGCAGGCCTGGCTCAAGGGCCGCGCCGATCCCGCACAGGCGGTGAAATGGCAGCCGCAAAAGCTGTTCATGGCGTGCGACGGGCGCACCGGCGCCTCGACCGGGGCCTCGCAATTTCCCGGCGGCGCGGTCGGCTATTACACCACCGTCTGGCAGAATCTGGAAAAGCCGCGCGCCAAGAAGCCCGACTGGAAATGGGTGCTCGACCATGGTTCGCTGCTGAAGGAACCGCGCACAGGCGACGAGATGATCTCCTCGCGCACCGCCGTGTGCACCGGCAACCCCAAGGCGGCGCTCGGCGCCATTCCGTTCGGCCCGCCACCCAAGGGTGAAAAGCCGGCAGCCCCCGCGACCAGCGGCGCGCGCGCCTCTGCCGATGGCACGATGGTCTGGCGCTGGGACGTGCGCGCCGATGGCAGCCGCAGCATCACCATCGAATTGTGGAACGGCACCGGTTTCGACACCGTGGTGCGCGATGACGTCCCGGCGGAGGCCGCATGATCGAGCTGTTCGTTTCCGCCTTCGTCACCCTGTTCGTGGTGATCGATCCCCCCGGCTGCGCGCCGATCTATGCCAGCATGACCACTGGCGCGAACGCACAGCAGCGGCGCAGCATGGCGATCCGCGCGGTAATCGTTGCGGGCGGCATCCTGCTGGTGTTCGCGTTGTTCGGCGAGGTGCTGCTCTCTGCGCTGCATATCGAGCTCAACAGCTTCCGCATCGCAGGCGGCATCATGCTGTTCCTGATCGCGCTCGACATGGTGTTCGAAAAGCGCACCGAACGCCGCGAACAGCGCGCGCAGAAGGTGATGGAGACGCCCGAGATCGAGGATGTCTCGATCTTCCCGATGGCGATGCCGATGATCGCCGGCCCCGGATCGATCGCCTCGGTGATGCTGCTGGTCTCGCAGAATACCGGCCTGGACCGCGCGCTGACGATCCTGGCCGCGCTGCTCGCCGTGCTGCTGCTGACACTCGTCGCGCTGCTGACGGCGGGCCCGCTGATGAAGCTGCTGGGGGCGAAGGCCGAGGCGGTGATCACCCGGCTGCTCGGCGTGCTGCTCGCGGCGCTGGCGGCACAGTTCGTGATCGACGGGCTGAGGGCGAGCTTTCAGTAAGGCGGAGCGAGCGAGAGGCTCCCTCGTCAACGGCTATGCTCCCCGCGAAACTTTACCGTAATCCGTCACCCTGAACTTGTTTCAGGGCCCATTTCTCCCCACGCGGCTTTCGGCTTTTCGGGGCACGATGGGTCCTGAAACAAGTTCAGGATGACGTTTGCTTCCGCTGCTCCCATGGCGCGGGGCCTTTGACAGGCTCTGGCTGAGCGGAGGCAGGTTTGGGCAATGGCGTCGTCAACCATCGCGTCAATTTCCGCTACCAGCTGAATTTCTAGACCCATGGAAACAGCAAAAGCCCGCCAGCCTTTCGGCTGACGGGCTTTCGTTGAGGCTTGCGCCCGGGCTGGTGCTTAGAAGCGGACCAGCGCCGAGAGCGAGTATTGCTGCGCCTGGAAGTCCTGGCGACCCACCGTGGTGTCGATCGACGCGGTGAAGTCGAAGGTCGGCTGCGAGATGGTCAGACCGACGCCCGCTTCGGCCCAGGTCCGGTCGTCCGAACGATAGGCGAAGGGGAAGCGGCCCGTGGTGCTTCCGGCGAAATTGGCGCCGAAGAAGCGGTCGCCTTCCAGCACATCATAGACATAATCGGCATAGATGTACGGACGGAACACCGCGGTCTTCTTGGCACTGGCCGATGCGCCGACGCGGATCTGCAGGCTGTCGAACTTGTCGCGGTCGATGTCCAGAGCGGGACCACCACCGATTTCGCGCACGTCACCATAGTTGATATACTGGTATTGTGCGGCGATACGCGGCGTGAAGACGATCGTCTTGGTCTCATAGGCCTTGGACAGGCCAAGTTCCGCCGTCAGGGCCAGGCTGTCGTCGCTGGTTCCCAGGTTGAAGACGGTGGGACCGACCAGCACCGAACGGGCCGTATCGACCGAGAAGCGGCCAGCGCTGACGCGGCCATCGACGATCAGGCCGCCCGGCGTGGTGACCGCGCCATAGATGCTGCCTTCAAGCAGTTCGCCCGCCACGCTCTGGCCGCGAACGACATTCGCGTCGACGTCCGAATAGCTGCCCGAGATACCGAGCACCACGCCATCGCGCGGCAGATATTCGAAACCGCCGGTGATGAAATAGCCGTCGAAGAAGTCGCGACGACCGGTGGTCAGCGCCGTCGGCATCGCCGTGGATTTGCCGTTGATGTAACCGCCGCCCAGATACAGCGCAAAGCTGCTGTCGAGCGAGGTCGAATCGGTCACGGCAGCTTCCTGGCCATCCTGCGCAGCAGCAGCCGCAGCCATCGCGCCCGGAAGCGCCATGCCGTTGGTGGCAGTGGCGGCGATGCCCATTGGCTGGCCGATCATCGCGATCGTGCCGCCCATGTTGCCGGACAGAGCCGACTGCATGCGGGTGCGGTGGAAGCGCGAGCTGGCCGACAGCATGGCTTCACCGATGTTCAGACGGGCCGATTCGGTGAACGGTGCCAGCTGCTCGAACGTCGCCTGGATCTGGGCGGCCGACATCAGGTCGGTGCGCAGATAGACGTCGGCGAAGGTGCGCTCGGCGCTGCGGTTGCTGTCCAGAATGCCCGCATAGGAGCGCTGCACGGCCGAACCGCTGGCGATCACGTTGCGGTACAGACCTGCGGTGATGCGCATGTCGACGGCATTGGCGCTGGTGGTCAGCACCGGCGTCAGGATGGCGCTGATCGGCGCGGCGGAGTTGAACGCCGCCGTGATCGCGCCGCCCGTGGTGACGATGCGGTAGGTGTCGCCATTCTTGATCGTGTAGCCGGACACCGGCGAGACGATCACGCGGCCACCCAGGCTGGCTGCGCCGGTGATCGCCAGACGATCCGACACGCCGTTGCCGACATCGACCGCAAACTGCGTCGCCGAGGACAGCACGGCGCTGCCGTCGATGGTCAGCGTGCCGATGCTGCCGACGCCGCCCGGCGCGATCGTGCCCATGATGCTGGTGACGAACGGCGCCTGGATGGTGCCAGTGCCGGTCAGCAGGCCAGCCGCAAGGGTGTAGTCACCCACCGAGCGCAGGCGACCGTTGACGTTCACGGTGCCACCCGTCTGGGTGACGTCGATCAGGCTGGAGAGGTTGCCCGCAGCCGCGATGGTGAGGCCGGCGGTGTTGGCCACGGTCAGGCGGTCGATGGTGACGACGCTCGACAGCGTGGTGGTGCCGGCGGCGCTCAGGGTCACGTCGAAATAGCGACCGGCGACGCCCGTGCGGTTGTTGGGGTTGATGTTGTTGGGCACGAAATTGGTCGCACCCGGCAGACCGTTGGCCAGCGTCGCGGTGGGCAGGGGACCAGTGCGGAAGATGCCGCTGCCGTTGCGCTGGGCTTCTTCGGCCAGCTTCTGCAGGGCAGCCAGGCTTTCCGCGCTGGCGGCGGCGCTCAGCGGCGTGCCGAGATCAGCCGTTGCGAGCTGGTTCTGCAGACCGGCCACGGCATTGTCGCCCGTGCTCAGCGAGTTGATCATGTCCGCACGGGTCAGCGTGGTCACGGCCGCTGCCGGGGCAGCCTCGGTCGCGGTGGCGGCAGCGGCGGGGGTTGCCGCAGCAGCCTCGGTGCCGACCGTGGTGTTCAGCGACACCTGTTCTGCACCGCCGCTCAGCTGACCGTTAAGGTCGGCGCGGCCGATGCCCGAGACCACCGCTGCACCATCGGCGGTGCGAGCGGGCGGCGTGAAGTCGCGGCGGGTCGCCAGATCACGGCACTCGTTGAGGCCGAGGCCCTGGATGCAGACCTGGCCGAAATCGGGGTCACCGCCGGCAATGCCCTGACCCAGGCCGGTCGGGATGCCGTTGACCACCTGGCCACTGGCATTGATGATGTTGTAATTGGGGTCGAGCGTCGTCACCCAGCGGCTGGCGTCTTCCCAGTTGCCGTTGCCGGCGGCTGCGGTGACATAGCGATACGGGTTGGTCGCGGCGATATAATCCCAGAACAGGTACAGCGGCTGGTAGAAGCTGGTCGTGCCATAGCTGCTGAACGCCTGCGGGCCGAAGAAGCGGCTGCCGCCCGACAGCACGCCGATCTGCAGGTTCTTGGTCGACAGCGTGTTGCGCGATGCGGTGAGGATCAGCGGACCACCCGAATCGCCACCTGCGGTGGTGCCTTCGCCGGGAAGCGCATCGTCGCGGTGGATGTTGATGTCGAACTGGTTGGCACCAGCAGTGCCGCGACGCGGATCGTCAAAGTCCAGATTGTAGAGGTTCTGGCCGAGCGGCGGCGTGCCGGGGGCGGCGGGGCCGAACAGGAAGTCGTTGCGGTCGTCGAGCGAGGCGAGCGCGCCCAGCATGTTTTCCGCAGCGCGGCGGCGGAAGTCGACGCCCTGCGTCGCGCCTGCGGTACCGTTGCCCGAGCGGCCATAGCCGGTGATGGTGACGTGATAGCCGGTGCCGCGAACCGGATCGATCGTGGTCGGGGTCGGCAGCGGCGAGAACAGCAGCGCCCAGGTGGGGATGCGGGCAGCCGGCGTGTCGAGCGTCGCCAGCGCGATATCGGCTTCAAGGAAGCCGAGCGCCTGCGGGTTGAGCAGCGAGCGGGGATCATACTGAATCTGGCTGATGTTGAACACGTTCAGCGCGGAATTCGAACGGAAAGCATTGGCAGCCCAGTTCTGGAAGCCGGGGCGCGCGTCGACATTGAACGAGAACGCAGCCGGAACAGTGCCGTCGATGCTGCTGTAATCGGTCGCGAGGCGATCGTTGACGCAGTGTGCGGCGAACAGCACGGTGCGCGGATTGATCAGCGTGCCGGTGCAGACAAAGCCGTCGTTGCGGAAGAACATGCCAACGCCGTTCACGCCGCCCGCATTGTCGATAATCTGCGTCGGGGTCTGGTTGTTGTTCGGAACAATGGCGAGCGCCGGAGCGGAAGCCAGCGCGACGGCCATCGCCGTTGCTGCGGTTCCGCCCAGAATTGCCTTGTGAAGGTGGGAGGTCTTGAAGGTCATGAATTTCCCCTGATCAACGTTTTGTTGATCGGGGAAATTAGCTGGAGCGGAACGAAAGGCAACGCAGGCCGTTGAAGTGCGTTCCGATTGTGGCGATCTGTTGCCGCTTTGACACATTTTGTTACAGAAACGGCATGAAAACGGCTCCAACCCCCCAGAATGAGGGGGGTCGGGGCGGTTGAATAATCGTGCGGACGATTACTTGCCGAGTGTTTCGGTGAGAAACCAGGCGCGCTCCTGCGCCTCATCGGTCCAGTCATCGACGATTCCGTCGGTGGCATTGTCCCCGGCCTGTCCGGCGAGCTCCTTGACCTCGCGCAGCTTGGCGACAAAGGCCAGATTGTCGTCGCGCAGCTCCTTGAGCATCGCTTCGGCCGACACGCCCGACTTGTCATTGTCGGCAATCGAGCTGCGCCGCGCGATATCGCCGATCGAGGTCAGCGTGCGGAAGCCGTTCTTGCGCACCCGCTCAGCAATCGCGTCGGTAATGGCGAGAATCTGCGTCGCCTGATCGTCGAGCAGCAGGTGATATTCGCGGAAATGCGGTCCCGCGACATGCCAGTGGAAATTCTTGGTCTTGAGATACAGCGCAAAGCCATCGGCCAAAAGACCGTTCATCGCTTCGGCCAGTGCCTTGCCGGCATTGTCGCCCTTCTTGTTTCCCATGACATACTCCTGTTCTTGCTGCGGATGCGGCTAACATAGGTTGGTTTTATGCGATTCCCATGGCGATTTGTCGGTTCGCGCCGATGCTGCGGGTCTTTGGCTCACATCAGCCCGAAGGCGCCGAGCGCGAGCGCAAGCCCGATGGCGGTGATGATCAGCCCGGCAGCGATCCGCGCCGGGCGGATGGGCCAGGCGGCAAGCCGTTCCTGCCAGATGATCGCCGGCATGAGTCCCAGCACCGTCCCTGCCCAGCCACCGATCAGCGGCCAGACCCAGTCATGGCTGCGCGCGGCGGTCGCCGCGACGATGAACTGCCCCTTGTCGCCGAACTGCAGAATGAAAAGGCCGAGCAACCCGGTGAGCAGCGGCCCCGTGCGCCATCCCGGCAGCGTATCGACCGGCCGCCGGGGAGCAAGCATGCCGAGCCCGGCAAAGAGCAGCGACAGCGCATAGAATAGCCGGAGCGCATCGAGGCTTATCCAGGTTCCGACCACAACGCCGCCCAGTGCGCCGATCAGCGCCATCAGCCCGCAGGCCAGCGCGACGCCGATCGTCAGCGGCACGGGCCGGGCAAAGCGCTGGCCCAGAGCGGCGCACAGCAGTTGCGCGCGGTCACCCGTCTGGACGATCGCGGTCAGCAGCAAACTGGTGAGAAAAGCTTCCATCCCTGCCGACGTTAGCGCCAATCAGCGCACGCCGCGCACCGCAATCGAGGCCAGCATCGCCGCGCGCATTTCGCCATCGCCCGAATCGCAGCCAATCGCCTCGTCCATCGCATCGAGATAATGCGCGGCCATCGTCCGGCTCCAGCCATGGCTGAGCAGATGCTCGAGGCCGTGCGCAAGGTCGCTGACGCAAGGCAGCGCATTCACCTCTGCCATATGCCGCATCTTGCCCAGTTCGCGCTGCAGATCGTTGCGCGCGACGCGGCGGGCGAGCGCGCGGATATGCCCGGCCTGCAGGCGCAATTGCTGGCGCGCCAGCTTCTGCCGGTCCTGCGCGGGGTCCGAAGGCGAAAATGGCTGCATGGCGATCCGCTCCTGCAAGACACCGGCCTGCATTCGGCCGGTCTTGGTCAAGATTCGCACGCATCGGTTAATTTTCGGGTAAGCGCCTTTCGAGCAAACAGCTGGCCCCGGCGCGTGGCGCAGCTTGACAAGCCACCGCCCATCCGGCATGGGCCGCCTTCGCGTTTGAAGGGCGGCCGCATGTGCCGCTCTTTGTGTTTGTGATTCTCAGCAGGGCCCGGCAGCCACCGTGTTCTGCGTCCGATTTCTAACCCAAAGGAACAGGTCATGGCCAAGCCAGCCACTGTCAAGATCCGCCTGGTCAGCACCGAAGGCACCGGCTTCTTCTATGTCACCAAGAAGAACCCGCGCAACATCACCGAGAAGATGACCTTCCGCAAGTACGACCCCGTCGCGCGCAAGCACGTCGAGTTCAAGGAAGCCAAGATCAAGTGATCTTGTCGGTCCGTCCGCGATGAACCGGCGATTCAGCGCCGGTTCAATCGCAACGGACCAGGGGTTTCGGCGTATTTTCCGCTTTATGGAAGCCTGATCCCTATGCTGAAGACCTCTTTCAAACCGATTGCCGCCATGCTGCTCGCCAGCGCGGCTTTTGCTGCGCCTGCAGCCCTGCCCAGCGCGGCGATCGGCCAGACCGCTGCCCAGGGCGACGAACTCGCGCAGGTCTCTCGGCACCTGAAAGCGATGCAGTCGCTGCGCGCGAATTTCACCCAGACCGACCGCAGCGGCCAGACACTCACCGGCACGCTGACGCTCAAGCAGCCGGGCAAGATCCGGTTCGAATATCAGAAGGACGCGCAGCTGCTGATCGTCAGCGATGGCCGCGCGCTCACCATGATCGACTATCAGGTCAAACAGGTCCAGCGCTGGCCGATTCGCAACTCGCCGCTCGGCGCGCTGCTCGATCCCAGCCGCGACCTCACCCGCTATGGCAAGGTGGTGCCGACCGGCGACCCCAATGTCGTCAGCGTCGAGGTGCGCGATCCCAAGCGCCCCGAATATGGCGTAATCACGCTGATCTTCACCCGCAGCGGCTCCGCGCCGGGCGGACTGTCGCTGGTCGGCTGGGTCGCGCTCGATTCGCAGAACAAGCGCACGACCATCCGCCTCTCGAGCCAGCAGTATAATGTCGCGGTGGCCGATACCGCCTTTGCCTGGACCGACCCGCGCGGCAAGGGCCCGCGGCGTTGATCGACCCACAAGCTGAGCGCGTCGCCTCGCTGAATTGAGCATTCCCCCCCCTTGATGGGGGAGGCAGCGAGACTTGGCGACAAAGGAGCCGAGTCGCAGCGGTGGGGGTGAGGGCGCGTCCGGGCGCGAGCTTGGCGATCACTGAACGGACGGCTCTATCCCGCACCATCACCCCCACCCAAACCCTCCCCCATCGAGGGGGAGGGCTTTTCAGCCGCGTACCCGTGCTCGTCACCCCCGCGAAGGCGGGGGTCCCGCTTGTTCTTCACCGGCACAGCAAAAGCGGGATTCCCGCCTTCGCGGGAATGACGAGGGTCCTGGGGGAAGATCGCACGCGCACCCTGACGAACCGACGCGCGCCATCGACGAACTGCGAAAGATTCTCAAATCCGTTCACATGGCAGACAGGGTTCGCCCGCTAGAACGGTTTTCGAAGACGGCGACGAGGTTTCCCCCTGTTACCTGGTCGAACCACCGGCTTCACCCAAGCGTGACGAACGCAACAAAGAACCCTCGTTCCAATGCCCCCGGGACGAGGGTTTTTTGCGGCCTATCCAAAGTTTAGGGCTTGGGTTTGAGGGGATCGCTGGCTAGAGCCTTCCCCATGGCTGCCCCTCTGAAAATCGCTTCGTGGAACATCAACTCGGTCCGCTTCCGGCTGGCCTCGGTGCAGCGGTTCCTGGCCGAGGAGCAGCCCGACATCCTGTGCCTTCAGGAAACCAAGGTCATCAACAACGACTTTCCCGAAGGCCCCTTCCGCCAGCTCGGCTATAATTTCCAGAAGCTGCACGGCCAGCCGATGCACCATGGCGTGGCGATCATCAGCAAGATGCGGCTGAGCGACGACAACCGGCTCGACTGGCAGGCCAATGGTGAGGCGCGGCATATTGGCGTCAGCATCACCGGCCCGCTGGGTGGCACGGTGCGGCTGGAAAATGTCTATGTCCCCGCGGGCGGCGAGATCCCGGACCGCGATCTCAACCCCAAATTCGGCCAGAAGCTCGATTTCCTCGAGCGCATGACGCAATGGTCGCGCGGGCTCGACGGGCGCACGATCATCCTGGGCGATTTCAACATCGCACCGCTCGAATCGGACGTGTGGAGCCACAAGCAGCTGATCAACACCGTCAGCCATACCGCGATCGAGATCGAACGGCTGAAGGCGCTGCAGGATGCGCACAATTGGGTCGATATCGGCCGCAAATTCTATCCGGCGCCGCAGCGGCTCTACACCTGGTGGAGCTATCGCGCGCGCGACTGGTCGGTATCGGACAAGGGCCGCAGGCTCGACCATATCTGGGTTTCGCCCGACATTGTCGACGCAGTGAAGAGCCACCGCGTGGTCGAGCCATGCCGCGGCTGGGCGCAGCCTTCGGACCATGCGCCGCTGATCAGCGAGTTCCTGTTCTGATGGCACGCGCCTCGGGGGGAGCGCGATGAACGCGCGCGCTGCGGCCCGGGCGCTCGATGCGCTGGCCCGGGGCTGGGACATAGTGGTCGAGAGCGAGAGCGGCAGGCTCGCGCTGCGCCCGGTGGAAACCGGCGGCGCGCCGCTGGGCACGGGCCGCAAGCTGCTCATTTCCGCCGCACGCGCGATCACGCTCAAGCTCGCCAACCAGAAGGAAGCCGCGCGCCCAGATGCGCCGGTGCTGATCGCGGTGCCCGGGGAGCTCGATGCGGCGCGCGCAATTGCGATTGCCGATCCCTCGCTCGATCTGGCGCAGCCGATGAAGGGGCCGTTTGCCGCGCTCCCCTTGCCTGCTCCGCAAGCCGCCGAGGCGGCGATGCAGCTCGCGCGACTCGCAGGGTTGCTGCCCGCCTATCATCTGCTGGCAGACGGCGAGGCGGATTTCGACGCGCCGACGGTCACCCCCGCCGATGTCGCGGCCTATGCCGACCCGGAGCAACTGCGCATCGCGGCGCGCGCGCGCCTGCCGGTGAGCGCGAGCGAAAGCGCCGAGATCGTCGCCTTCCGCTCGGACGCCGATTTTCACGAGCATGTCGCGCTGATCGTCGGCACGCCCGATGACAGCATCCCCGTCGTCCGTCTGCACAGCGAGTGCCTGACCGGCGATGTCTTCGGCAGTCTGAAATGCGATTGCGGGCCGCAGCTGAACGGCGCGCTGCACGCGATGGCGCACGCGCGCTGGGGCATATTGCTGTACCTGCGCCAGGAGGGGCGCGGCATCGGCCTGATCAACAAGCTGCGCGCCTATCAGCTGCAGGACCAGGGGCACGACACGGTCGATGCCAACAACCGGCTGGGCTTCCCCACCGATGCGCGCGATTTCGCGGTGGCGGCGCAGATGCTGAAGGCGCTGCGCGTGCCCGCCATCCGGCTGATGACCAACAATCCGGAAAAGCAGGCGGTGCTCGCGCAGCTCGGCGTCGAGATTGCCGAGCGGCTGCCGCTGCAGATCGAGGCCAATCCGCACAACGCGCGCTATCTGGTCACCAAGCGCGACCGCACCGGCCATCAGCTGTGAGCGATACGGTCCGCGTCGATACGATTCGGGTCGATACGGTGGCGCTCACCGTGACGCTGGGCGACTGGACGGTGCCCTGCACCATCGGCCGCAGCGGCGCGTGTGCCGCCGACACCAAACGCGAGGGCGATGGCTGCACGCCCCTTGGGCTATGGCCGATCCGCGCCGCGCTCTTCCGCCCCGGCCGCAGCAGCCCCCCGCCGGGCTTCGCGCTGCCCTGGCGCTGGACGAGCGCTGCGGACGGCTGGTCCGACGACGCGCAAGACCCTGCGTACAACCGCCCCGTCCGCCTGCCGCACGCCTTCAGCGCGGAGACGCTCCAGCGCGAGGACATGCTTTACGACGTGGTGCTGGTGCTCGGTCACAACGACGCGCCCCCGGTGCCGGGTGAGGGGAGCGCAATCTTCTTCCACCTTTGGAACGAGGAGAAGCCATTGGCGGAGCGCAGCACCGAGGGGTGCGTAGCGATTGCGCGTGCGGATATGGAGGCGTTGTTGCCGATGCTCAGGCCGGGAATGGTGCTGGAGATCGGGTGACCGGGGTCAGCGGCGTTGGGAATGACGGCTTATGGTGTGATTTCCGTAGGCGGCTTATGGCGGGCATTGGGTGGGGGCAGACATTAGTTCTCAAGGAGAAGAGTGGCCTCAACGGCAAGTCGTGCGCCCCTCAATTTCGCTTGTTCGAGCTGTGCAAGAAACAGGTTCAGTCTATCGGGTGATGTCTCACTCCTTTCGAGCGTTTCAACCTCTCTGGAATGAAACTTGTGCCAGAACTTCATCGTTGTTGGCCCGCTCGCCGCAAGGTCTTTCGACACTTTAGCGATCACCCGTTGCAGGTTTTCCGTAGAAGGGGGCGCGTTGTCAGTTCCCTTCGTCTGCATAAAGGATAGCCAGCCAACACAATGCATGTCGGACTCGGAAGCAGCTTTAAGGCGGAAGGTGCTTCGATTGGATAATCCCTCTCTGGCCACGCGCTCCAGTATCGCAGCAGAAAAGCCCACCCCGAAGCCGATCAGCATAAACTGCTCGTCCGCGATCCTTCCAACTAGATCATCGTTCAGTACGACGTTCATTGCGGTGTAGTCCGTGTAGCCCACGTACCCTTCGGGAATACCGGGGCAATAAGTAAACTCACACGAGTTCAGGGCACTCAGTGGTCGCGGCCGTTGTCGAGCCGAATCACGGCCATCTTTCCAGTCTCGCCACCTCAGGTTGGCAACTCCCAAGAGTGTACCGCCCAATACCATCGCCAGCCCGATAACAACGCCGTTGTCCATCACGACCTAGTACCGACGCAAACTTAAAAATCCATAAGGGCTTTCGAGACTTGAAGCGGGCAGACAAATGGCCGCTATTGGGTCGTTTAAAAAAATGGGAGGGTTTTCCAGCACGGTTCAGTATACGCCACACCTCCGCTCAGCCTGAGCTTGTCGAAGGCCCCGCTATACGGCCAGCGTGGGCGCG
>NZ_LSHM01000059.1:0-42306 GCF_001557175.1 Blastomonas sp. CCH9-A1
CACCAGCAGCACCTAAATCTCCACCGAAAATTACACCACGAGCGCGGACGCTAACGCTGAATGGACTCTGCCCCCGGCAGCTACGCGCCCTAATATCGGTCATTCCGAACCCTTCGGATTTAAACCGAAAGCCGCCATTCGTTCGCGCATCAAAACGAGGCGGCGCGGTTCATAGCTTGCTTGCCGACTGTCTGCGCGTTCCATCGATTAGCTCAATCAGCCACACTTTCTGGCGGGCCAACATGGCATCGTTGCGCGCCGCAATCAGCCGTTCGTGTTTCTGGCCCACAGACGGCCTTATTCACGCGAAAAAACCTGTAGGAATGCCGCACTATAATAAGCATAGGGCAGTATGCGCACACCTGTCACGAATTTTCGTGCAATTAAATGGCCCTTATCCTTTTCAGGCCTAAGCTCTTACTGCAAGATTTATTGAATTTTTCGTTGACAGGTAAGCCGGCTAGTTTTTCAATCGATGGAGCCAGCTTTCTACATAGCACACCAAGGCAACTAACTGCGCGGCGCTTCGAGGACAGCTTGGCCTTGGCTTGCGAACAGGTAAACCACATGCCCGCCAAGCGATGCCAGGGCCCCTTCGATATCAATCGGCAGGCCCCGCTCGCTGTTCGCGGCGAGCGCGCTCAGGATGGCATGCGCAGCCGCGGTTCCCAGCTCCTCTGCAGCGGTCAGCCCCTGTACGAAGGGGTTGCGCCCCAGCAGAAATGGCAACGACAGGCAATGCACGCGTTCCAGCGGGTTGCCGGGTTGCCCGAGCTTGAAGCCCTTCCCGGTGACGATTTCATCGAGGCTTGCCGACCGCGCGATGGCCAGGGCGCGGATCTGCATGCGCAGCGTTGGAAAGGGAAATTCCTCCTGCCCCAGAACGGCCTGCCCGCGTGCGTCGACGATGGAATCGAAGTGGTGCGTCACTCCGCGCGCAGCGATGTGCCAGCCGGCGCCTTTGTCGTCCCGCTCCATCGTATAGTCGGAACCGAGCGCATGGATTGCAAGGATACCGGCATCGTGCAACGCGATCAGCCGTTCGATCGAGAGCGGCGGAACAGCCGCATAATTGTCCACGAACACGCGCTTCAGCGAGCGGTTGAAGCGGGCGCGGTCGCCGTCCGACAAGTCCTTCACAATGGCGCCGAACGGCTCGTGCATGCGCAGCAGCGCATAACGCCAAGGCACGGTGCGGTGATGCCGCGCGTTGTAGTGCACTTCCAGCAGATTGCCGCGCGCCCATTCCAACGGATCGAAGTCGCTGCGGCGCTGCGCATAGCACTTGGAAAAGCCCTCCGGCGTCGTGCATCCCGGCCCGAGCGATCGTAGGAACGCCGGGTCGAGCCGCTCGAGCTGGTCGAGGAAGAGGCCGAATGCCCGGTCCAGATCGCCATCCTTGCCCATGACGATTGCAGCCAGCCGGTCGTCGGTAAACAGATCCAGCGGCTGATAGGGGATCGGGCAGAAGAAATCGGCTTCGGGCAGCAGCCCGCCGCGCGACATCATGGTGATGAGCGGACCCTGCGCCCGGTCGCATTGGTCGGTCGGCGCAAAGGTCAGGCGCCCGTCCACGGACTTGAAACGGCCGATCCGCATTGCATGATCGATCGCCACGTCGATTCCGCTCAGAGAGGTGCCAAGGATACCGAGCCGAATCGCGTCCGCCGAAAGATTTGGCTCGACGCTGCGCCCCAGGGCCGCCGGGTCGGCCCCGTGTGTCTTGGGCACCGAGTGCCCGGTGGCCAGAATCGCATGATCGAACGCGAGCGCGGCCTGCTGAGTGACAGCATCGCTCGTCACCCAGACCCCGCCCTCATGCGCGACAATATCGCTGACGCGGGTGCGCGTGTGCAGCGTGATGCGGTGGCCGCGCGCCGCGCCTTCATTCACCAGCGCGCCAAACTGGTCGGCGTAATAATCGCCCAGAACCACGCGCGGAAAAAAGTGTCGTTCGTGCAGGTCGGCATCCCCGATGCCCCAGCCATGGCGGGTTTCGGGCGGGATCCGCTGCAACCAGTCGAGCAGGGTCTCGCACACCGGCGGCAGTTCGATGCTGGCGATGTTGGACAGCATGGCCGGTGAGTTCTGCTGGCGATCGTAGGGCGTACCCACACCGGGCCGCGCCCCGGATTCAAAGATCAATATCGCCAGCGGTGCCTCTGACGTGATCAACCGCTTCAGGGCATAGACCGCGCTCGGCCCGGCCCCGATGATCGCCACGCGCGGCCGCGTTGGCTTGTTCGTATTCCTCAATCGAACACGCTGAAGGCGAGCAGCTTTTCGCGCACATCGCGATCCGCCCCGGCCGGGATCAGCGCCTCGATCGCGGCGCGGCGGTCCAGCGGGCTGGCGTCGAGATCGAGCCCGAGCATGGCGGTGTCGGGGAATGTCCGCTCCGTCGCAGGTTGATCAAGCACGACATCGAGCGCGCGGTGACGCGGATCGCGGTTGACCGTGGCAAACATCTGGCCAACCGCCTCCGGGCTGCCTTCGAGCACCTGCATGTAGCTATTGCCGTTGCCCAGCAGCAGGCCGGTGAGGCCCTTGCGCCGATTGCCCGCCTGCACTTCGTGAGCGAGCGCAAGCGCGGTGTCGGCCTGCGCGTTTTCCTGCGCGCCGGCGGTGCTGAGATAGATCAGCACGCGCAGCGGTGCCTCGGACAGCGTGCAGACATCGGCGGTGCCGGCCATGACGGGATCGTTGTCCTCCATGATCCGGCACCGCGCGTGGGTCAGGCCAGGTCGCGGACTTTGGGTTCGCGATCCCAGTGGCGCTTGGTGCCGACCTTGAGGAAGTCCTCCGGCTTGGGCACGCCCGCGTCAGGCTCGATATTCGCCTTGGGCAGGATATGCTCGCGCGTGCCGCCACAGGCGCCGATGGTCTTGCAGTGATACCAGGCGTCGGCAAACCAGGCGACCGCGCCCACATCCTTGGCCAGTTCCTGCGCCTGGTCGGGCATCAGGATGGCGACCACCGCATCGAACACCACCGAAGGCGTGCCCGCGAGCTGGCCATCGGCCTTGAGTGTGCCGCCCTTGACCTTGATCTCGCCCACCTTGGGCGCGACCAGCTTAACCGTACCGCCGTCCTTTTCGACGCCCGCCTTGATCTCGTCGATCATCGCCTTGTCCGAACCCTCGGCGTAGAGAATGCCCACGCAGCGGCCCTCGAACACGGGCTTTTCCTGCTTCTGGATCGACAGTGCATCGGACAGCGCCATATCGATCGGTTCCTTCGCGGCCTTGGCCTTTTCCGGGAGGTCCATCGCCAGACCGGCGGCCACGCGCTTGGCCAGATCCTCGTCGATATTGCGAAGACGGCTCATCACCCGGTTGCGGACATGCTCCAGCGTCACCTTCGACAGCTCGAACACGATAGCCGAGCAGATGTGCGCCTGTTCGTTATCGGTCTGCGAACGATAGAACAGCCGTGCCTGGCTGTAGTGGTCGGCGAAGGTTTCCGCACGGATGCGCAGCTTCTCGCCGCCATCGTTGCGTTCGTCATTGGCGGCAAAGCTGGTGAAGCCGGTTTCCGGGCATTCGCGCGGGCCGCCGTCCTCGCCCGCTTCGGCAAGGCTGTTGGGCTCGTAATTGGCGCGGCCCGTGGGCACCAGCGTCTGCATCATCCCGTCGCGCTGGAAATTGTGGAACGGGCACTTGGGCGCGTTGATCGGGATCTGGTGGAAATTGGTCGTGCCCAGCCGCGATTTCTGCGTGTCGAGATAGCTGAACAGCCGCCCTTGCAGCAGCGGATCGTTCGAGAAATCGATCCCCGGCACCACATTGGTGGGCAGGAAGGCGACCTGCTCGGTCTCGGCAAAGAAATTGTCGACATTACGGTTCAGCGTCATGCGCCCGATGATGTCGACCGGGATTTCCTCTTCGGGAATCAGCTTGGTCGCATCGAGCACGTCATAGGGCTGCTTGGCGGCCCACGCCTCGTCGAACACCTGGATGCCCAGGTCCCATGCCGGATAGTGCCCGCCATCGATCGCTTCGTGGAGATCGCGGCGGTGGAAATCGGGGTCGGCCCCGGCCAGCTTCACTGCCTCATCCCAAGTGGTGGAGGCAAGGCCCAGCACCGGCTTCCAGTGGAACTTGACGAAGCTGCCCTTGCCCTCGGCATTGACGAGCCGGAAGGTGTGGACGCCGAACCCTTCCATGTTGCGCAGCGTGCGCGGGATCGCGCGGTCGGACATCGCCCACATGATCATGTGCATGGACTCGGGCATCAGGCTGATGAAATCCCAGAACGTGTCATGCGCGCTGGCCGCTTGCGGATAGCCGCGATCGGCCTCCATCTTCACCGAATGGACGAGGTCGGGGAACTTGATCGCGTCCTGGATGAAGAACACCGGGATGTTGTTGCCGACCAGGTCCCAGTTGCCGTCTTCGGTGTAGAGCTTGACCGCAAAGCCGCGCACGTCGCGCGGGGTGTCGACCGATCCAGCGCCGCCCGCGACGGTGGAGAAACGGGTGAACACGGGGCAGCTGTTGCCGGCCTTGGAGAATAGCTTGGCCTTGGTCAGTTCGGGGATCGCCTTGGTGACTTCGAACACGCCGTGCGCGCCGGAACCGCGGGCGTGGACGATACGCTCGGGGATACGTTCGTGATCGAAGTGAAAGATCTTCTCGCGCAGAACGAAGTCTTCCAGCAGTGTCGGCCCGCGCGCGCCGGCTTTGAGGCTGTTCTGGTTGTCCGCAATGCGATGGCCGTGGTTGTCGGTGAGATGCGCCACCGTATCGCTATGATCGCCGCTATCGGGCACCTGCTGATGCACTTCGCCAGCATTGCCCAGCTCGGTGTCGAAATCGGTCTCGCCCAGACCCGGGTTGTGGTGGTGCAGCGAATTGTCGCCCGCCGGGCCGCGTGGCCGCTCCCCCTTGTCGATCGCGCGGCCACCGAAAGGACCGGTTTTGTCCACGTTGGGAACTGGCTTCACGATGATCGGGTCGGGGTTGATGTCATGGGCGGTCGTCTGAACTTTTTTAGCCATCGTTCATCCTCTAATTTTTGCCCCGGGTCGGGGCAACATCGATAAAGTGCCCGCAGGGGTCCCGATATCCAGCGATCGTCGATCAAGATACGCTAGCTGCAAAGATCTTAGCGGCCTTCGCACATGGAGCGACTCATCTTTTCGGCCATAACGGAAAAAAGGAGTGCGATGCCATACCGCCCGCCGATCAGAACGCTCCCGCTCCATGCGGTGACGCCAAACTTGCCATCGCGAGGGAATTGGAATGTCGCATTGTAGAAGGCCTTCCCGGCTCCTTGCTATTCGGTTTCCTAGCGACCGATCTCGAGCCTTTGCTTTCGGCGGATAGGAAAAGGTGCCGCAGTCGGAATTATCTGTTAGTTAGCGCTGTCAATTGTCTGGCAGTTCGTGACGTGACCCCCGGCTTTCCCCCAACTGGGATTAGAGCCGCGCGGTTGTTTTGCGCTTGAGCGCGGTTGAAGCAATGGGCTGCGTAGCGGAGCCCGGAGGGCGTAGCGAATCAGTCCATTGCTTATCCAGTTCGGCGGCGAACGCCGCCGGTGTTGCGTATCCAAGGGATGAGTGTGGTCTCTCCCGATTGTAGTCCTCGACCCAGGCGGCGATCTCGACCCGGGCGTGGGCAAGGCTGAGGAACAGCGTCTCGTTGAGCAGTTCGTCGCGCATGCGGCCGTTGAAGCTCTCGACGTAGCCGTTCTGCATCGGCTTGCCCGGCGCGATGTAGTGCCGCTCAACGCCGATCTCCCCGCACCATGCCAGCACCGCATTGCTCGTGAGTTCGGTCCCGTTGTCGCTGACGATCATCCCCGGTTTGCCGCGCTGTGCGATCAGCTCCGTCAACTCGCGCACGACACGGCCGCCTGAGATCGATGTGTCGGGCACCGCCGCAAGGCACTCCCGGGTCACGTCATCGACCACGTTCAGCACGCGGAACCGTCGTCCTGACGCCATTTGGTCGTGCACGAAGTCGAGGCTCCAGCGCTGGTTCGGTAGGGCCAGCACCGGAGCAGGCGCCCGTGTTCCAACAGCACGCTTGCGGCTCCGGCGTCGCCTGACCGCCAATCCCTCCTCACGGTAAAGACGCTGGGTTTTCTTGCGGTTGATCATCACCCCCTCCCGGCGCAGCAGGATATGCAGGCGACGATAGCCGAACCGGCGTCGCTGGTTCGCCAGCTCGCGCAGCTTCTCGCGAAGCTCGGCATCGTCAGCCCGCTGGGAGCGATATCGCACGCTCTTACGGTCGGCTCCGATCACATGACACGCCCGCCGCTCGCTCATCCCGTGACAATCCTGGAGATGAGCAACAGCTTCCCGCTTCGCGGCGGGCGTCAGAACTTTTTTGTCAGAAGATCCTTCAGCGCAGCGTTGTTCAGCATCGCATCGGCCAACAAGCGCTTGAGCCTGCCGTTCTCATCCTCGAGCGAGCGCAGCCGCTTTGCCTCGGACACCTCCAGTCCGCCGTACTTCGCCTTCCAGTTGTAGATCGTCGCTTCCGACACACCGTGTCGGCGGGCCAGGTCCGCGGTCTTCGCCCCCGCCTCCGCTTCCTTCAGCACGCCAATGATCTGCTCTTCAGAAAACCTCGTTCGCTTCATCTCGTCCGTCCTTCTCTCAGGGGCGGACTCTAATCCAGCGTGGAGGAAAATCGGGGGTCACGTCACTATTCCAAGGGCGGCACACAGCGATCTGATCACGGCTCGGCATCCAGAGGCTCGATACAATCGCGACGCTCATCAAAAAGGTGCAAACTGACGCTACATGCCATTAGAGACTGAGGAAGAGGTTGCTTCGAATTATCGTCCGCCGTTATGGCCTTGGCACGACTAAAGGATTTCAAACTCTTGCAAGATGCTGCCTCCAAGCGGAAATTCCGCGACACGAATTCCTGGTGGTCTATCGTCGGCCTCGTTGCCGGGATCGGCTTCTTCCTGGTCAGCGCGATCCTTTCGTATTCGAACGTCCTCAGCATGCGCGAGAACGAGGAACGGATCCGCGTTACGCACGAGGTGCTGACGTCGCTCGATGAGCTCATGATAGCGGTGCTCGGCGTGGAAACTGGTAGCAGAGGCTATGTCCTGACCGGCAAAGACCAATATCTTGAAGCTTATCGAACCGGAGCTGCCAGCGCGCGACAAAACCTGGGGAAGTTGGAAGCTTTTGCAAATGACAATGCCGCCGAGGATGAGGACCTCGACCGGCTCCGGACCCTGATCGACGAAAAACTCCGTTTCTCCCGGTTGGCCATCGAGACTCGTCGCGATCAGGGCTTCGATCCGGCGATCGCGATGATCGACAGCGACCAGGGCAAGATCGCGATGGATGCGATCCGTTTGGAGATGGCGCAGAGAAACCGCGCGGAGACGACAGAGCGCCAGCAGCGCATCGCCGAACTGGCTGCGGCGTCCAGTGCAACGCTCGTCAGCGCCATGGTCACTAGCCTTATTGGCATCGCCTTGACCATCGCGATATTCCTGCTGCTCATGCGCGGAAACCGCCTGCGCGAACGTCAGCGTTGGCTGCAAACCGCGCAGGTGGAGCTTAGCGAAGCGATGCGCGGCGAGAAGACTGTCCCGCAGCTGGGCGCCGCGGTGCTTGCCTTCCTCGCCGAGAGGACCGGGGCTAACGCAGGCGCGATCTTCAAGGGAGAAGGAGGCACGTTCAACCGTGCAGCCATGCTCGGGGTGACCGACGCGGCAGCGGTGCCCGAAACGTTTGCCTTCAACGAAGGCTTGCTCGGCAAGGTGGCGGCAGACGGACACCCGACCGAGCTTGCGGATATCCCGGACGGTTATCTCAAGATCGGTTCCGCACTTGGCAGCGATACGCCGCGCCATCTCGTGGTCGCCCCGGCTTTCAATGAAGGTTCGGTCAATGCCGTCATCGAACTCGGATTTTTCGATGCGGTGGATGACCGGGTACGAGAACTGCTCGATACCGTTTCAGGCTCGATCGGCGTCGCCCTGCGCTCGGCGCGTTTCCGCGAGCGCCTGCAGGACGCGCTGGAGGAAACGCAGCGCCAGGCTAGCGAACTGCAGGCGCAAAGCGAGGAATTGCGGGTCTCCAACGAGGAACTGGAGGAGCAGGGGAATGCGTTGAAGGAAACGCAAGCCCGGCTGGAACTGCAGCAGGTCGAACTGGAACAGACCAACAGCCAGCTTGAAGAACAAGCGCAGGCTCTGGAGGGCCAGCGTGACGAGCTTTCGCGCGCCGCTGCCTCGCTGCAGCTTAAGGCTCGCGAGCTTGAGCAGGCCAGCCAGTACAAGTCTGACTTCCTTGCCAACATGAGCCACGAGCTGCGCACGCCGCTCAATTCGCTGCTGATCCTTTCCAAGCTGCTGGGCGACAATGCCGACGGCAACCTTTCGGCCGAACAGGTCAAGTTTGCCCGCACGATCGAATCTTCGGGCAACGACCTCCTGACCCTTATCAACGACATCCTCGATCTGTCGAAAATCGAGGCGGGTCACGTCGAGATCCAGGCGACCCAGGTCTCCACGGAGCGGCTCGCTTCGGACCTGCGAAAGATGTTCGAGCCGCTGGCGCAGCAGCGTGGGCTGGAACTCGACATCGCGCTTGCCGACGATGCGCCGCGTTCCATCGAGACCGATCGACAGCGGCTGGAACAGGTACTCAAGAACCTGCTTTCGAACGCGATCAAGTTCACCGAACGGGGCAGCGTTACCCTGTCGATCTCCAGCAAGGATGACGACCAGATCGAATTCGCGGTCGCCGACACCGGGATCGGCATCGCACCGGAGCAGCGCGACGCGATATTCGACGCCTTCCGCCAGGCCGACGGCACAATCAGCCGCAAGTTCGGCGGCACCGGGCTCGGCCTCTCGATTTCGCGCGAACTGGTCCGCCTGCTGGGCGGAACGATCCGGGTCACGAGCGAAGAAGGCAAGGGAAGCACGTTCATCGTGGACGTGCCTGCCACTTACGATCCCGCCACCGTCGCGCCGCGCGCTGCCGCGCCGGCGGGTAAGGAACCGCCGGCAACAGCCCCGGCAACTGTACAAGCCGCGACCAGGCCGAAGGGCCGGACCAATACGACACCCAAGGGGCCGGTCATCGACGACGACCGGGCGGTCCTGTCCGGTGACAAGCGCGTATTGCTCGTGATCGAGGACGACAGCAGATTTGCCGGTATCGTGTGCGACCTGTCACGCGAAATGGGTTTCGAATGCCTCGTGGCCGGCACCGCGCAGGAAGCGATCGACCTTGCCCGCGAGTACCGGCCCAGCGCCATCGTGCTCGACATCGGTCTGCCCGATCAGTCGGGCCTTACCGTTCTGGACCGGCTCAAGCATGAAGACAGGACACGGCACATACCGATCCACGTTATCTCCGGTTCGGACCAGGCCCAGACAGCGATGGCATTGGGTGCGATCGGCTTCCTTGAAAAGCCCGCCCCCCGCGAACGGCTGGCAGAGGTGCTGGCCATGCTGCAGCAGAAACTGGCATCGCGCGTTCGGCGTGTGCTCATCGTCGAGGACGACGCGGTCCAGCGTGAGGCGGTCAGTCAGCTGCTCGGATCGCAGGATGTCGAGACTGTCGGCGTCGGCACGGTCGCCGAATGTCTGGAGGAACTGCGCGGCGGCCAGTACGATTGCATGGTCCTCGACCTCGCGCTGCCCGATGCCACCGGCTTTTCCCTGCTCGAGACGCTAAGCGAGGAAGGCGAGGGTCCGCTTCCTCCGGTAATCGTCTACACCGGGCGGGACCTTTCGGCCGACGAGGAGCAGCGCCTGCGTCGTTATTCCAGTTCCATCATCATCAAGGGCGCCAAGTCGCCCGAGCGCCTGCTGGACGAGGTTTCGCTGTTCCTGCACCAGGTCGTTTCCGACTTGCCTGCCGAACAGCGCCAGATGATCGAGAAAGCGCGTCACCGTGATGCGGCGCTCGAAGGCCGCCGCATCCTCATCGTCGAGGATGACGTGCGCAACGTCTACTCGCTCACCAGCGTTCTGGAGCCCCGCGGCGCACTGACGCGGATCGCGCGCAACGGGCAGGAGGCGATCGATGCGCTGGAGGAAGCGGCGGGCGATCCTGACAACACGATCGACTTGGTGCTGATGGACGTCATGATGCCGGTGATGGACGGCCTCACCGCCGCTCGCGCCATCCGTGCCGATGCGCGCTGGAAGAAGCTGCCCATTGTCATGCTCACCGCCAAGGCCATGCCCGACGACCAGCAGAAATGCATCGATGCGGGCGCCAACGATTACATGTCAAAGCCGATCGACGTGGACAAGTTGCTTTCACTGGTACGGGTATGGATGCCCAGGTGATGCGCACCAGAATGACGGACGCCGGTGCTGCGAACGAGAGCATCGAGGACATCGAGATCCAGCTTCTGCTGGACGCACTCTATCGGCATTATCACTACGATTTTCGGCACTATGCCCGCGCCTCAATCAAGCGGCGGCTGCTGCAGGCGCGGACACAGTTGGGCTACGACAGCATTTCCGACATCCAGTCGGCCGTCCTGCACGACGAGACGATCCTGCCGCGTTTGCTAAACTTCCTCACCGTTCAGGTGAGCGAGATGTTTCGCGACCCTTCGTATTTTCGCGCCCTGCGCGAAAGCGTCGTGCCTCACCTCAGGACCTACCCCTCGCTCAAGGTATGGGTCGCGGGATGCAGCCATGGCGAGGAGCTTTATTCGCTGGCGATCCTCTTCGCCGAGGAAGGGCTGGCCGACCGTACCATCTTCTACGCAACGGACATCAACCCGGCGGCGCTGCGCGCGGCGCAGGCGGGCATTTATCCGCTGGACCGGATCCGCCAGTTCACGGAAAACCATCGCCAGTCCGGCGGACATTCATCTTTATCTGAATACTATACCGCGGACTACGACAGGGCCGTGTTTGACAAGGCCCTGCGCGAACGAGCCGTTTTCTCCGATCATAGCCTGGTGACCGACGCCGCGTTCGGCGAGATGCACCTCGTTTCATGCCGCAACGTGCTGATCTACTTCGACCGCGAATTGCAGGACCGGGTCGTGGGACTGTTCGGCGAATCGCTCGCGCGCGGCGGATTCCTAGGCGTCGGGTCGAAGGAAAGCCTGCGCTTCTCGGCCCACGCCGACATGTTCTCGGAGTTCGTGCGCGAGGAAAAGATCTATCGAAGGAACACTCGGTGAGCCTTCAGGCAGTCGTCATCGGCGCGTCGGCGGGCGGCGTGCAGGCCCTTTCGCAGGTGCTGCCGGCCTTGCCCGTGGACTTTCCCATTCCCGTCATCGTCGTCGTCCATATCCCGCCACGGCGCGATAACGCCTTGGTCGATCTGT
The DNA here is from genome assembly GCF_001557175.1 of Blastomonas sp. CCH9-A1. Classification (NCBI taxonomy): domain Bacteria; kingdom Pseudomonadati; phylum Pseudomonadota; class Alphaproteobacteria; order Sphingomonadales; family Blastomonadaceae; genus Blastomonas; species Blastomonas sp. CCH9-A1. The sequence continues at coordinate 11,289 of NZ_LSHM01000059.1, forward strand.
TCGCCGACAAATGCCGCATCCCTGTAAAGGAAGCGGAGGATAAGGAGCCGCTGGAACCGGGAACGATCTATTTCGCGCCGTCCGATTATCATCTTCTCGTCGAGGCGGGCGGCTCGCTCGCTCTATCCTCGGACGAGCCGGTCAATCACTCGCGACCCGCAATCGACGTGCTGTTCGAAAGCGCGGCAGACGCGTTCGGAAGCGAGCTGGCCGGGATTGTCCTGACGGGAGCGAACAGCGATGGCGCAGCGGGATTGCGCGCTATATGTGCGGCAGGCGGGAAAGGTATCGTACAGGATCCGGCCTCGGCGGAAGTGGCGACAATGCCCCACGCTGCGCTTGCCGCGGCCCCGGGTTCGCAAGCGATGCGGTTGGAAGACATCCACCCTGCGCTGGAGGCCATGATCGCGCTATGACCAACAACGTCAAATTCCTGTTGGTCGACGATCTCGAGGAAAACCTCGTCGCGCTCGAAGCCTTGCTTGCGCGCGAAGGGCTGGAGCTGCATTTGGCGCGCAGCGGCGAAGATGCGCTCGAACTGATGCTGGCGAACGATTATGCGCTGGCGCTGCTCGACGTGCAGATGCCCGGCATGGACGGGTTCGAACTGGCCGAGATAATGCGCGCGAACGAGCGATCGCGGCATATCCCGATCATTTTCGTGACGGCGGGAAGCGGCGATGCCGCACGCCGCTTTCGAGGTTACGAGGCGGGAGCGGTCGATTTCATCCAAAAGCCGATCGAAGCCGACATCCTGCGCTCCAAATCGAATGTCTTCCTGGACCTGTATGCCCAGCGGCAGCAGATCACCGCCCAGCGCGACGAACTCGCAACGCTCAGCGCTGCGCTACAGGCTGCCGATCAGCAGAAAAACCGGTTTCTCGCGGTGCTGGCGCACGAGTTGCGCAATCCGTTGGCGGTCCTTGCCGCCGGTCTCAGCATTCTGGAGAGGAAAAGGGATCCGGAGGTCATTGGAAACGTCCGCACGTCGATGCGGCAGCATCTCGGGCACATGACCCGTCTCGTCGACGACCTGCTCGACATCAACCGCATCGAGCACGGAAAAATCTCGCTGCGCCGGGAGAAAGTGCTGCTGGCCGACATCCTTCCCTCCGCGCTGGAAGTCGCGGTTCCGGCAATCGAGTCAGGGAATCACACGCTCGCAGTGAACGTTCCGGAACAGCCGATACTACTCGACGTCGACAAGGCGCGCTTCATTCAGATGGTCAGCAATGTCGTTGGCAATGCGGCACGGTACACGCCGAAGGGCGGGCGCATCGAGGTCACCGCAAGTGGCAGCGGAAACAGCGCCAGCATTGTCGTTTCCGACAACGGTGTCGGCATCCCAGCCGACCAGCAGTCGCGCATTTTCGAGCTCTTCGAGCAATCCAATGCAGGAATGGTCGTGATAGGCGACGGGCTGGGAATCGGGCTGGCCCTCGTCAAGCAACTTGCCGAACTGCATGGCGGGACAATCCGGCTGGTAAGCAGCGTACCTGGCGAAGGAAGTACTTTCGAGATCCAGCTTCCGACCGGAAACCACTAGCGCGATTAAGCTTACCGCTGAACTTTCGTACTTGAAGCTCGCAACACCAATCCAGGAACCCAAATAGTCAGGAGGGATCCCGTCGGATGGCAGTTGATTGTCGGATTTCAAGGTCGCAGCGCCTATAAGCCGCCAGTCCGCTTGCGGCGCAAGATCGGCCGGCCGCCCCTGTCTCATCCATTCCTTGGTGCCGATACGGCTGTTGAGCGAACTGGCCTTACGTGCATGCCGCTCAACGCTGGGAGGGAAAAGAATAAAAAGAACCCGCCGGACCTGCGCGGCTGGGTGCCATGCGGGTCCGGGGAGATGATTGGTAGCTCGGCGTAGAGTGGCATTACATTGCACCGGGCAGGCCGATGCAGAATGGCTACGTCGAGAGCTTTAACGGCCGCATGCGCGACGAACTGCTCAACGAGACACTGTTCCTCAGCCTGGCCCATGCCCGGGTCGAGATCGCAGCCTGGGTGGAAGACTACAACCGGGAGAGACCACACTCATCCCTTGGATACGCAACCCCGGCGGCGTTCGCCGCCGAACTGGATAAGCAATGGCCTGCTTCGCTACGCCCTACGGGCTCCGCTACGCAGCCCATTGCTTCAACCGCGCTCATGCGCAACAAAACGGCTCGGCTCTAATCCCAGCTGGAGGAAAGCTGGGGGTCACGTCACCTTAGACTATGGCAAGATGCCAATTTTCATCAACCATAAAGACCCGCCTCCGGAGGTTCGGCCGGGAAGCGTTCAATTTCGTGCCGCTTATAGGCAACGCCGATCCGGGTGGCGGCGGACGCGCGGCGAGCGAGCACTCTGCGAACGACGGTGATCGCCTCGGCGATCGACGGTGCCGACAGGCGCTTCGTCTGAGACGTCCCCGCTATCCGGCCCCATGACAGTTCGATCAGCTGGTGCCCGAAAAGATCCTCGGCGCGCTCGATACGGTAGGCTCGCCGGCAGTTGCGACCTTCATCGACAGCGGTGAGCTCGATCAAGGAAGCACCGGCTAAATCGGTCAGGGACATAGTCGACAGCACTAATTGCGCGCACTGTACGGGTGAAACGGGCATTTTGAATCACCGGGTATCTCGTGATTCATGCACTCGATCATTCCTCGCCCCGGTACCCTTCGGGAAGTGCTGCGATCATCGCCTTGGCTGCATCCGCGATCGCCGAGGTCTGGTTGTTCGACAGCTGCTCGGCGATGCGGCCGCAGTTCAGGATGTGCGCGGTGATCTCCTCGCGCGTCGCGGCACCGGCATCGATCGACGTCGCATACTGCTCGCCAAGCAGCACGCGGGTGAAAACCATTTCCTCGCGCAGCGCCTGCAGCGTCAAGCGATCGTCCATACTGCCCTCGGGGTCGGTCATGCCTTCACTACGGGCAAGTCGCTTATTCGTGTCGTCCACGCTGGCGATTTCATGTCGGCGCGCATCTTCCAAGGCCGTTTGAACCCCTGGCTGCCGGGCACAACCGTCATGCGGCCGAACTTGCCGTTGATGTCGTCGATCGCCGCCATGAGCCGCTCGCGCTGGGCGGACTGGTCCAGGTCTTCGAATAGCGTGCGCGGCCGTGCATCGGCCGCCGCCAGCTGCTCGAGCATGATGCCCGCTTTCGTGAACTCGAAGCCGCGCCGATACGCGCGCTCGACCAAGCGCCGGGCAAGGGAGATCAGCTCGAAGCTGTCGGCGGTCATGGGATGCAGTGCCCCGCCCCGCGATGCGCCGTATTGCGGCCGATCCGGCTTGTGGCGGTTGGTGTGGAAGAACACCGCCATACGACCTGCCACGAGGCCGTGCTGGCGCAGCTTCTCGCCGGCCCGCATCGCGAATTGCGAGATTGCCCCCATCAGCTGTTCGAGGTCGGCAATCGGCGTGCCGAACGAGCGCGTCACCGCCATGCCCTTGCGATCGGGAGCGACGACTTCGACCGCGTCGGCCTGGACGCCGTTAAGCTCGGCCACCAGGCGCTCCAGTACGACGGTGCCAAGCCCCCTCGCCTGCCGCAACGGCATGTCGCGCACCTGGCCTGCGGTTCGAATGCCGAGATCGCTGAGCTTGCGCGCGGTTGCGCCCCCTACCCCCCAAACGTCCGCAACGTCGAACCGGTCCATCACGTAGCGGCGGATATAATCGTCGCGCAGGTCCGCGACGCCGTCGAAGATCGGGTTCTTCTTGGCGGCCGCGTTGCCGAGCTTGGCGAGCGTCTTGGTGGGTCCGAGCCCGACACAAGTCGGGATCGTGGTCCACTGCAGGATCTGCGCACGCAGCTTCTGACAATGGTCGACCAGGTCGAGGTGTTCGAAGCCGGTCAGATCGAGAAAATTTTCGTCTATGGAGTAGATCTCGATGTCGCGCGCGAACGGTTCGGTCGCCGCCAGCACGCGCCGTTGGATGTCTGCATACAAGGTGTAGTTTGAACTGCGGACCGCCACACCGTGCGCTTTTATGAGATCGCGGATCTTGAAGATGGGATCACCCATCTTGATGCCGAGCGCCTTGGCCTCCGCAGATCTGGCGACCGCATTGCCGTCGTTGTTCGAGGCCACGATCGCCGGGACGCCGCGAAGGGACAAATCCATGACGCGCTCAGCGGAAACATAGAAGGAATTACAGTCACATAAGGCGACCGGACCGCTCATCGGCGATAGCGCCTGACCAGCCCCACGACGACACCCCAGATCTCGGTGTATTCGTCGACCTCGATGTGCGGGTAGCCTTCAGCTTCGGGAACGAGCCAGAACCGCCCATCGAGCTTCTTGAGGCGCTTCAGCGTGCGATCGCCATGCACCACGGCAACCACGACGTCGCCGGCGATTGCCTGCTTCGCACGGCTGACCGCGACCAGGTCCCCATCATTGATTCCGGCTCCGGTCATCGACCAGCCTTCGACCCGCATCAGATAGGTGGCCGCTGGTTGCTCGATCAGCCATGCGTTGAGATCAATCGGATCATCTTCCTCGCCCTCGGCGGGGCTGGGAAATCCTGCCGGAACGCGCACCAGCGCGAGCGGGATCGAGGACCGGGTGTCGGCCCATTGGAGTTCTGTCAGTCGAATCTGGTGTTGCATCTGTGCCCGCTTTCGCGCGCTCTGGTAGCGCGAAACAGAACATGTAGGGAACAGCCAACCTGTGTTGGACGTCAAAAAGCCAGTCCGGCGATCAGAGAAGGTGCTGTAAACGTGCCAAAAACTCGGGCGCAGCACCCCAAGCGCCATGGAGTGCCGACGCCAGGCCGGCGATAGTCATCGCACCGATCGCTGCAATCTCGCTTATGAACGCCACGCGTCGCAGCCGGTATCTCCAACGATCCAAAATAATCAGTGCTCTAATGCGTTCAATTGGGGAATGTTTGCTTCCGCACAGGTTCTCGGAGTGCGACGACAAATTGAAAGAGCAAGGGTCCGATCTTCAACGTAAAAGCTCTGCCGTCAAAATCCTCGTGGATTTCCCCATGAGAGACGTGGCGAATGTCGCAATAAAACCAGTGCTTAGGCTCTTCTAAGGCCGAATTTGTGAGGTTGTTCGTCATTCTACCTCCTGTGTGAAGATTAACACCGAACCGTGAGACCCGCGAACCGACATATGGCGGTCATTTTTCAATTCATCGGCTCGAGGAGCGCCGTAGCTTCCGCATCATGAAGGGCGAAGTCGAGCGGTCGAGCTGCGGGATGCCGGCGAAGCGCGTCGATCGCGTAGCAAATGTGAAAGGAAGCGTCTGTCTGGCCTTCTCGATCAAACAAGCGCAACAACCAGAAGCACCCCTCGAGCATGGCCTCGAAGGATGCTCGGCGCTCGTCCGAACTAGCCGGCGAATGCGCGGTGCTCATTTTGCGCCAATACCGTCGCTGGCAGTCCGGCGAAGATACGCGCGGCGAACGGCTTCACGATCGGGCGCAGCCTTGAGGCGGACAAGGCGGGATTCGATGCCACCCTCGTTGCGGCCCAGCTCGCCCATGATGGCGGCGATCGGCGTCGTCTCATTGGTGAACCAGGCAAGGACGCGGGCGTCCTCTTCGGGTGACCATCCTTGCCCACTCCTCGGCCCGCGAGGCTTGGGTGGTTTTGACGGAGTTGCGCGAAGCGGCGGGCTAATCATTGTTGGTTCGTCCGTGAGGCGGGCGGCCGCTTCGACAAGGGCCAGCCATCCCTCCCGCGGCATTTCTATGACCTCGCCATCGGGCGAGCAGTACGTCCCATCAGCGCCGTCGAACGTGAGCGAGTGGAGCCGACCGTCAACCTCCCAGGAAAGTTGCGGTTTGCTGAGTCTGGTCGTCACGGAGGTCTCGGGTTTCATGGCAGCATTGTAGCGATTTTCGTCGCTCCGCTCATCTGTTCTATCGTGCGAAGTCAGACAGTTGCGCCTAGACTGGACCTAACGACGATACCCATGATCGCGACCGTCAAGGTCAAGAAACCGAACAGGATCTTCGCTAATCCAGCGCGGCGAGCCGCTGCTCCGGTGCGCATCTTTCGCGTGGTGCGATCGATCCGGGTCCGGACCGAAAGCCAGCCATCGAACACGTCGGTAAGCCCGTAGGTCATAAGCGCGAAGGCGATCAGCAGGACGAAGCCTTTCACCAGAGCGGGATCCACGACCATCAGAACCATGCCGGACAGCGCGAGGACCGTGCCCAGGATCTTGGTCACATCGAGCATCGGCATGATTCGATATAAGCGAACCGATCTGCTTACTCGAACGCGACCCAAGGGGCGGTCGCAGGCCGCGCAGCGATGGACGAGCTGCTCGTCCGCCCAACGACCCAGCGGCTTGGTGCAGTAGGGGCAATTCGCCGCCGGGACGCCGGTGAGCATGTTCATGGCTTCGGACTCTCGATTGGCGGCGCCGTCACAGCTGCAGGCTTGGCCGGTAAGCGCGCTTGCACGTCGCCGATGAGCTTACGGAACGCGTCGAGGACTGCCAGCGAGGTGATCTTGCCGATATCGGTCGACCCGTAGGTGCCGCCGAGCGCGCCCACGCCAAGCCCAAGCAGCAGACCACCGCCGACGACGCCGATGTCCTTCTTGCGAGCCGAGCCGGTCGCGACCGCCTCCTGCAACCCGGTGTCGACCGATACCAGCGACAGCATGACCTGGCTCTCGAGCGTCTTCGACTTGAGGCCGACCGCGCCGCCCAGCGCGCCGCCCAAGCCGCCGCCGCTTTCGCGGCTCTTGGCATCGGAATAAAGCACCTGCGCGCTGATGAGGTAGTCCGCTTTGGTCATCGCCGCGGACGGCGTCGCCCCCGCCATCGCGCGTTCACGCTCGAGCGCGGACATTGCGACACCGCGGTCTGCTACCCGAAAGCAGTTCGAGCGTGCGGCCATGAGTTTGATGAGCGGCAAGGGATCGACTCTGGCCGTTCCGCCTCCTTGCTGCGCCTCTGCCATTTTGAGCAGCGCCGCCAGACCGGGAGACAGGCTGTCGCGCATGTCGGGCGCCTTCTCCTCGACCAGGGCAACGACGCCGAGCGGGGCCGCGCATCGTGGCAGCTCGGTGTTCTCATCGACACCGGTGCCGCCCTTTCCCAGCTTTTGCGCGAGCGCGGGAGTGCCGGCGAGCGCGAGGCCCGCCAGCAACGCAGCGGCGATCATTCGCCTAGCCATGCTTCACCTTGCCCTGCGCATGCTTGGTGGGATCGCAGATGCCCGCCTTTTCCTCGGCGACCTTGCGCGCGACCTTAGCTTCGTCGCAGTCCGCGCAATCGGGGCAATCAGGGCAGTCGGGGCAATCCCCGCAGTCCTTGAGGTCACACTTGACGTGGTGCTTCCCGGCGTGCGCGTGGTAGGCCGCCTTCTTCTTCGCCACCCGCGCGGCGACATCCGTCCCGGCGGTGGAAGAGGCGTACTCGTTCATGGCCAGGAGGACCGGGCCCGGTTCGGCAGCGTGAGCTGCCGCGGGTACGGCGACGCTCGCGGCCATCAGGCCGAGCGCGGACGCCAACATGTATCGCTTCATCATTTGCATTCACTCCTTCTTGGTTGTCTTCACCACCCCGTGCGACGGCCGTCGCGCAGGTCATTGTCCCGGCGACCGGTGTCGCCGAGTGCCGAGCGGCGGATCTCCAATCGGACCCCGTCGCCTCGTCTGCTGGTGCGGATATCGCGGAGATCCACGTCGTTGCGCTTGGCCCAGCGTTCCGCAGCGGCTTCGTCGCCGAAATCGCCCATTTCCTCGAAATCCCAGTTGCTCATGCTTTCTCCTTTCCGCGTCATCACGCTGCTGTTCGGCGCATCGCGCGCGAATCCGGTTGTGGTGCCAAAGCCTCGGCGAGCGCGCTGCGCACGCTGAGGGCGGTCTGACGGCCCGCCGAGAGCCTGATGGTCGTGTAGCCCGCCCGCGCCGTCATCTGGTCGCGCTGGGCGTCCTGCCGGGCATTGTGGGTCCGATCGTCGAGTTCGACGATCGCGATGATGTCGCCGCTGGCCCGGTCCTCGAGGAGAAAGTCGACCCGCTTGGAGGAGAAGCGGTTGCGGACCGACGTCGCGCGGCTTCGGTCGAGCCCCCGCGCCGGCTGCAGGATCGCGCCCATCGACACCTGGGCATGAACCCGCGCGCTCGGAATTGCCTGCTCGATGAACCCGCAGACGATCCGCTCGCGCTTGGTCATCAGCTCGCGGGGCCGCACCGGCAAGCGACCGATGCCCGATCCCCCGCCTAGCAGGCGCAGCAAGGCGACAACGATGATCGCCAGGACCAGGAAGATGATGTGCTGCTGTGTCATAGCGGATCCGGTCCGGTCAGCATCTGACGCGTCGGCAGGTTGCCATCGAACCGGCGATGCAGGTTGATGCCGTTTCCGCCGCGCGCCGGAAATTCCATCAGCTTGGCGACGGTCTCGAATTGGGTGTTGGGCCCGAAGAAGTCCTTCGGGCCGTGCCACCTCTGGCCTTCGATGATCCGCATGCGCCACCTGCCCGCCGGGGCGGGAACGTCGACGTCGTCGTTTGCTGCCACGAAGACGGAGAGGGCGTGTGCGCCGCTGCGGGGATCGATCAGCTGGACGACGGCATTCGCCTCTGCTGCGCTTACGCGCAGGCGGCTTTGAACGAGACCCAACGGCAAGGTGCGCGCCACTGCGACACTTCCCGATTCCGGAAAGGTGATCGCTGGTTGAAAATCCGGAAGCCACCCCCGACGCTTCGCGTCGGCCAAGATGCCGATCGCCACCGGCACCAAGCAGAGTATAGGGATCAGACCGCGCAGAGCAGGCGCCCAACCGGCGCGGCCTTTACGTGTACGCCGGCGGCTACCGTAGTGCGCTGCTATGAGATCGTACTCATCAAATTCGGTGTTCTTTCCGACCCAGCTCGCGCCGCCCAGCGGAACGTCGTCGCGTTCGACCCTGCCCTTCTTGTCCTTCCAGACAGGGATCGACGCCGCTCCACCGCGCCTGCGGTAGCTGTCGCGCATATAGTCGCGGTCGGAGAGGCCCATGTCAGGAGCGCGCCTTCGCCGGCATGAACCGACGCGCCGGCAGACGAATGGTGATCTCCCCCGGCTCGCCGCTTGTCAGCACGCGCGCCAGCGGCCGCAACAGCAACAGAAGGAGGACCGCGATCGCCGCGAACGAGAGAGCGTCGCCGGCCCATTTCATCGCATGTTCGTGATGCGCCTTGGTGATGCAGGTCTTGAGGCTGTTGGCTTCGAGATCGCACCAGTGAACATGCTGGAGGTGCTTCACGGAATCCCAGGTCATCACGGGCGTCATTTCGGGGTTGGTCATGGTCACAGCTCCAGTCCAATGTCTTTTTCGGGGAAGGGCAGATCTGGTGCGCGCGGCTCGACAGCGACGCGCAGCTGGGTGAGGTCCATCGCCTTTCGGTCGAGTTCGGGCGGCAGGGCCGGATTGAACGGCGTCAATGGCGAGGCGGCCCCGCTCTGGCGCTGTGGCGCCTTGTCGACTTCAAGCTGTCCGACCGTTTCGAGCGCCGAGGTCTTGTTGCCCTCGTTGCGCTCGATCGCGCTCGTCAGCCTGTCTTTGTTGTCGGTGTAGAGCGTCAGATCGTCGCGCACGCGTGTCACGGTCACGTTGAACAGCCGCTGGTTGGAGAGATTGCTCTCGGTCGAGCTCATCACTGCGATGCCTTTGTCGGCCGTGATGCCTTGCGCCATGTGCATGTTGAGCGCGTAGGCGAGGCCCATGCGCTCAAGCATCGGATCGCCGGTCTTCAGTTCGTGCAAGGTCTTGTCGGCCGCCTCTACGGTGATCCCTTTGTCCGACACCGACACCACGCGCGCGAGAGCGGCGTTGAGCAGTCCGCGATCCTTGTCGTTCTGCGTCCAGCGGATCTGGTCGTTCTCGTGGAGCTTGATACTCTCACGCTGGCTGAGGCCGAGCGCATCCCGCTTGTCCATCGGGTCGATCTTCTGCGGATCGAAGCGCAGGGTCTTGCTGCCCGAGCGCAGTTCCACCCTGCCCTTGGCATCGACGCCGATGACCTCGTAGGTGCCGCGACGAAGTCCGAGCTCGCTGACCGCGCGCGCGACCTCGAGCGTCTGCCCGGCGGCATAGGTCTTGGCGTAGCGCAATTCCTCCCTGGTCGTGTTGACCCGTTCGATCACGCTGAACGTCCGCCCCTCGCCCGCCAGGGTACCGTCGGCCTTCAGACCTGCCTGCACGCGCTCGTTCAACTCGGCGCGAGACGCGCGGCCAGACGCGAACAGCGCGGTCGCGTCGCGTTCGTCCTTGGGCAGGGACAGCCAGTGGTTGGCGGCCGCCTCGACGTGGGCCGGGCTGGCCTTCAGCTTGTCGCCCAGGACACCGAGCGCCTCGCGCACGGCGCCGCGGTTCGCGAGCGCGGCAACGCTGCGCAGCTGATCCGTGCGCTGGCGCAGGTTCTCGTCCATGCGCTCCATGGCGATCCCGCCGGCTTGCGCCAGTGCGAACGACTTGCCCGCGTCGATCGCGGAAAGCTGCTGGCGGTCACCGATCATCACGAGGCGGTCGACCCCAAGCGCATTGGTGATCCCGACCAGATGTCGCATCGGGATGCTGCCGACCATCGAGGCTTCGTCGAGCACGAGGACCGTGCCCTTCAGCTCGTTCCGGGCCCCTTCGTAGCCCTCTCCCCGCCCCGCGAGCGCATGGCGGGCATAGGTGTTGACGAACGACGACACCGTCTGTGCCTCGATCCCCGAGCCCGCGCGTAGATCGCCGACCATCTTGTTCTGGAAGGCGAGACCTAGCACCTTGCGCCCTTCGGCTTCGACAACCTGGGCTACGCTGGCGATCATGGTCGACTTGCCGGCGCCGGCGACGCCTTGGACTGCGACAATCCGATCGGACGAGGACAGCGCCAGCGTGGCAGCCGCCATCTGTCCGGCGTTCAATGCCGTGTCTCCGGACGCGTCGGTCAAGCGCATCACCACCTGGTCGGGCGCGACGATCGGCTTGGCAGCGCCCTTCCCGGCGTCGATCTCGGCCAGGATCTTCGATTCCGTAGCAAGGGCGTCGGGCGTGGTGACATGGGTCACAATCCCATCGATCCGATCTGACTTGCCCGGGATCAGCTTTTCTTCGCGGACGAGCTCGCTGATGCGCGCGTCGACCTTCTCGGCCGTGACGCCGGCAAGCCCGAGATCGAGCGCGGTGCGGGTCACCTCGGGCACCGAAAACGCCGCCTCGCGCTGCTCGAGGATGCGGACAGCCGAGGCGACCGCGTGCTGCGCGCGATATTCAGAGGCGGTAAGTCCGAGCCGGTCGAGGCCGCGATCGACCAGCGGGTCGCGCGGGCTAAAAATGCTGCCGACTGCTTCCCTGATGCCGGTCAAAACCTCGTTGAGGCCACGCTCGGTCCGGAGGCCGGTCTCCGAGCCACCTCGTTCCGACCGACCGATAGCTTGCGCCAGCAAAGCCTTGCCGTCGAAGCCCAGCGCCGCGGCGCGGTCGCGCCAGCTGTCGCGCAAGCTGAGGCGATCCTCGACGTTGAGTTTAGGGTCGCGTGTGTTCGTGGTGACCTTATCAAGCCCCTTTGGGGATGAGATGCCCAATTCCTCTGCCTTTGCGAGGATCTCGGCGCGACGCTGGCTGAACTCCGACAACACCTCCTTGGGGACGCCCTTGATCTCGAACTGGCCGTGTTTGCCGGTCAGCTCCGTCTCGTAGCCGAGCTTCGCCAGCTCGGCGCGAAACTGCGCGTTGTAGGCCGCGCCGAGCGTGGTGTTGTTTTTCCACAACTCGCCATTCCAAAGCGCGCGCCAGGCGCCATCAGCCATGCGGGTCATGTTGGCGATCACGACATGGATGTGCCCTTGGGGGTCGAGCGCGCGGCTCGTGTCGTGCTGGAACAACGCATAGACCAGATTGCCGGTCTTTATCGCTTCGCCGGATTTGCTGCGCTCGTAGGTTCGCCCTTCCGCGAACTGCTTCTCAGCCCAGCCCATTGTCGTGCGAACTGCGTTCCAGTGGGCTTTGAGGATGCGTTCGTCGCCGGCAACATATGCCATTACGCTCGCCGACTTGGGCATCGAAAAGGTAAGGTCCAGACCGTTCCTTCGGGTGTCGACCTGGCCAACCTGCTCGCCATTGGGCAGCTTGCCGTTGAGGATCTTCTCGAAGTCCTCTTTCGACACCTCCCCTGTCAGGCCGAGCGTCTTCGCCCCCTCTCCTGCCCAGCCACTGGCTTCGGTGGCGTGTTCGCCGGCGTAGTATTCGGCCGCATGATAGTCGTCCTTGGCGAAGTAGTTCGCGGCGCCGGACGCGGATTTAACGGAGGCAACGCTCAGCACGTCACATCTCCATGTCGCCATCGAGCTCCGCCTCTACGGCAGGGTCTTCCCGATGGTGGTGGTGATGATGCGGATGGAGCAGGGCGACGCCGGCACCCTCGCGCGTCTCGCGCAGGATCTGCTCTTCCGGCCCTTCCTTGCCCTTCCGGACAAGTGTCTCGTCGGTCAGAGCCTGGGATGCCTTGGCACGCTCGATCGCGATCTGTTCGGGGCTCTTGATGACGTGGGCCGTGGTCAGCCCCCGGGTCGCTGCATCGGGCAATGGCAATGCTGTCGCACCGCTTGCCGAGGAAACGGCGGGCTCCGCTCCCGAACGCGTCTCGGGCGCCACCGCACTGTCGTTCGCGGCCTGCAGCGCGCCAAGGTCACCGCGCACCACCATCGCCTCGGCCGCCAGCTCGGCTTCCGAGCGGCCGTCCTGCTGCTTGGCCTCCTCGCCCGGTTCCGCGCGTTCGATTTCGTGCTCGTCCTCCGGTCCGGTAAGCGGCGTATGCTCGCGACCACCCTCCCCTCCCTCTTCCGCGCGTTTCGGCGCCGCAGGCGCCCTGGGCTTGGGTGGCACGTAGGGCGTGGGCTCCATCTTGGTGACCCGGACAAAGCCTTCGGCGACCTGCGGATAGTCCTGCCACTGCAGCTTGATCCGCGCCGCCGGGAAGCCGTCGGGAAACTTGATGAACCCGTGCATCGACGGCAGGTTCGTGATGTCGTCGGGAATGACGAGCGGCTCAATCATCTTGCGCGGTGTGAGGGTCGAGGCGTCGCGGGTGTTGTTGTAGCCGTAGCTGTAGGCCTCATCCATCTGGCGGACCTCTCGGTTGCCGATGAATTCCGCGCAGCGCTCGGCGGATCGATAGTCGGCCGTGGCGAGGATCAGCTTGGTGCGCGCAAGGCCAGTCAAGCTGACCGCGCCCTGCTCGCCATAGGTCTCGACCAGCTTGTCGAACGAGTGGATGCCAAGCACGAACGCGCCGCCGAAGTTGCGCGCGGTCTGCAGGCCATGCTCGATCGCCGGCAGTGCGTGCAGCGCATGCACCTCGTCGAACAGGAACCAGGTGCGCAAGTCGCGGGTGCGGGGCAGGCGCATCAGGTTGTTGACGGCAAGGTCCATCCAGAGGGTCAGGAGCGGACGCGTGAGCGTCAGGTCGGTGTGGTTCGACGTGATGAACATGATCGACCCGGGGGCATGCTCCTCCGTCATCCAGTCGGTGATCGAGAAGCCCTGCGCACCGCCCTCGACCGGGTCGGGCAGGAACCGCAGGACGTTGCCGTTGGTGTTGAAGACCGAGCGGATCGATTCCGCCATGCGCGCCGCTTTCTCGGTCGTCAGCGGCGCAGCAACGGTGTCCTCGAGCTTGGCGTGGATTCGCTTCAGCTCGGCCGTCATGAGGTGGTGAGCAATCGCCGCGTTCGAGGTCTCGCCGTCCGCTTTCAGCTTGATGCAGATTTCGACGAATAGTGTCCGGGCCGCGAGCTGCCAGAAGGGCTCCTTGTCACCGGGATCGGAGGGGATGAGCGCGGTCGCGGCCGACAGAAAATCAGCGTAGATGTCGCAGTCGTTGAAGACGGTCCAGGGTCGGCAGCGCTGGTCCATGGGGTTGAGGATGACGTCGGTTTCGGGGTTGTAGAAACTCTCGACGAACGCGCCGGTGAGATCGAAGATAACCGCGCTGTGCCCGCGCTCGCGAAGCTGCTTCACGAGGCTGCGAAGCTGCGTGGTCTTGCCCGCGCCGGTCGTGCCGATCAGCATCGTGTGAGACTGCTCGAGGCGCCATGGATACGCGATCCCGGCGATCTTGTAGGGCTGGTGGATTCCACGCTCGCGTTTCGCCGCACGGTCGAGCCCCGCTGCGTCTGCGGGAAGCATCGGCGGAGACAGGTTCTGGCACTCGTAGGCGAAGCGGTTGCTGTTGTGCGCGCGCACCTCATTCTGGAGGATGTCGCGCGTGACGAGCATGGCTCCGCGTTCGTGGCGTTCCTGCAGGATTGCCTTGCCCCGCTTGCGCGAGAAATCGACGTACCACATGGTCAATGGCGCGGTGATAAAGGCGCTCATGACGAGCGATGCGAACAGGATGCGCATCATGGTTCGCCAGGCCGCGTCGACGAAGGGATTGAAGGGCACGTAGCCGATCGGCATCGCGCGGATCGTTCGCCCCGGAAGGGTCAGGTGAACGATCTTCTGCGGATCGAACCCGAGATATGTCCAGAGCGTCGAATAGACGCGCATCAGGATCATCTGGAATTCGAATTCCGCGAGCCCGAATGTGACGAAGACGGTGAGGCTCAAGGCGAGCACCAGACCGTAGATTTTGAGGGGGATACTGACCCCGGCAAACCACATCCAAAACTCGTGCGTCACGAGCTGCGATCCGCGGGTGAAATTGCCCGCGTTTCGGGTCACTCTTCCGCGCGCGGAATGATGCTCGATAGTGGCCGCTCTGCCGTTAAAACGGATATCGTCTTTACGCATGGAATTCGTCCATGCGCTGCTGCGCCAAGGCGATCAGCTGGTCGGCTGCATCGGCGTGTTCGCGATTGATGATAACATCGAGCGATGCCTGCACGTATTCGAGCAGCAAAGCCATGCGATGAAGGTCGATCGACGATCCCTTGCTGACCAAGGGAAGGCCGAGCCGAAGCGCAAGGCGCGCGGCTTCCGAGCGGGAGCAACTATGTGCTTGGGCATACCGGTCCAAGGCTTCGATCTCGGAGGGACCGAGACGGACACCCAGGAACGGGTTTCGCTGATCTGACATTCACGCGCCACTTTCGAAAAAGTGGCTGGTGGGGATTTCGCAGTTCCGTTTTTACCCTTGTTGCGGCCGAAGCGGAAGATGGAAAATGGCACAGTTGTGAAAACCCGGGATAACGGCAAAAAGCGCGCTAACTCAGGGGGTTAGTCCAGTCTCGAAGCAATGTTATCCCCGGTTAACAGCGTTATCCCCGGTTAACGTCGGAATATCAGAGAGTTACAGGAACGGCCGCCGTGTAGGGTGTGCAAATCTATAGGGACTACTGACGTGGTTGCTGCTCCTGGGTTGCTGGTCTTTCGATAGGGGTGCCAGAATCCGGTAGGGGCTGCGCTGTGCGCAAAGGCCCCGGACCGTCCAAGGGGAAAGCGAAGCAATCCCGGACCTGAGCGTGCTCTAGCCGAAGGCCAGGCACGCGCCCTCCTTCCCGTCGGACATAAGAGGGTCGCCCATGCCTCTTCCGGCATGGCGTAACCCCTTCGCTTCCATGTGCGTTGGCAGGCGGCTAAAGGAATGGTCGGAGGCATCCAGAAACGAAGCACGAAAGAGACGAGAATGGCGGGATCACTTGAGAGCGAGCGCAAGGCAATCGAGGCCGAGGAATCGAGGCTGGCCGAGCGCCGGAAAAGGCTGCAGGAGCGCGAGCAATCCGAGCGTCAGAAGCTGATCGGAAAGAGCGTCCTGATGAAGGCCAGCGAGGAGCAGCTGGACACGGTGCTCAAGCGCATGAAAGCGCTTGGTCTGGACGAGACGATCAAGCGCCTCGTCTGATCGACAAAAGGCCTGCGCCACGACACGGACGCGAGGGGTTCGATGCCCCTCGCGTCCGTTTGGCCCAGCAAGCAAAAAGAGAGGGGCGCGTGGCCCCTCCCCTGTCGTCTCAGAACTCGTCGTGCATGCCGCCCGGGATGGTGTGGATGACCCGGCTTGCGAGATGTGCCGGGAGGGCGTTGTAGTCGCCCTCGTCGATCGCGATGAAGCGGTCGTCTCGCTCGGCGATGATGTGCTGGTTGAAGTAGCTGTGTGGAGCGCGTCGTTCGGCAATTTCGAGAGCGTCGAGGTAAGCGGAATTGTACGTGCCGGTGTAGTGAAGCTTCAGGGTCATGTTTGCCTCCATGATTGTCGAAATTGACAGGGTCATGAGGGACGTTCGACAGCAGGCGGGGTCAGGGACGTGCGGGCGCAGCCCGTGCGCCGCGAAGCGGGCGGTGGGGGAGCCGATTTTGTCGGTTTGGGTCCGGAGCGTAGCGTAGCGTAGCGGAGTGGCCCGGGCCGTCAAAATTGGGGGTACCGCCGATCCTTGACGCCGCCTGCCTGGCGGATGTCAGAATGGGAAGTCATGTGTGAGAACCCTTGGTTCCTTGGAGGGCGCAACGGCGCCGCCAGAGCCTTGAGCCTTTCGGGCAAATGAAAGGGGGCGCCGGCACCGCCGACGCCCCCGGACGCCCGATCTGGGAGGAGGCTAGGCCCAGACCAGACGTTTCCCGTTTTGCGAACGCTGCGACGCCATGGCGTCCAGCTGTCCGAGATAGGTGTCCATGCCCTCGCGCTCGAGGTAGCGCCGCGTCGCTGGATCTGTGATCGCGGACGTCAGGTCTGCAAGGTCGATCCCGCCCGTCGCGTCGCGCTCTGCGCCGATCGCCGCCAGCAGTGCGTAGGCGTTGGCGTTCGACAGTTGCATTTCGGTGGTCCCGTCCGGAGTGTTGGACACGCCCATCATGATCGATGCCGATTCCTCGTCTTTCCAGAAGCGCACGTTGAGCCCTTCGAACTGCGCTTCCTCGACGACGGCGATGACGGCTTCGCTGTCCCCGAACAGCCCGGCGATCGTTGCCCAGGACCACGGGCAGACGCGGGCTTCGAAGCCGTAGGCGAGATAGCCGAAGTCATCGTCGTCATAGACGCCGACCAGCTGGCCATGCTGACGCGCGAAGGCGCGGAAGGCGGCCAGCTGGCGAGCGGTCACGACGGCCGGTTTGGCGCGCAATTCTGCATCGGATCGAACGGTGAAGGTGATCATCTCGGAACTCCCGAATGGTTCACTCTTCCGATCCCCCTCGCCTCTCTCCCCGGGCCGTCGCCGGAGGCGGCAGGCACCGGGGGACGCATGGGGACGTTGCGCTCTGCAGGGGCACCGGGACCGGCGAGGCGCAGGCCCGCACAGCCCGTCAGGGCTGCATGCGGGCAAGCGAGCCGGGACGGTGTGAGCGATCGCAATCGTGCCGAGCAGGCACGCGGCGGGCGAAGCCGGAGACGCCCGCAGGGGCGTCCTGGCGAGCCGTGAGGGGCGTCTTTGGCGCGGACGCTGCTGGCGATGCCGAGACGGCCGCAGGGCCGTCCGGCGAGCCGTGCAGCGGGCGTAGCGTCATCCCGATCGCGGTGCGATCAGTCCCCGGTGCGACCCGGGGGTTCGATGCCCCCGGGGCGCACATCGAGCGAGGCAAAAAAAGGGAGGAAACTCCGGTTTTCCGGAGCCTCCTCCCGAGGGCGTCACGCTGCCGCTGCAGAGCGCTGCTGGGCGCGGCGGAAGACGTGAAGCGGAACGCCGGCGGCGCGCAGCTTCTGGGCGAAGTTCAGCTGGATGCCCGAGCCTTCGCAGACGATCGCTTCGACCGGCTTGAGGCTCAGGATGCGGTCGTTGCGGACGAAGGCGGCGCGGTTGCCCTGGCTGCGATCGAGCTTGAACTCCACCACCTTGATGTCGCGCGATGCCGCCCACGCGGTGGCGATCGCGTCGCAGCCCTTCGCCTGCGCGGTCGTTGCGAGGATCATCGCGGGGATGCGCTTGGCGATCTGGTCGAGGCGGTCCCAGAGCAGTTCGTGGTCGTGCCATTCCTGACCTCCGGAGAATGCGACGACGGGGCCTTCGGGCGCGAACTGTTCGCGGCGGGTCTTTGCGCGGCTTGCGAGGTAGTCACGCGCGTCGATCATCGAAGCGCTGAGCCTGCTGGAGACCCGGCTGCCCTTCACGGTGGAGAACGGCTGACCCGTTTCGACGCGGTAGATCTCGGCGGCGTGGTCGCGCATGCACTCCATTGCGGCGCGGCAACCCTCGAGGGTCTGGCAGAGCAGCTGCGTGTCCTCGAGTTCGTTCGCGTAGATCTCCGAGGGGTCGAAGGTGCGCGCGAGTTCGCCCAGCTTGCGGGCGGCGTCATCCTCGCGTCCTTCGAGACGCTTCGCCACCATGTGGAAGCTGTTGCAGAAGCCCCACGCGAGATCCTTGGCGAATTCCTCCATCCGGGTGTCGCGCAGCACGTCGAACATCGTGCGCATCATCAGGTCGACGGCTGCTTCGACCTGGAACGGGTCAGGCATGTCCGCCTTCTCGGGTTCGGAGACGACGCTGAGCTTGGCCATCTCGGATTCTTCGATGAAGCTGCTGGCGTACTCGTTCGAGGTGTCGATGCCGTGGTCGCGAGCCTCTTCGAGGAAAGCGGCGAGAGCGGTGAAATCGGTGAACTTGTTCATGGTAGCCTCCAAGGTTGATGTCCTCATCGTCATCGATGAGGTGTCCTTGTCGGCACGCCGCTGATCAGGGGGTCGGGGACGTTAACCGGGAAGCCGGCCCTTGGGCCGGACCCCGGTTAACGCCGCGAAGCGGGCGGTGGGGGAGCCGATTTTCTCGTGGTCGGCCCGCAGGGTCGGCCGCGTGAAAATTGGGGGAACCACCGATCCTTGAGGCCCGCCAATCCGGCGTGCCATGCTTCCAGATCAGAGAGAGAGATAATTGTTTTATGGCGGGTGCGCCGGGTGGACCGAGCGCAGTCCGGCAGGCGCAAAGCGCCTGCTATGGACCAGCGAGGACGCCCGGCGTCGCGCAAGTCGATCGTTACCCGAAGGGCCGAGACCCGAGGGGCTCGGTGGAGCTTGGTGAGGAGGCCCAGGCGAAGCCAGGGCACGACGAACCTAGCGCAATAGAGCGCGGTCCCGCCCCAAGGCGGGATGCGTAACCAATCCCTTACTTTGTCTGGCTATTTTGCCGATCATGCCGGCGTCGACCCAGCAACACCCCTGCCTTCTCGTGCTGAAAGGGCACGCAGCTGCGCGCGCGGAATTGCGCGCGGCCGCCGCGGAAAATCGGCCAGCAAAGCTGGCCAGTCAGTTCCTGGGTGCGCTGGGCGAGGTGCATGCCGCGAAGATCCTCGGGGCCAGCCATGTCAGTCACAAGGTCGACCAATGCGATCTGGAATTGAACCAGGTCGCGATCGAGGTGAAGTCGACCGCGCGAAGCCGGATCGACAACGTCAATCTGGCCGGGAAGGAATGTGACGAAGTGTGCTTCGTGCGCTTCGAGGTGTCGGGCGAAGAGCTGTGGCTGGTCGAGGTCTTCACCCGTCCGCGTGCGAAGGATGATCTGCGGGTTACCGAGGCCGATCGGGATTACTACTTGAAGCCGAAAGATGGATATCGCGTGATCTGGTGAAGCGCGCGGCGCTTCGCAGAAGCGCGGCGCGCTCAGCGAACGGTCGGCACCCGCAGGAGCCCGGGGCATTGGCGGCGACTGTCGCGGGCCGATACGCCGGCATCTGTCGGCGGCCGTGCCCGCAGCCGAGCCGCGCCCCGAGGCGGGACCGAGCGCCCGCGGGGCGGATCAAGACACCGAGCCTCGGCTGAAGGCCGCCAGGCCGTAGGCCGAAGCGAGACCGCAGCGCCCCGCTCATCAGACGGCGCAGCGCGAAGCGCGGTGCGCGCCGCCTTGGAGCCACGCAGCAAAAAAAGGGGACGGCGCCGAAGCGCCGCCCCCGGGCATCAGTCGGCCGTATCTTCGAAGAAGATCGTGTCGACGATTGCGTTGTCCTGTTCGGGCGTCAGGTCGAGTTCGTCGACGACGGCGAACGTCTCGTTCGCGCCGGCGACGATGTGCATGTCGCTTTCCCAGGCGACGGCTTCGGCTTCGGCATGAGCAACCGCGCGATCGTATGATTTGAAGACTGACATAGGTTAACCTCCGTTGTGTCGGGATCGACAGGTCGGAGGGGCGCGCGCGGAACGCGCGTCAGGGACGCCGGCGTGCCGGCGCCGCGAAGCGGGCCACAGGATCCTTGACGCATAGCGGGATGCGCGTGGCACGATGGGACTTGTGGGAAGAGGCACCCCTGCCCGCCAGTCGATCGTGACCCGGCAGGGCCGAGACCCGCAGGGGCTCGGTGGAGCTTGGCGACGAAGTCGGCCCTAGCGCAGCCAGGGCCGCGAGGAGCCTAGCGGAGTAGAGCGCGGTGCCGCCCGCGACGCGAGCGGTAGGCGGTATCGTCGTCGCTCGGCCGCAGGAGCGACAGCACGGCTGTGTGGCAGGTCGGCCCGAGTGCGTCGAGATCTTCGCCGATCGTCCGCATCTCGGACCAGCCCCGGTTGGAGTGACGGTAAAGGGTCACCATCCAGCTGACCCGCATGGTTGTTCCGCCGGTGTGGATCGTCGAGCAAACGTCAACGTGCCCGGCAGGCAGTTGGTAACGAAAGCCTGGCATACGTCGATCATGCAGGGGGCGAATCCGAGAAGCGTCAGCTGCGCGCGGGCGCGTTCCATCAGGTCGCGCCGTTCCTGTGTGAACGGGAAACCGTTATGGGCCGGGGTCTTACGCAGCAGCGCGAGCATGCGCCCAGGATAACCGGAGACCGGTGCGATTTGGTTGAGGGCGTGGGTTAACACGCGCCTGACGCGGGAGGCGATCATGCCGCCAGCGGGATGCTGGCGGCGATCGCGGCGCGCTGCGCCTCGAGCGTCTCGAGATGGTAGAGGTAGATCGGCCCGAAGCTGATCTGCTCCGCGAGGTGGTGATCCTCCATGCAGATTTCGCGCTGCGTTTGCGGGTCGAGCGCGTCGAAGTCGAGCGCGTCGAGAAACCGATCGCGCCGTTCGGCGTGGCGCTGCAGGGCAGCGAGCTTGCGGGTCGCGCGGGCAATGTCGCGATCGTCGAAGAGGTCGGTATGCGGCATGTGCGGTGCTCCTGAAACGAAGCGGGCGGCGCCGAAGCGCCGCCCGTCGGGGGTCAGTAGAAGTCGATGCGGTCCGCGATGATCTCGCAGCCGTAGCGGTCGTTGCCGTCGGCGTCCTGCCAGCGGGTGTAGTGGAGGCGGCCTTCGACCGCGACTAGGTCGCCCTTGTTGCGGTTGTTGGCGACGGCGGTGGCGAGACCGTTGAAGCAGGTGACCTTGTGGAACTCGGTCTCCTTGGCGGTGTAGCCGCTCTCGTCCTTGTAGGTCTTGCCGTCCCGCAGCTTCGGCCGATCGGTGGCGACGAAGATGGTGGTGACGGTGGTGTTGCCGTTGCGGGTCTCGGGGTCTCGGCTCAGACGGCCGACCAGGTTCACGTTGTTCATCGGGTGCCTCCTTGGCTGTCCAGCGGGTCGTCCGCCGGGTGTCACCGATGAGCGGGGCACCGCGGGGAGCGGCACCGGAGCGAAGCGCAGGGAAACCCCTTTCGCTGGGGTGGTGCGGGCAGCCGCGAAGCGGCCACTCGGCCCTGCTAAAGGGGTTGCAGCTGTTCGTGGTGGCCCGCAGGTGACAGTGAACCCGAGCGAGCGAACCCGCTGACGTCGAGGAGATCGGCACCGAACGACGGGCAACCGACCGTCTCGGCCGCGCCGCGGCCCCGAGATCCGCATCGGCGCCAACGGGGCTGCAGCGCGCCTCGGATCGGATGATGCTGGGCGCAGACTATGGCGGAGCGGCCTGCCTGGGGGTCGGTCCACGGAGCCTGCTGGTCGCGCTCCGCTGGCGCAACCGCTTCAGGTGTCCGGCGCGGTCGAAACTGCGTCCCCGCCCGTGCGGAGCGTGGGCAATGTCAGCGTGCTGAGTTAACGTTCCGGAAGATTGCGTCGAAGTCGGGATCAACGACGTGGTGGCCGCTGGCGCTAATCGTGTTGGTCCAGTGATAGAATTTCATACGAAGCGGAAGCCAATGGTTCAGCGCAGCCTCGAGCTTGCGAGCAAATGACGCCGAAGGGGCTATTTCCTCGTATTCCCAGCGTAAGTGACGGTTGAAGCGCTCCAAGGATGGGAAGATGAGCGAGCGCCGAGCGAAGCTTATAGGGGCGTCGTCAAGTGTCGTGGTGCACAGGCACAGCCAATGCTTGGCGATCGTGGCTGCCGCAAAATGGCCCAGGATTACCGAATCGACATCGAGGAGGGTAAAGGCACCCTGATCGGGATAGCGTAGCTCAAGCAGATCGGCAGCGGGGCGGAGCATATCGATCTGGAGTGCAACGCTGTACCCATCCTCATCGCCAAAGAAGTCGTAGAGGGTCGCCGCCCCCTCGGTATCCCAAATGTCGAAGTTGACTTGTTCAGGGTCATACTCGTCCGATGCGCGATACCAGCGAAAATCGGGATAACGGTCAGAATTTAGTCTCTTTTCGACCTCTTTCCGATTCAGAGTCTGCCATGAAACCGCGATAGCCTGCGAATATGCGGATTGGAGGTCTTTTGTCATGTCGTGCCCCTCAATCGCGATCGACCGGGGTCGCGCCGATCAGCGCATCGATCATGGTGTTGGTAAATCCAGGTGGCAGGCGCCCGGCGATGTAGCTGGCATCCTTCGAGAGGGGCCGGATGTCGAACCCGGGCCAGGTGAACCGGTTGAACTCGCTCACCACGATGCTGCTACCAACGGTGACGCCCGCGGCGGTTGCGACAGGCGCGGGAAGAAGAAGGGTGCCTTCCCTGCCCTCGCCCTTGGTGGTGATCGCGGCGACGCGATAGCGGCGACCGAGGACACCGCCGACGACCACGAAGCGTTCCTTCACGCCTTTGTCACGACCGCGCGCAGCCTCTTCGGCAAAGAGGTAGACGTAGCGCAGGACATGTCCGGGCTTGGGTAGCTCAGTCGTCCCACTGGTCATTTGCGAGCTCGTCGGCGGTCGGACGGGCGGCGTTGAACGCAGCGCGGTCCTCGTCGGTCATGTCGGCGGTGCGGACGGCTTCGATGCCCATGGCATCGAGCAATCGACCGGCGGCAACGTCCTCGAGGTGACGGAAATAGGCAACGTCGGTGATGACGTGTCGCTCGCGCCCATGACTGGTCAGGATGACCGGTGTGCGTGTCGACAGGTCGAGGAACTCGCCTGTGTTATTGTGGAAGCGCGTGAGCGGGATACGCTCATGCTGCTCGAGAGGGCGCGCTGCGGTCATGGCTGACTCCTTTCGAGTGAAAATAGCAATTATTCCCACAATCGCAAGTCCACTTACGCGGGGTCGATGGCAATCGCCGTCTCGAGCGTCGGCTGAAAACCGAACGCGAGCAGATCGTCGTGATCGAGCTCACGGTGGTTCTCGCCGGCGTCCTCGATCTCCCAAGTGATCCACGGTCGGACGAGCCGGCCATCGGCCAGGCGAAGCCCGCAGATGTTGCCGTTCGGCGAATGTGCGATCGTCGCGGTAGCGGGAATTCAGATGACGTCGGTGACGCTGACGGAGTGCGAGTTGTCGACCATGGGATTGTCCTTTCGCGGGACGGCATCATGCCGTGCGGGCAAAAAAATGGGGCCCGTCTCCGGAGGGGAGAGACGGGCCCCGAAGGGGGTGCAGGCGGGCGGGGAGCGGTCCCGCCCACACCCGGGGGAGGTCAGCCGGCGAATTCGGCGGTGGATTCGCCGAGGCCGTCAGCAAGAGCGCCGCTGGTGTCACCGGCGTCGCCGGCGTCGTCGCCGAAGGGCGGCAGCTCGTCCGTCTTCGCGGCCAGCTGCTGCGAGACGTCGCGGCGACGGGTCGGGCGCGACCAGACCACGTTGTAGCTGCCGTCGTCCTGGCGGAAGCACGAGACCTGCAGCGGCGCAGCCAGCGACGGGTCGTCGATGCGGCCGTTGAGGAACGCTTCGCCGGTGTTGTTCGAGTGGAGCTCGAAGAGCGCGCCGACTTGCACCCAGTTGCGGTTGGGGCCGAGCGCGTGGACCTCGAAGCGCGGCGCCTTCGGGTTCGGGCTGTTCACCGGGCGGAGCGCGATCGTCATCGCGACGGCGAGGGTCGAGATGCGGCCCATGTAGATGCCGTTGTCGTTCTGCTTGATGGAACCGATGTTCATGGTAGTTCTCCTGGTTGGCGTCTCGGACACCCTGTCTTCGACACCTCTCTCAATCCCACTCCTCTCCTCGGCCTCTTCAGGCCGAGCAGGGCGCGCCTCGCGCGCCCGTCCGGCGTCCGCGCGTCTCGCGCGGCGACGGGTCCGCCTTGGGGCAGTTCAGGAGTCTTCAGGGCTGATCGAAGAGGACGAACAAAAAAGGGGGCCGAAGCCCCCCCGGATCACTTGATGATCGCGGCGGCGTAGCCCCCGATTGTTCCAGCAATGATGCTGAGCGAGATCGCAGTAACCTGCAGCCACCGAAGTGTGCCCATGTCCTTGCGCATGGATTTCAGTTCGCCGACGAGGCTGGCATTGGCTTCGCTGATCTTCACGGCGATGTGTCCTTCGAGACTTTCGACCACCTTCTGGGCTTCGTCGGCACTGATCTTAGCAGAACGCAGCGCGCGGAAGAAGTCGATTGGCATGTTCGTCATGGTAACCTCCTTGATCTGACGAGGGTTCCGGCAGGACGCGCGGGACCAGGAGGTCAGGGACGCGATCGGGCGCAGCCCGTCGCGCCGCATGGCGGACGGTGGGGGAACCGATTTTCTAAGGCGGCGGGCTCGCAAGAGGTCGCGACGTGAAAATTGGGGGGACCGCCGATCCTTGACCGACGCCGGGTTCGCGCGTCACACTGGGAGTGCCGGTGAGCCCTCCCCCGCCCCTGGACCGAAGCTGCCCTCGAGCAGCTTGTGGCGTGCCGTCTCCAGCTGGGCGATGCTGGCGATCCAGACCGGTCGTGCGACATGGTCTTCCGGCGACTGCGCGAGCTTCTCCGCAAACCTGCGGGCCCGATGGTTGATCGCTTCGGCGACCAGCAGGATCTCGTCGAAGGTGAAGCTGTGCGCGAGCGCGCAATCCGACGACCGCAGCGGAAGCGTTGCGTAAGGCAGGAACGGATCGGCGAGCGGCATGTAATGCCGAACGGCTTCGTCGACGGCCTTGACGACGGTGTCGATCGGTACCCCGGCGATCAGCCCGTTCTCGTCGGCCGCAGCATCGTCGAGGACGGCGAAGTTCCCGGCCTCGACGGTCACGGCGAAGGGTGTAGGCCCCGCCGTTGCCACGACGCATTCGTCTGTGACGAGAAGCACGTCTTGGGGTTCAACCTGATTGTCGCGGACCGCGGACAGCGCCGCCGCGGAGGAAGCGAAGTGGTGGACCCGGTGCATTGCCGTATCCTTTCGATCTGTATGTTCAGAACAAATTCACGATTGACAAGAGTCCTTGTGCGACTGCGAACAGATTGTCTCATACCGAGCAAATCCAGTCGCTTGCGGCGGTTTTACTTGTCGCTTGTGAGCTATTGCATCCGTTCCGGAGCAATCTGCCGTTCCCCCTTGCCTTTCGCTCGCGTCAGCTGGGGTTGCGAATGATGAATGCTCGGATCGCCGCCTGCTGGCGGTCCAGCTTGGCGGTCATCGCACCGATGTCCGACCGATGGGCGTGCTGCAGGCTAGCCAGGGCGTCCTGGTATGCGGCCTCATCGATCGTGCGCCATCCGCTGTCACCGCGATGCGCCGCTGGCGAATTGACGGAGCGTGCGGCATCGCGGCGAAGACGGTCCTGCAAGCCGTTAAGGCGCGCGCGGACAGCATCGCGGGCGGCGATCATCCGGTGATACTCTGGTTCCTTCACGACTGCGCTCCGACGCGCTCGAGGAGCATCACGAGGATCGACGGCTTCTTGCCCTCTTCGAGCTTGCGGCTGTCGACGACGTGGGTGCCGCCCCGGGTGATGGCAAAGCAGTCGAAGGTGGGCGATTGCCCTCCGTTCGCGTTGGGAATCGTCGAGCCGCGATCGTGGTACTGGATGTCGATGAACGCTGGCGGGCCTCCGGTCTCGTAGGGTCCGAAGTAGAAGGTGACGCGATTGCCGTCGCTCGTCTTGGTTGTCAGGGTGAATCCCCCGTCGGGAATGTCGATCACCTTGTGCGGAACGTCGTTGAACTGTGCGAAGCCGATCGCGGTTGCGTCGGCCGCCCGCATGACGGGCAGTTCGGTGATATCGGGCATGGGACTTCTCCGTGTCGAGAGGATCAGGCGGCCTTGGCGAGCATCAGCTGCTCGAAGCGGCCGCGCACGGCGCGGGCATCGCTGAAGCGATTGTCGAGGCGGTGGCGTGCCAGGATCGATGCACGGGACGCCGCGATCCGGGCTGCCTCGTCGAGCGTTGGCAGACGGGGCGGCCAGCCTTTGCAGAACCGCAGATCGGCGGGCATCGCAGCCTCCAGCGCGCGGCGCTCGGCCGCGTCGCGCTTCGCGCGTTCGATATCCGCCCGCAGCGTTGCGGGGAGCAGATGCGGTGCGGTGTCGGCCAGCCATCGCGCGGGTTGAAACGAAAAGGTCGAGCGTGCCTCGAGGTCGACCAGCTGCAAGAGCGCTTCGCGATTGGTCGGCGCTGAAGCCGACGCCTTGGCGTCTGCCAGGGACTGCAGCACGCAGTAGCGGCATGATAGGCGCGTGGATCCGTAGCAGGTGTAGGCTTCGTGGAGCGGGATCCCGAGGGCGTCATGCAGCGCGAAGACCTGATCGGTCGCCCAATGGACGATCGGGTGCCACACCATCATGGCGGTGCCGTTGGCGTTCCCCGGCCTCGCGAAGCGGTCGTCGGGCTTCCATTCCGGCGCCTTGCTGCGAGCGGCGCTCTCGTCGCGGCGGATGCCGATGATTTGGACGATCGTTTCGCCGGCGAATTCGCGCGCGAGGAAGGGCCCAAGCACCTGCGCCTTCTGCTCTGACGTGCAGAACCGGAGTGAGACGGAGGACCACGGACCGATGAGGTTGTAGATCTCGAGGTTCTCGTAACGGGCCTTCCCGTTGGCGAAGCGCTGCTCCCAGCGGTCGATCAGGTCGCCTCCGCGGCGGCGGCGAACGTGCAGCGGGATTTCTGCGCGCACGGCCAGCGCTTCGACCATATTAGGGGTGCTGTCCCATTCGGCGCGGCCGAGGTCGGCATGGACCGCTATGCGTCGGAAGCGCGGATGCCCGATGGCATCCAGCGCCAGCATGGTCGCGAACAGCGCGGCCGAGGAATCCTTGCCGCCCGAGAGGTTGAATACGGCCCAGGCACCATCGCGCAGTGCCTGCTCGATCTCCGGCGGGAGCGCGATCGGGGGGATGGCGCTGGCCGCGGGAAGAACGATACGGCCGACGGCGGTCACGGCGAGCCTGCCGGGCATGCGAGCCATTCGGGTTCGTCGTCGGCAATCGGCTTGTCGAACGCGGCGGCTTCGGCCTCGGAAAAGACGGTCGCTTCAGCCAATCGTCCGAAACCGGTTTCGTTGTTCCAGAACCACAAGCCATGCTCGGGGTCGCGCGTGGCGAGCACGAAGCCCGAACGGCCTTCCTCGACGGGTGTGTCGTCGAGGCCGGCGCGCAGGATATCGGATGTGCTGTGGTAGCGGATTCCGGCTTGGGTGATCACGACGGCTCCACCGCCGAATTCGTCGTGGCGAAGCCGATCGCAGGTGTAGGCGTACTGGAATCCGAGTGGCAACGCGGACTTGGCGCACGCGAACAGCAGGTTCGCGACCTGTTCGACGCCGAACTGGTCACCGGTGAAGCTCACGATCTTGGTGTCGGCCTCGGGTCCATCTTCGATGGTGACGTCGGCGTCGAGACAGGGAAAATCCGCGTCGGGAAAGATCGTCATGACGCCGGCAAACGGCTCGGCATCACCGCCCGGGAAAGCGGTCGCGAACTCGGGGCCGAGGTCCGCCACGAAGGCGGCGGCTTCGTCGCCTTCGACGCCGCTGTCGATGGCCTCGATGGCGCGCTGGACCGCGGCGATCAGGCGGGCTTCGGACGCGGTAACGGTGACCGCGAATGCGGCCTGAAGATAATTGTTTGCCACGGTGGGTCTCCGGTTGCCGTCAGGCGAGAAGGGGGGCGACGATGGGGTCGATCTCGAAACCGAGCTGCTGCGCGAGCTTGGCCGCACGGCGGATGGCGCCAGGCTCGACCTTCAGCGATCCGGCGACGATCTCCAGCGTGTCGCCGTCCTTCAGCGGCGCCATGCTGTGCAGGTGGCCGTGCGCGGTGGTGATGGCGAACGGCCAGGTCATAGCGACCGCGACGACGCCTTCGGCGTGTACGAGCAGCGTGTCGCCGGTCTCGATCGCCTCGTCGGTCTGCGTCGCATCGTAGGCGTTGCCGGTCGTCTCGAAGGCGTGGATGCGGTGCGCGGTGAACGCGAAGCGCTCAGAGTCGGTCAGCATCGGCCTCTCCCTTCACGGTGACGGTGATGATGTCGGGGTCGAGGCCCGGCGAGCCTTGCGGATTCGCGCGGAGCATCCAGCTGGCGGGCCGTATCTCGCGGGCCCAATCGGCGAAGGAGGGGACGCGTCCGAGATCCTCGATGACGTGTTGCTCGCCGATCAGGCGGACCGGCACGATGCGGCCGTCGCTGTTGACGATCGTCTGGCCGAAGATCGTCTCGAGCATGAAGATGCCTTCGGCATGGTGACGCAGCGCACGATGCCGGGGGTCGGCAATGATCGCCTTGGACTGATCGAACCAGTCGTGAAGCGGCCGATAATCCTCGACCCGTCCGCCCCAGCGGCGAACCGACGACAGGCAATGGTAGTAGCAGTGCGACATCGGTCAGCCCCCCCATTCGTGGGTGAAGCACTCGGTCTCGGTGATCCGAACGCTGTGTTCGAGGACGGCTTTGCGTGCGGCGATGTCGATGGTGAGCTCGCCGAAGGCGCCGTCGCCGTTCTCCCAACCGTCGTGCTTCTGGGCCAGCATCTCGAGGCCGAGATCGTCGATCGCTTGGGCGAAGGTCGTGTCGACCTCGAATGCGTCGCCGCGGAAGGGAACCGACCAGGACGTGCATGGCATTTCGGGCATCGCCAGTTCCGGCGCGGTGCCGTCCTCGTCCGCTGGCCCCTGCAGGACGATGCTGTGCATCTGCCCTTCGTCGCCGCACCCGTCGTAGGTCACAACGATCGTGTTGATCCCGTTCAGGACCGCGGCCGCGCAGACCGCCGCCAGCATCAGCGAGGGCGCATCTTCGCGCGGAGCGGTGCGAAGGCGCGCGGTGGGCTGGGTGTCGGTCGTCATGCGGGTTCTCCCATGAGAGCGGCAAAGCGGACGGCCTCGTCCGGATAAGCGGCGGAGAGGTTGCGGTGGATGATGGCGAACGCCGGCAGCGGGAAATTCCCGCGCGCATCGGGTCGCGTGGTCTGCAGGGCGCCGAGCACGACGTCCGCGATGCTCGCCTTGTGGCAGACGGCCTCGGCGTCGTCGTAAGTGACCGGCGGTGCCATACCGGCTTCGAGCCAGGAGCCGATTCCGTCTTCGACGGCCTCGGCATACGCTCTTGCCGGACCAAGGTCGGCGTCGTCCCCGATCACGAGGGCGAGCGTGGTGTAGGTTCCGAAATCGTGATGATTGGGCTGCGCGGTGAGCGTGCAGCCTTCGGGCGGCGTGCCGAACAGTGCAATCAGGGCGGCACGGTAGGCGTCGACCTCGAGGCGGTTGACGGCGGCGAAGTCGGGTGTGTGGCCGAGCTGGGCACAGTCTTCGTTGGCGGGGGCGCCGCCAAGGTCGATCGTGATGGGCATGGGGGTCTCCTGCGATCCTCCTCTGGATCGTCGGGACCAATCCCCCTCCCCTTCAGTCCTTCGGTTCGCTCGGTCGTGGCTGGGCGGGTTCGCCGCGGATCAGGAGGCGTTTCGCTTCGGCCTGGCCGGGCGAATCCTGCTGGGCGAGCGTCTTGAGCCGGTCGGTCTCGAGCGCGGCAGCGAGGTCTGCAGGGACGTCACAGAAAGGCTCGATGAGGGCGATCGCGGAGCGGGGCGTCGGGAGCTCGCCCGGGAAAGTGCCCTGCCAAAGGAAAGCGTCTTCCTCGCCGTCGGCATCAGTTTCGAACACCTGGGCGAAGAAGGTTTCGAGCGGGCGGTCGTAGCCGACGACGGCGCGCACGGCACGGCGTTCGCCGTCTTTGATCGGGATGTCGCGTCGGCTCATGGTAATCCGCCCTCCTGTCGCGATGTTGTACGTCGCCGCGGCGATCGTGTCTTGCGCCACGCTTTCGGCATCCGACCAGCGGACCAGAAACGCGCTGACATAGCGGCGCTGATGGGGGTTCAGGTCTTCGTGGAGCAGTTCGTCGGCGGACAGCTCGGGCAAGCCTTCCTCGTTGAGGAAGGCCACATATTCCTCCGTGAGTTCGCCGATCGAACGTCGGCCGTAGTCCGCCGTCCACAGGGCAGCGTCGATCGTGTCATGGAAAGACCGCGCGCCGCCGTCGTCCGAGCGGCGCTCGAACAGGAGACTGCCGCCGTCACCATCCCAGTCGGCGGGGTGGACCCCGATGTGCCAGTTCTCGCTCGTCGGAAGTCCGCCGCCATCGAGGCAGGTGACGTGAACGCCGGTCCCGTTGGCGAAGTAGCGGGAGAGCATCTGCGCGCCGCCCCCGATTGTCTCGATGTCGAGCCCGTAGCCTTCGGCGAGTTCGCGGTAGGTTCCTGCAGGGTCAGTCATGGCGCTGTCCAGTCGTGGTCTCGGCCGATTTCTCGGTCGTGCGATTGCGCCGGTGCAGCGCATGGCGCTGCGCACCTTCGGCGCTGGTGAGTGCGAGGCGGATCCGCGCGAGTGTTCGCGGCGAGCCGGCCTTGCGGGCGTGGTCGCGTGCGATGCGGAGCGCGGCGATCGTCGCGGCCGCTGCATCGGCCTCGGCTTGCGTGGCGGGGCTGAGCGGGCGCATCAGTAGTCGCTCGGAAGCATGATGGTGATGACCCGGCGCGTGATGCTGGCATCAGCGGGATCTTCGCTGCCGTATTCGAGATCGAGGTCGTAATAGATCCTATGCAGGCCGGATCGGCTATGCCGTTGTTCCGTCAAACCCCACGGAGAACGCTACATGGAGAACTCGTCGTCAGATTACTGCCCCAAGACTTCTGTCATTGTCAGCGTTGAGCTCAGCAAGCGCAACTG
>NZ_LSHM01000060.1:0-1278 GCF_001557175.1 Blastomonas sp. CCH9-A1
ATTACTGCCCCAAGACTTCTGTCATTGTCAGCGTTGAGCTCAGCAAGCGCAACTGGCTTGTTGCTTCGCTCTCGCCAGGAGCGGCGAAGCCTTCGCTACGGACAATTCCTGCCGGGAACAGCGCGGAACTGATCAGTCACCTTCGCAATCTTGAGTGCAAGGCCGCTGATCGTATCGGTGAACCTGCCGCCATTCGCCTGTGCTTCGAGATTGGATATGATGGCTTCTGGCTCGCAAGGCTACTGCGGTCGAACGACATCGATACCTATGTGCTGGATCCCGCCAGCTTCCTCGTGTCGCGGCGAGGCAGGCGCGCAAAAACCGACCGGATCGACGCCGAAGCAATGATCGGGATCCTCAAAGCCTATCTCGCTGGCGACAAAAGCGTGTGCCGTGTCGTGGACGTGCCCTCTCCCGAGGAAGAGGACGCGCGCCGAGTAATGCGGGAGCGCGGCGATCTCGTGCACGAGCGCACCCGAATTATCTCTCGGATCAGGGGGCTACTTGCATTACAGGGCATACGATCTGTCAAAGCCATCAAGGGCGGTGACTGGTCAAAACAGCTCGACGACATGCGCACCGGCGATGGGCGGCCTTTGCCACCAAACCTTCGTCGACAAATTGAGCGCTGTTTCGAACGGCTCGCGTTGCTCAACGATCAGATCAAGGACATCGAGCGGGACCGCGCTGAAGTTGTGCTCCATGAGGAGTCTACCTTCCCATGCCGAGAGAAAGCGGTTCGCCTTGAGCAGCTGAAGGGCATTGGTCCGAACAGCGCGGCAATGTTGGTTGCAGAGGTTTTCTGCCGAAAGTTCGAAAGCCGACGACACGTCGCGGCCTTCCTTGGGTTAGCTCCGGCGCCCTTCGCCAGCGGCGACGTGTCGCGTGATCAGGGCATCAGCAAAGCCGGTAACCGAAGCACACGTGTGCAGATGGTGGAGCTTGCGTGGTGTTGGTTGAAATATCAGCCAAGTAGCGAACTGACCGTATGGTATCGCAACCGGTTCAAAGGCAACGGCGCTCGCGCGGCAAAGGTGGGGATCGTTGCGCTCGCCCGAAAATTGTTAATCGCGCTTTGGCGCTTTGTGGAGACCGGTCTGGTCCCTCAAGGTGCCGAGCTCCGCGCCGCCTGATGCTTATGTTGCAACAGGCTCGATAAGGCGACGCGGATTGGTGTGATGTGTGACCGGGAAAGTTGATGGCGCCTGAAAACGCCCAGTAGTAGTTTGGTCCGCATCCGCCTTTGCTCGATCCGGGGATGTGAATACGGATTATGGT
>NZ_LSHM01000061.1:0-28887 GCF_001557175.1 Blastomonas sp. CCH9-A1
CCCACCCCCTACCCCTCCCCTGAAGGGGAGGGGCTTGATCAGCTGACCGAAAGCGTCCTGAAGCCGCTCTGGGCGTGCTGGAAACTGCTGTTCAAGGCGCGCGAGGCGCGCGAGCCGCTCGATCTCGATCTGCCCGAGCGGCGGATCGTGCTCGACGAGGCGGGGCGCATTGTCAGCGTGGCGGTCCGCGAGCGGCTCGACGCGCACCGGCTGGTCGAGGATTTCATGATCGCCGCCAATGTCGCTGCGGCCAAGGCGCTGGAGGCGAAAAAGGCGCCGGTGGTGTACCGCGTCCACGAGCCGCCCTCGCGCGAGAAGCTCGTGGCTTTGAAGGATTATCTCTCGACCTTCGACATCAGCTTCGCACTCGGTCAGGTCGTGCGTCCCGCGACCTTCAACGGTATCCTGGCCAAGGTCACCGACGATACCGTCAAGCCATTGGTGATGGAGCAGGTGCTGCGCAGCCAGACCCAGGCCTATTACGGGCCACGCAACATGGGCCATTTTGGCCTGTCGCTGGCTTCGTACGGGCATTTCACCAGCCCGATCCGTCGCTATGCCGATCTGCTGCTGCACCGCGCGCTGGTCGACGCGCACGGGCTTGAACAACCGCCCGCGCCGAAGCTCGATCTTCCGCCCACCACGGGCCTTGCCGAGCATGATGCCGCTTCGCTCGACCGTATCTGCGAACTGATCAGCGGGTTCGAGCGCCGCGCGATGGAGGCCGAGCGCGAAACGGTCGATCGCTATGTCGCCGCGTTTCTCGCCACCAAGGTCGGCGAAATTCACAAGGTCCGCATCACCGGCGTTCAGAGCTTCGGCTTTTTCGCGACGATCGAGGAATTCGGCGGCGATGGGCTGGTGCCGGTCTCGACTTTGGGGGCGGAGCGCTTCTGGTATGATGAAGCCTCGCAAACGCTGACCGGCGAGAGCAGCGGCGAGCGTTATTCCGTTGGTCAGCGGCTTGAGCTACGTCTCGCCGAGGCCGATCCGGTGACGGGGGCGATCAAGTTCGAGCTGCCCGAAGGCGGCAACTTCATGCGCGAACCCTATCGCGGAAAGCCGGATGGCAAGCCAAAACGACCACCGATCAAGCGGCGCGGACGCCCTGCCAATATTCGCCACCAGTCGCGTTAGGACATCCGGTCGATTTCCTCGTCCGACAATCCGCCGGGGACGATGGTGACGGGGCAGGGCAGCGCGCCCGCATCGGCTCCGGCGAAATGGGTGATCAGCGGGCCCGGCGCGCCGGTGGCGGCAGCCCCCAGCACCAGCATGGCAAGGTCCGGGCAACTGGCCATGTAATTGCGGATTTCCTTGGTGGCATCGCCCATCCGCACCGTGATCATCGGGCGTTGTCCCATGTCCTCGAACAAGGTACCGGCGGCGTCGGTGACCAGGGCCTCGGCGCGGCTGCGCGCCTCGTCCTCGATCGTCGCCTGCACACCGCCCCAGGCGACGAAATCCTGCTTGGGGACCAAAGCCAGGATATGCACCTGGCCTCCGGTATGCTGTGCGCGGCGCGAGGCGAAGCGGAGCGCTGTCAACGCCTCGCTCGTCTCATCCATGATAACCAGATATACCCGCATTTTTTGCTGCCCCGTTTGCTGCGCGGCAGACTGCGCCAAAATGATAGGTGTGGCAAGGGTCTGCCCCCTTGACCCTACGGCTTGAAGCGTCGAGAACGGCGCCGGTCACTGAATCGGGGGAAAGACACCCAATGCCTATCAATCTGAAAATGCCCGCCCTCTCGCCGACGATGGAGGAAGGCACCCTCGCCAAATGGCTGGTCAAGGAAGGCGACACCGTTGCCTCCGGCGACCTGCTGGCAGAGATCGAGACCGACAAGGCAACCATGGAATTCGAAGCGGTGGACGAGGGCGTTATCGCCAAGATCCTGATCCCCGCCGGTACCGACAATGTAAAGGTGGGCGAGGTCATCGCGATCATCGCGGGTGAGGGCGAGGAGGTGGGCGATGCGCCCGCCGCTGCCGCGCCTGCGCCGACCCCGGCTGCCGCGCCCGAAGCGAAGGCAGAGCCTGCACCGGCACCAGCTCCTGCGCCGAGCCCGGCCCCCGCTGCTGCATCGGGCGACGATCGCATCAAGGCGAGCCCACTTGCCAAGCGCATTGCCGCTGCCAAGGGCATCGATCTTGCGACCATCAAGGGCACGGGTCCGGGTGGACGGATCGTCAAGGCGGATGTCGAGGGCGCCAAGCCGGGACAGGCCGCCGCGCCTGCGCCGCAGGCCGCTTCCGCGCCTGCCGCCAGTGCGCCGACGCCAGCACCCGCTGCCGCGGCTGCCCCGTTCACCACCGATATTCCGCACGAAGCATCCAAGCTCTCGAACATGCGCAAGACGATCGCGCGCCGCCTGACCGAGGCCAAGCAGACGATCCCGCACATCTATCTCACCGTCGATGTTCAGCTCGACAGGCTGCTCAAGCTCCGCGCCGAGCTCAACAATGCGCTCGAGGCGCAGGGTGTGAAGCTCTCGGTCAACGATCTGTTGATCAAGGCGCTTGCCAAGAGCCTGATCCAGGTGCCCAAGTGCAACGTCACCTTCGCGGGCGACCAGCTGATCAGCTACCAACGCGCGGACATTTCGGTTGCGGTCAGCACGCCTGCTGGCCTGATCACGCCGATCATCGTGGGTGCGGAAACCAAGGCGGTGGGGGCTATCTCGACCGAGATGAAGGAACTCGCAAACCGCGCCAAGGACGGCAAGCTGCAGCCGCACGAATATCAGGGCGGCACCGCCAGCCTGTCGAACATGGGCATGTTCGGCATCAAGCATTTCGAGGCGGTGATCAACCCGCCCCAGGGCATGATCATGGCGATCGGTGCGGGCGAGAAGCGCCCGTATATTGTCGATGACGCGCTCGGCATCGCCACCGTGATGAGCGCCACCGGCAGCTTCGACCACCGCGCCATCGACGGCGCCGATGGCGCGCAGTTGATGGCCGCATTCAAGGAGCTGTGCGAAAACCCGCTGGGGATGCTGGCTTAAGGACGACGGGGCCGAATGGCGCATTGCGCAATAGCCCCTCTCCCCTCGCGGGAGAGGGGTTGGGGAGAGGGGGCATGCGGGACAGGACCGATCCAGGCCGACGCCAATTCCTCCGAACCCGGGCCAAGGCCATGCGCAGCGAGCCAACCGATGCAGAATTCGAGCTCTGGCAAATTCTGCGCGGCAAGCGGCTTGCAGGCTACAAGTTCAAGCGGCAGGTGCCGATCGATCGATACATCGCGGATTTCGTGAACTTTGAGCATCGCCTGATAATTGAAGCGGACGGCTCGCAGCATGTGGAGAGCGAACACGACATGAGGCGTGATGCCTATCTGCGAGATCAGGGATTTCAGGTCATGCGGTTCTCGAACTATGACATTCTCACCAACGATGAAGGTGTGGGCGAGATGATTTTGGCAATGCTTCTAGGAAATGAGGTTGGAGCACGCCCCCTCTCCCCAACCCCTCTCCCGCAGGGGGAGAGGGGCTAATGGCAGCCATCCTCACCTTCCTCTTCCGCCGCCTGCTGCTGCCCACCTGTATCTCGACCTTCGCCAGTCGATTCATCTTCACCCTGTTCCAGGAAGGATCGGCGGATCTGGGCGACATGTTCGTCGGTACCGAGGATGCCTATTACACCTTCATCATGGTGTTCGTGGTGCTGCTCTGCATGACCGGCGTCGCCTATGCGCTCGATCGCAGCCGCGCGCCTTCGTGGCTGCGGGTCCCTCTGCTGATCGGCGTCGCGGCGGAAAGCGGCTTCCTGCTCGTTTTGTGGCTGACCGAAGTGGTCGCCTATGCCGAGCTCGCTTATGCGCCCGCGGTCGCGGCAGGCCTGGTCTGGATGCTGTGCAATCTCGACCTGCTGAGGCGCGGGCCGAAAAAGATTTCCTCCCCCTCCGATAGCCCGGCTGCGGGCATATCCACTCACTGAAACCGGAAAGAAAGAACCGCCCATGGCTGAAACATTCGACCTCATCGTGCTGGGCTCCGGCCCCGGCGGCTATGTCTCCGCGATCCGCGCGGCGCAGCTGGGCCTGAAGACCGCGATCGTCGAGCGCGAGCGGCTGGGCGGCATCTGCCTCAACTGGGGCTGCATCCCCACCAAGGCGCTGCTGCGCACCTCGGAAATCTTCCATTACATGAGCCATGCCGGGAATTACGGGCTGACCGCCGAGAAGGTGGGCTTCGAGCTGGAAAAGATCGTCGCGCGCAGCCGCGCCGTCTCGGGGCAGCTCAACGCAGGCGTCAAGGGCCTGATGAAGAAGAACAAGATCACCGTGGTCGAAGGCACCGGCAAGCTTACGGCCAAGGGCAGGATGACCGTGACCCAGGGCGATCAGGTGCGCGAGCTCGAGGCCAAGGAGATCATCGTCGCCACCGGTGCGCGCGCACGCGACCTGCCGTTCGCCAAAGCCGATGGCAAGCGCATCTGGACCTACCGCCACGCGATGACCCCGACCGAAATGCCGAGCAAGCTGCTCGTCATCGGATCGGGCGCGATCGGCGTCGAGTTCGCCAGCTTCTACTCCGACATGGGCGCGGAAGTAACCATCGTCGAGATGCTCGATCGCATTCTGCCGGTCGAAGACGCCGATGTCAGCGCGTTCATGGAAAAGGCGCTGAAGAAGCAGGGCATGAATATCCTCACCGGCGCGGGCGTCGAGGCCCTGACCAGCGACGGAAAGGGCGTGAAGGCGAAGATCAAGACCAAGGACGGCAAGAGCGAG
This sequence comes from Blastomonas sp. CCH9-A1, assembly GCF_001557175.1. Lineage (NCBI taxonomy): Bacteria > Pseudomonadati > Pseudomonadota > Alphaproteobacteria > Sphingomonadales > Blastomonadaceae > Blastomonas > Blastomonas sp. CCH9-A1. The sequence continues at coordinate 4,741 of NZ_LSHM01000061.1, forward strand.
GAGCACAGCTTCAGCCACGCCATCGTCGCGATCGGCATCGTGCCCAATACCGAGGATATCGGGCTGGAGGCGCTCGGCGTCGAGACCAACCGCGGCCATATCGTCGTCGACGGCTTCGGCCAGACCAATGTGCCGGGCATCCGCGCGATCGGCGATGTCACCGGCCCGCCCTGGCTGGCGCACAAGGCGAGCCATGAGGGCATCATCGCGGTCGAGCATATCGCGGGCAAGAACCCGCACCCGTTCGAAACCTGGAACATCCCCGGCTGCACCTATTCGCGCCCGCAGGTGGCCAGTGTCGGCCTTACCGAAGCCAAGGCCAAGGAAGCCGGGCACGAGGTCAAGGTCGGCAACTTCCCGTTCATCGGTAACGGCAAGGCGATCGCGCTGGGTGAGGCCGAAGGGTTCATCAAGACTGTGTTCGACGCCAAGAACGGCGAGTTGTTGGGCGCGCACATGATCGGCGCGGAAGTGACCGAGCTGATCCAGGGCTATGTCATCGCCCGCCAGCTCGAGACGACCGAGGAAGAGCTGATGCACACGGTGTTCGCACATCCGACGCTGAGCGAGATGATGCACGAGGGCGTGCTGAGCGCCTATGGGCGCGCGCTGCATTTCTGATCGCGGACGGGGCGGCGCGAACCGCCCCGTTTCGCATCAGGCGGCAATTTCCTCGTACAATGCGGCTTCCTTGCCGATCAGGATGTCGGCGAGGAACCAATAGGCCTCGCCCCAGGCTGCCAGCACCTCGTCGGTCGCGCCTTCGCCGATCACGTCGCGGATGGCGGGCAACAGCGCTTCGGCGACATAGGGATAATGTTCGGCCCTGACGCCGCACTCGACATGCCGTGCGACCATGCGCTGGACGACGGGAGTGAGGTTCTGCAGCTTGTCGACATTCTCGGCATAGCCGAGGATCGCGGCAGCAAGACGGCGTGGTTGCTCGCCCGATTCCTGCGCGGCCTGATCGAACATCTGCTTCACCTCCTCGTTGACGAACAGCCGCTCGTACATGCGGCTGGTGATCGCGAGCCCATGCTGCTTGAGCAGCGGGGCAGTGCTCTTGACGATGGCGATGGTGTTCTGGGTAAGCGGCTCGGCCATGATGATCCTCCCGATAAGATGCGTTATGGATGCATCTATACGCACGCCGAGAAATGATGCAATGGATATGCATGTATTTTGAGGTGAACTGAGATGCGGCTGACTGCGCATACCGATTATGCCCTGCGCATCCTGCTCCACGCCGCGCTGGTCGAGCGCGACGGTGGCGGCCTTTTGTCGATCGCCGAGGTGGCGGCCGACCATGGAATCTCGCGAAACAATGCGATGAAGGTGGTGTACCAACTGGCCCAGGCCGGGCTGTTGGCGACGGTTCGGGGAAGATCAGGCGGCTTTCGGCTCGGCCGGGCGGCAGAGGATATTACATTGGGCGAGGTCGTCCGGCTTACAGAGCCGTGCATCCAGCTCGCCGATTGTGACGGCTGCATCCTGAAAAACCATTGCGGCCTGACGGGCATGCTCCATCAGGCGACACAGGCGTTTCTCAAGACGCTCGACAGTCAGACGCTGGCAATGGCGGCGCGGACCTCACGCTTGCCGCAGCGCGTCCTGCTTGCACAATAAGCATCAGGACGGAGAGATATCATGCTGATGATCTTCGCCTTTATCCGGAATAAACCGCTGCGATAACGCGATAAAATGTGAAGCCATCCGCCATTCTCTGCTGCGGGTACCATTTGCGAGCTGCAAAATAAAAACCAAGAAAAACCATTTATAACATCGAGTGTCCATTTTTATGGACAACAGGTTATGCACAATGTTATAAACAGCCCGTCACGGGTTGTGGCTGGGAGGCCATCCGTCTCCCAATAGGACGTCTGTGTCATGGGTACGGCTATTTTTGCGGTGATCTTCGCCGGCGTGATGATATTTGCAGTGCTCACGGTGTGGCAATCATTTGCACCTGCCACCGAGCGCATCGCGGCGCTGGCCAATTACGCCCGCCATAATGATGGCCATGATTGGGCCCATGTCTCCTACAGGCCTCACCCGGTTTTCGTGCCCAGCCCGCCGCCCCAATTTGTGCATCATTCAAGCGGGAGCGCTGCGATCGAACAGGTCTCCATCCCCAAATGGCAATCCTGGTGCAAAACCGGCTATGTGGCGCCCGCATCGGTCGCTGCGAAATGGACGACGCATCCTTCGCTCCGGCCGGGCGCGCGTTGCAAAAGCCTCTGGTTGGCAAGGGAGGAGGGCAAGTTGTGCGACATCATGCCCGATAGTCACTCTCGGGTCGCCGAGACGTCGGATTATGCGGTACTGTCGTCACCCCCGCCGCATCTGTCGATCGGCTTTCTGGCTGCGAGAGCCGCTACCTCTGATAGGTTCGGGCAGCGACTCCTGGCTTGAGTCTCAGCCAATCGTGATCCCTACGACCACCCACTTGCCATCCTCCCGATCGAGCGTCACCGTTTCCACCGCTTCGGCCTTGTTCGCGTACACGGTGCGGAACTTGACTACCTCGTAACCGGCGGGCGGGGCGGGAAGGTTCTCCTGCGAGAGCAGCGTGCGCGAGACCGCCTTTCCGTAGCGGGCATGGACCTGTTCAGAGACATCGGTCCAGACCTGCAGCGTGTTGAGCTTGCGGAAGGCGATGCCGGTGGCGGCATAGCTTTCCACCCAATTCCTCGCTTCAACCAGCGCGAGAAAATGGCGCGCGGTATCGACGACCGGCTGGTCGGCGACCTGTTCGCTGCTTTTGCCGGTAGCGTCGGCACTTGCGGTTGTGGCGGTCAGTAGGGGCAGGGCGGCAAAGGCCAGCAGGCCGAAGGCGAGGGTCATGGTCAAAGCTCCAATCATCAGGGCGGAGCGCCGGGCTGGCGCGCCGACGCCGGGTTGCGGCGTGGAGCCCTGATTGCCCGTCGCGGCTCCCGACGCTTCCCCCAATGGCATGTCCCCAAAGCTTTTGGGGGGTAAGGCATCTTCGGCCTGATGCAGCAGGCGCGCTGCCTCGCGGCTGCTCGAGACTGCCATCTTGCGCCGCGCCTCGCGCAGCCGCTCGTTGATCGTGTGAACCGAAAGGTCGAGCTCGCGCGCGATCGACTTGGCGTCATGCCCGCAGACGATCAGCCGCAGCGTCTGCTTTTCCTTCTCGGTCAGCGACCAGAGCGGAGGGGAAGCGGGGTTGCTCATGATCACAGCATTCTAGGCCGCTCACCCCAGGCCAGCCACCCCCAAAAATTTGTAGGGGCAAGACAGCATGCGGTTTTGCTTGCCAGTCCGCGCAACGCGCTGCAATCCATGGCGAAAGTTCGATCAGGCAGCGTCAGCGACCGGCGCGGTGAAAGGGGTTCAGCATGAAGGCACTGACATTGATTTCGGCAACGGCGCTCGCGCTCGGCATGATATCTGCGGCAACCGCGCAGGATGCGCCGCAGCGCACCGTCATTACCGCCGCGAAGATGGTCGATGTCGTCACCGGCAAGGTGACCGAATATCCCGCGATCTTCGTGGAGAACGGCCGCATCACCTCGATCGCCGATGCGCGCACCGTACGCTGGGGGTCGGACGTCGAGCATATCGACCTGTCGGGCAAGACGCTGCTGCCGGGGTTGATCGACATGCATGTGCATCTGGACAGCTCGCCCATTTATGGCGGCTATAACAACCTTCAGTTTACCGATCGCTTCTGGAGCTTCGTCGCCGCGTCGAATGCGCGCGCCATGCTCGAGGCGGGCTTTACGACCGTCCGCAATGTCGGGTCCGAGGGCTATAACGATGTCGCGCTCAAGCAGGCGATTGGCGAAGGCTGGGCGGTGGGCCCGCGCATCGTGCCGGCGGCGCATGCGCTCGGCGCGACCGGCGGGCATTGCGACCAGACCTATCTGCCGCCCTCGTTTGCGGCCAAGTCGCCTGCGGTGGGCGACGGCCCCACCGAGCTGCGCCAGAAGGTGCGCGAGCAGCGCAAATATGGCGCCGAGGTGATCAAGGTTTGCGCCACAGGCGGCGTGTTCTCGCGCAATACCGAGCCGGGCCAGCAGCAGCTGTCCGAAGAGGAACTGCGCGCGATTGCCGATGAGGCGCATCAATGGGGCCTTCGCGTCGCGGCGCATGCACATGGCGCAGCGGGCATAAAGGCGGCGATCCGCGCCGGGATCGACACGATCGAACATGCCAGCCTGGTCGATGACGAGGGCATCCGTCTTGCGGCCGAACGCAAGCAACCGGTCTGGTTCTCGATGGATATCTTCAACACCGACTATACCCAGGCTGAGGGCGCGAAGAACGGCGTGATGGAAGACAATCTGCGCAAGGACCGCGAAGTCGCGCAGATCCAGCGCGACAATTTCCGCAAGGCGCATCGCGCGGGCGTGAAGATGGTGTTCGGCAGCGATGCGGGCGTGATGCCGCATGCGACCGCCGGCGGACAGTTCAAGGTCATGGTCGAATATGGCATGACGCCGCTCGAGGCCATCCGCGCCGCCACGGTCAATGCTGCCGAGGCGCTCGGCAAATCGCAGGATGTCGGCGCGATTGCCGTAGGCCGCTTCGCCGATATCGTCGCGGTCGATGGCGATCCGCTGGGCAATGTGCGCGAGCTGGAAAGCGTCGATGCAGTAGTTCAGGGCGGCGTTCGGATTCGCTGAATTTATGCGGTAAATTGCCGCAACATTGGCTGAAATCCGCTTTCGCGCGGGCAGGCGGAGTGCTAATTGCTGCGCACAATCTGCTTTCTGGGGAGAAGAGCATGAGTCTCACTGCGATGATTGCTATGGCCATGACCATGGCTGCTGCGGATCCGGTCGATACCGCCCGCAAGGAGTTCAACGACTGCCTGACCAAGTTCACCAACGAGAGCCTGGACGCGAAAAAGGCACAGTCCGATTTCACCAAGGAATCGGCCTCTGCCTGCTCTGCGGAAAAGACCAAGCTGATCGACCTGATGGTCAAGGCCGAGATGCAATATGGCGGCAAGAAGGCCGAAGCCGAGAGCTATGCCAATGACGAAGCGCAGATGATCATCGACAGCTATGTCGGCAGCTATGGCGATTATCTCGCGAGCAACACTCGGCACGGCAAGCAGTAAGGGCTCTGCGCCCGGTGCGGACGCTCTACCCGCCCATCGAGCCCTATGCCAGCGGCATGCTGGATACAGGTGACGGCCACCAGGTCTATTGGGAGCGGGTCGGCACACCGGGCGCCAAGCCTGCGGTGTTCCTGCACGGCGGCCCGGGCGGCGGTTGCTCGCCCGACCATCGGCGGCTGTTCGATCCAGCGCTTTACGATGTGCTGCTTTTCGACCAGCGCGGGTGCGGGCGCTCGACGCCCCATGCCGCGCTGCATGCCAACACCACCTGGCACCTCGTCGCCGATATCGAGCGGCTACGCGAGTTGGTCGGCGTTGCCGACTGGCTGGTGTTCGGCGGGTCTTGGGGATCGACGCTGGCGCTAGCCTATGCGCAAACGCACTCCAGCCGCGTTTCGCAGCTCGTGCTGCGCGGAATCTACATGTGCACGAAGCCCGAGCTCGACTGGTTCTACCAGTTCGGCGTGTCGCAGATGTTTCCGGACAAATGGGAGCGGTTCACCGCGCTGATCCCTGAGGACGAGCGTCACGATATGCTCGCCGCCTATCACCGCAGACTCACCGGTGACGATCCGGAGCTTCAGGTCCGGGCAGCACGTGCCTGGAGCCTGTACGAGGGGGAGACGGTCACGCTGCTTCCCGATCCGAGGCTTACCGAGCAGCATGACGACGGGCATTATGCGCTCGCCTTCGCGCGGATCGAGACCCATTATTTCGTGCATGGCTGCTGGCTCGAGCCCGAGCAGCTGTTGCGCAATGCTGCGAGGTTGAGCGGCATCCCGGGGACGATCGTGCATGGCCGCTACGACATGCCGTGCCCCGCGCATTACGCCTGGGCGCTGCACAAGGCCTTACCGCACATGGATTTCCAGCTGATCGAAGGGGCGGGGCATGCCTATTCCGAGCCCGGCATCCTCGACCAGCTGATTGCAGCGACCGATCGTTACGCAGGCAAGGCCTGAGCGCCCGCCCGCGCCCGATCAGTTGCCGTGCTTGCGCACCAGCTCGCGCATCGCATCGTCGAGCCCTTCGAGCGTCAGAGGATACATGCGGTCCTTCATCAGGTCCTTGATCATCCGCACCGATTGCGAATAGCCCCACTGGTTCTCGGGCACCGGGTTGAGCCAGGCTGCAGCGGGATAGGTGTTGACCACGCGGCTCATCCATACCGCGCCGGCCTCGTCGTTGAAATGCTCGACCGACCCGCCCGGATGGCTGATCTCGTACGGGCTCATCGAGGCATCGCCGACAAAGATCACCTTATAGTCGTGCCCGTATTTGTGCAGGATGTCCCAGGTGTTGGTCCGCTCGGTAAAGCGGCGGCGGTTGTCCTTCCACACGCCTTCATACAGGCAGTTGTGGAAATAGAAGAATTCGAGATTCTTGAACTCGGTCGTAGCAGCCGAGAACAGCTCCTCGCACAGCTTGATGAAGGGATCCATCGACCCGCCGACATCGAGGAACAGCAGCAGCTTGACCGCATTGTGCCGCTCGGGCCGCATGCGGATGTCGAGCCAGCCCTGGCGGGCGGTGCCGTCGATGGTGCCGTCGATATCGAGCTCGTCGGCCGATCCCTCGCGCGCGAAACGGCGCAGGCGGCGCAGCGCCACCTTGATGTTGCGCGTGCCGAGCTGCCGGGTCGAATCGAGGTTCTGGTATTCGCGCTTTTCCCAGACCTTGATCGCGCGCTTGTGCTTGCTTTCGCCGCCGATGCGCACGCCTTCGGGATTGTAGCCTGAATTGCCGAACGGGCTGGTGCCGCCGGTGCCGATCCACTTGTTGCCGCCCTGGTGGCGCTTTTCCTGCTCCTCGAGCCGCTTTTTCAGCGTCTCCATGATCTCTTCCCATGACCCGAGCGACTTGATCTTCTCCATCTCTTCTTCGGAGAGGAACTTCTCGGCCACCGCCTTCAGCCAATCCTCGGGAATGGTGGCGCTGTCATTGCCCTGGAAGGTCATCTCCAGGCCTTTGAACACCTTGGCAAAGACCTGGTCGAACCGGTCGAGCAGGCCTTCGTCCTTCACCAGCGTCGCGCGCGAGAGATAATAGAATTCCTCGGGGCTCTGTTCGATGACCTGCGCATTCAGCGCTTCGAGCAGGATGAGATGTTCCTTGAGCGACACCGATATGCCGGCGCTGCGCAATTCGTCCATGAAAGAAAAGAACATCGCGGGTCCCTGCTGCTTTACGTTTCCGTCAGCCTTGGACGATGCCCGCAGTCAGCTCGTCTGGCAAGCGCGAAGCGTCACGGCGCGCGTTTTACCCGGCCTTAACCATAAGCCGTTACGCCATGCCATAACGCCAGTGCAAAGGTCCCTGATGGAGCAGCATCGCATTATTCCGCCAGACAGCGATGCCGTCCAGCAGATGGCGGAAAGCTGCGGCGAATCGGTTATCGGTGCATCGCGGGTCGGCGGGATCGTCTCGGCGGTTCGCGATCGCATGGCGCTGCTCGGCGAAAAGCGATCCTATCTCGAACAGATCGCGCGCAACCTGGCGCAAGAGCAGGAGCAGGTGGTCGTCGCGACCACAAGCGCTCGCGAAATGAGCAAGGCGGCATACCGCAACCTTGCCGAGGGTTCCGATACCATGCAGGTCTCGGCGCTCGAGCTGCACGATCTTATCTCGCTGATCCAGGGCCTCGGTGAAGACGTCAAGCGCTTTGCCCATGCGATGGACGACGTGATCCTGGCCAGCCGGACGATCGATGCAATCGCACGCTCGACCAACATGCTCGCACTCAATGCCGCGATCGAGGCCGAACGCGCTGGCGCCGCTGGCGCGACCTTCGCCGTCGTCGCCGCCGAGGTGAAGAAGCTGGCGCAGGACACGCGTCAGGTCACCGACCGGATCGCCGGGACGATGCATTCGCTCAGCACCGAGGCCGGGCATTTCATGGCGCAGGTCGAACGGGGTGTCGAACAGAGCCGCAGCGCGCAGCGGCATCTGGAAACGATCGACGTCACCATTCGCCAGGCCGGCAACATGATGCGCGAAGTCGCCGCCAAGGCGGATGCAATCGCGGATTCGAGCACCGGCGTTCGATCCGACACGGGCGAACTGTGCGACAATCTGTTCGTGTTCATGGAAGATGTCGCCGGGTGCAGCAACCAGCTCGACGACGCGCTCAGCCAGAGCAATGCGCTCGAGGGTCTGTCCAATGTTGTCTTCAACCAGCTGCTCCACACCGGGCTGTCGCACCGCGACAACCCGTTTGTCGAGCTGGCGGTTGCGACAGGCGACGAGATCAGGGACCTTATCGAGGCAGCGATCGATGGCGGTCAGATTACCGAGGCGGATGTCTTCGACCGAGATTATCGCCCGCGCGGCGAGCCTGGTCTCAACCGTTTCGACAATCGGTTCAACGACTTTGCCGACGCACGCATCCGGCCGATCCTCGACCGCTTCTGGGGCCAGAACAACCATGCCTATGGTGCGGTGATATCGAACGAGGATGGCTATCTGCCGACGCATATCAGCGAGCGTTCGCACCAACCCACGGGCGATCACCAGCACGATGCCGCACATTGCCGCAACCGGATGATCGTGCTCGATCACACCACCCGGGGCGCCATCGCGCACAAGCATGACCGCTATTATGCGGCCGTCTATCGGTTCGAACCCACGGCCAGCGACGGCTGCATCCTGCGCAACATCTTCGTGCCCTTGTGGATCAAGGGCCGCTATTGGGGCAATTTCGAGCTGGCCTATATCCGCTGAACCCTGAACTACCGCCAGCGCGGTTTCATCTCGCCGCATTTGGCACAGTTGGGAACATGAGGGCGCTCGTCATCGAGCGACAGGCATGGCAGAATTCCCGGCATGATCAGTCTCTTCGCGCTCGCCTTGCCCTTGCCATCTGCAGCGACGGTACCGCCGCCGCCGATCGTCATCGCGCCCTCGCCAGCGCCTGCTCGCGCGGCGCTGCTTTCCTGGACTCCAGGGCACGTGAACTGCAGCGGCACGGCTGCGAGCGTTGTTCGGATCGAGCGGCCCTGGCTTCAGAGGGTCTACCCCAACAACGCCAAATACGCGCCTGTCAGCTTCGCATTCGACATAGACGCCAGCGGCAGGCCCCTGGCCATTCGCAAGGGAGATGCGGCCACCCCTTATGGAATTGCGGATGATCTCGGCCCGGCGCTGGCCGCGACGCGCTTCAGACCCGGCCAGCCGAAAAAGGGCTGCGCGATCGTCTTTTCCCCCGAACTGATGCCAATCGATGATGCGCCGCTATCGGCCCTGATGGCCTATTCCGCCAATCCGGTCTCCGGTCCGCTCCCTCCCGAGGCCTGGAAACGGATTTTTGCAACCGGAACGTGCAAGGGCGATTCGGTGGCAGGCTTGCGCAACCGGGCGTTCCCGAATTTCCGCGCGATCCCTGCCGAACCTGGCGTGCGCGACTGGTCGATGGTGGGCTATGACGTCGGACAAAGCGGAGCCTCGATCAATGTCGAGACGCTTGCCAGTTCGGGTAACGCCGCGCTTGACGAAGCCAGCCGGGCAGCCACAACCGAGACGCGATACTGGTCCGGTGCCTTCACGGGGTGCCGATTCTCTTACTGGCGCTCCGCCGGCACGCTGCCTGCGCCACCGGCACCAGAAGAGGACGCGTTCCGGCCTGCCGGTGCTACCTGTCCGGAGCGTCGCGAGTGGGCAACGCCGCCTGTGTTGCGCTTTCCCGAACCCTATCGTCGCAGGGCGATCGAGGGTTGGGCGGTGGTGACCTATGATGTCGCGCCCTGGGGCGAAATCAACAACATCCAGGTCAAGGCCAGCCAGCCGAGCGCAGATTTCGGTGCCCAAGCCGTCACAGTGTTGCGTTCTGCAAGGGTCAAACCGGGGCCAGGCGCAGTCGGCTGTGTCGAGCGGGTGCGGTTCGTGATGGAATCGGACCAGGCCGAAACCGCACCCTGACGAAGGTCCGAGGATCAGCTGTTGCGGCGCGCCATGAAGGCGAGGCGCTCGAACAGCATCACGTCCTGCTCGTTCTTGAGCAGCGCGCCGTGCAGCGGCGGAATCGCCTTGCTGGGGTCACGCGACTGCAGCACCTCGAGCGGCATGTCCTCGTGCAGCAGCAGCTTCAGCCAGTCGAGCAGCTCGCTGGTCGAGGGCTTCTTCTTGAGGCCGGGCACCTCGCGCACGTCGTAGAAGATTTCGAGCGCCTTCTGCACCAGGATCTTCTGGATGCCGGGGAAGTGCACATCGATGATCGCCTGCATCGTCTCGCGATCGGGGAACTTGATATAGTGGAAGAAGCAACGGCGCAGGAAGGCGTCGGGCAGTTCCTTCTCATTGTTCGAGGTGATGACGACGATCGGGCGTTCCTGTGCCTTCACCAGTTCCTTGGTCTCGTAGACGTAGAATTCCATGCGATCGAGTTCCTGCAACAGGTCGTTGGGGAACTCGATATCGGCCTTGTCGATCTCGTCGATCAGCAGCACCGGCAGCTGGGGCGAGGTGAACGCCTCCCACAGCTTGCCCTTCTTGATATAGTTGGCGATGTCGTGGACGCGCTCGTCGCCGAGCTGGCCGTCGCGCAGGCGCGCGACCGCGTCATATTCGTACAGGCCCTGCTGCGCCTTGGTGGTCGACTTGATGTTCCACTCGATCAGCGGGGCGTTGGCGGCAGCGGCGATCTGATGTGCCAGCACGGTCTTGCCTGTGCCCGGTTCGCCCTTGACCAGCAGCGGGCGGCGCAGCGCAACCGCGGCGTTGACCGCCACCTTCAGGTCATCGGTTGCCACATAGTCGCTGGTGCCTTCAAAACGCATGAGCCTCGCCTTCCTGCCGCTATTAACTGTGCGTTTAAGCGATAAGGGGCTTGGGCGGGCTTGGCAAGCCGCGACAGCAATTTGGCTTTACGTTTACGTTTGCGGCAGGCTGACGTTGAGGGTGCCTGGAATCAGGCCGTCAGAGTCCGTCCTGCAGGCGGCGTGCCTCGGCGCGATCAGCCAGCATGTCCCAGAAGCTGCGGTGCTGCACCAGCATCTGCGATGCCCCGAAACCCATCGCACGGCCGATGGAACGATCGCTTCCGATCATGGCCGCCAGTTCCAGCGTCTCCTCGCGCGAGGGCAGGGTGGATGGGCGCGGTTCGAGGCCAGTCCGCTGGGCGATGACGTCGAGCACGTCACGGATGATATGCCAATCGAGCACCAGGGCAAAGGCTGCACCCAGCGCGCAACCCTGCCGGTCCGACTGGGACAGCGCATTGAGCGCGCCGCGCAGGTTGATGATCGCCGGCGTGCACTTGTCCTGACCCGGCGTGCTGGTAATGGGGCCGGCGGCCACGGTGAGCTTGGTGAGCAGCGCGCGCTCGCCGACAAAGGCCTCGCACGCGCGCGCGAGCCATTTGCCGACCTGCGGATCGGCGCTGCGCGTTGCGGCATAATCGATCAGGCCTGGATAACGGCCATGGAGCAGACAGAGGAAATGCGCGGCATCGGCCAGGTCCATGGGCCGCGCCGGGGCGACTCGATCCGCCAGACGCGCGACAAACACATGGGTGTCGCTCATGCCCAGAGCGAGCGCGGCTTCCAGCGAGCGCGGCGGAGCCGCCTCGGGCTGGGCGCGATCAAAGGCTCCTGGCTGGATAAACGACACGCGTTCAAGGCTCCGCTGGCTCGAGGCAAAGGTGTGGCAGGCAGACGCGCGGTCTGCCCCCACGCCCGCCTTCTAGCGCATCGTCCTAAAGAGAAGGTTTACAAGGACGGCGCCGGTGCGGCGACGCGGTGCTGTTCGTCGAGGAATTGCGCCACGTCGTCGAGTTCGACATCATGCGCGACGAAGGTGCTGCCGATCCCGTGCAGCAGCAGGAAGGGCAGGGTGCCACCCGTCATCTTTTTGTCGTGGCGCATATGGTCGACCAGCGCGGCACCATCTGCGGTCACGCCTGCACCGGCGAGCGTCACGGGCATGGCACAGGCTGCCAGATGCGCAGCGACCCGGTCAGCGTCGCGCGTTTCGCAAAGGCCGCGCCGCGCCGAATAGCGCAGCGCCAGCACCATTCCGACACCGACAGCCTCGCCATGCAGCAGCCGCTCGCCAAAGCCGGTATCGGCCTCGAGCGCATGGCCGAAGGTGTGACCCAGATTGAGCAGCGCGCGCCGGTCTTTTGTCTCGCGCTCGTCCTCGCCGACGATCCGCGCCTTGGCGGCGACTGATGTGACTATCGCATGCTCCAGCGCAGCGCAATCCTGCGCCAGTACGGCCTGACCGTTCGCTTCGCACCAGTCGAAGAATGGCGCATCGTCGATCAGCCCGTATTTGACGACCTCGGCATAGCCGGCGCGCATCTCGCGCGGGGGCAGGGTGGCAAGCACCTGCGGGTCGATCAGCACGAATCTGGGCTGGTGGAAGGTGCCGACCAGGTTCTTGCCCGCCGTGGTGTTGATCGCGGTCTTGCCGCCGACCGAACTGTCGACCTGCGCCAGCAGGGTCGTCGGCACCTGCACGAATTCGCAGCCGCGCTTGACGATCGAGGCGGCAAAGCCGGTCAGGTCGCCGATCATCCCGCCGCCCAGTGCGAAGATGGTGTCGCTGCGCTCCACGCCCATGGCGAGCAGCCAGTCGATCAGGCGCACCAGTTCCGACCAGCTCTTGCTCGCTTCGCCCGCCGGAACGATATGCAGATGCGCTTCGACGCCGGCGCTGGCGAGCTGCGCCTCGACGCGCAGCCAGTGATGTGCGGCGACATGGGAATCGCTGATCCACAGCGTCCGCCCGCGGCGCGTCCATGGTGCGATATGCCCAGCGATCTGGGCAAGCGCACCGGCCTCCACCAGAATATCATAGCTGCGCTGGCCCAGCGCGATATTCAGCCGTGCCATCGGGCCAGTCCTTCCAATATTGCGGTAACGGTGCGGTGGTGCGGCCCATCCTTGCTGCGCACATGGATCTGTGCCTCCGCATAGATGGGGTTGCGCTGTTCGGCCAGGCGGGTGAGCACCTCGGCCGGATTGCCGTTGCGCAGCAGCGGCCGGGTATTGCGCCGGCTGACGCGCTCGACCAGCGTGCGAATATCGGCATCGAGCCAGATCGCGATGGCACCTGACAGGATCAGCGCGCGGGTCTCCTCGTTCATGAACGCGCCTCCGCCGGTGGCGATCACGCGCGGTTGTCCGTCGATCAGCCTTGAAATCACCCGGCGTTCGCCATCGCGGAAATAGGGCTCGCCGAACCGTTCGAAAATCTCCGCGATGGTCATGTGCGCGGCCTTCTCGATCTCCTCGTCGGCATCGACAAAGCCGATGCCCAGATCGTTCGCCAGCCGCTTGCCGACCGTCGACTTTCCCACGCCCATCAACCCCACCAGCACCAGCGGCCGGTCGAGCCATCGCATGATATCCCCGGCCAGCCGCGCAGGGTCTGATTTTCGGTTCTGCAGCATTGCCGCGCAGCCTATAAATAGGCTAGGCGGTGGCGCAAGTTATCTTGACTTGGACGGAGAATATCCTGGCTATGGCCATTATCGGACAGAATTACGGACGGCGCAGGCGGCCCAAGGGCCCGATCATTCTGGTGGTGATCGCCGTTGCCCTGATCGGTCTGCTGGCTCTGGCCTGGTCGCGCGGTGGCGAAGTGCCGACCCAGCGCGTCGAAAAGTCGATCCCGCTGCCTGCTGCGGCCAAGAGCGGAGCCGCTGCCGGCTCCTCCCAGTCCGAGGGCTGATTTCATGCGGCGGGGGATGGTTTTGGGCTGTGTCAGCCTGCTGGCGCTGGCGTTCGTGTCCGCGCCGGTGATCGGGCAGAACGAGGCGCCGGAATCGCTGCTTCCGCCCGGTTTCAACGATCCCGCGCCCGCGCCCTCGCAGTCCGAGCCGCCGCCTCCGGCAGAGCCGGGCCGCGCTGCTCCGATAGCCCCCGGCACGGCGGTGCCGCTGCCGACGACGCCGCTGCCTTCGATTGCCGGCCAGGATGCACCGACTGACGAGGAACTGAGCGAAGAGCTCGCCAAACTGCAGGAAGAACTGGAGGCGCAGATCGCGCTGACCCAGTCGCTGCCCCCGAGCGCGCGGCGCTCGCTCGACCTTATCGGACCGCTGACCCAGGCCAATGGCGGGTTTGCGGCCTCCTCGCTGGGCAATATCGGTGGTCTTTATGCGCAGACGCTGGTGCGCCGGACCAGCGGGCGCATCGTGTCTCGCTGGGCCTCGCTCGGGCTGCAGAAGCTTCTGCTGAGCGAACTTGCGACGCCCCAGGGCCTCAATGGCGCCAACTGGGCCGCCGAACGCGCGGCGCTGCTGCTGCGCATCGGGTCCGCCGATGGCGCGGTGCGCATGGTGCAGGCGATTGATCCGCCCGCCGCGACGCCGCGCCTGCTCAATGTCGCGCTCGACAGCTATGTCGCGTCGGCCGATCCGCTCGGCATGTGCCCGCTGCTGCCCTTTGCCGGAGAGACCGCCAAGGGCAACCAGTGGCAGCTGATCCGCGCGATGTGTTCGGGCTTTTCGGGCGAGGGCAGCGCGGCGCGCGAACAGATCGACCGGGCGCGACGCCCGGGGGCGATGGACCGCATCGACGTGGTGCTCGCCGAGAAAATCGTCGGCGCGAGCCTGAACGGCAGGCGCGCGGTCACGGTGCAATGGGACGATGTCGATCAACTCACCCGCTGGCGCTTTGGCCTGGCGCTGACCGCCGGGATCGAGCCGCCCGAAACGCTCTATGCACGCGCGGATCGCAACTTCCAGGCCTGGCGCGCCCGCGCGCCGATGGCGCCGCTCGCCTCGCGCGTGCAGGCTGCCGATGTCGCAGCGGCGATGGGCATGCTGTCGAGCGCCGATATGGTCGATCTCTATGGCGCGACCTTCGACGATCCGGGCACCGACGAGGCGCTGCGCGATCGCATGGCGCTGCTGCGCACCGCCTATGTCGCAACCGACGCCGATGACCGCGTGCGGGCGATGCGCGCGCTCTGGGACCGTTCGGAGAACGCCTTCGTCCGCTATTCGGCGCATATCCTGACCGCACATGCAGCCGCGCGTGTCGCGCCTTCCGATGATCTCGCCGGTTATGCCGATGATCTCATCGTTTCGATGGTGTCGGCAGGATTCGATACCAGTGCGGCGCGCTGGCGGTCGGTGGTGGAAGACGGGAGCCTCGGCTGGGCGGTGCTCGCGGTCGCGGTTCCGGGACGCGCGCAGGTCGCCGCGTCCGAGGTCAGCAGCTTCTTCGACAATGACCAGAGCAATGAGGCGCGCAAGAGCGCGTTTCTCGTCGCGGGCCTGGCCGGATTGGGACGGCTGAGCAGTGCTGACCGCGATTCGCTCGCAGAGGACCTGGGCATCGGTTTCGGCGGCGAAACCCGCTGGACCCGCGCGATTGCTGCTGCCGCCGCTGAAGGCAATGACGGGCTGGTAACGCTGCTGGTCGGTCTTGGCATGCAGGGCAATGACTGGTCGGCGATGACGCCGCGTCAGCTCTATCACGTCGTGGCAGCGCTGCGCACGGTGGGGCGCCAGGCCGAAGCGCGGATGATCGCAGCCGAAGCCGTCAGCCGCGCCTGATCCGTGGGCAGCGACGACGCCCGCCTGATCGACCGTTTCCTGGAAATGATGGCGGCGGAGCGCGGCGCTTCGGCCAACACGGTGGCGGCCTATCGCCGTGATCTCGAACAGGCGTCCGAAATTCTGGGCGGTCGCCTTGCTCGGGCCGACGAGAGTGCGCGTGCAACGCTCGATCGTCACTGGCGCTCACTCGCGGCCAGCAGCCTGGCACGCAAGAGCTCGTCGCTGCGCGGCTTCTTCGCCTTCCTGGAAGACGAGGGGCTGGGCGGGGAGACCCGGAACGCGCAGGCCATGCTGGCGCGGCCCAGGGTGCAGCGTCCGCTTCCGAAGATCCTGAGCCATGAAGAGATCGCGCGACTGTTCGCGCTTGCCGAGGAGCGCGCTGCGGCTCCCGAAGCGCGCGCTGCCGACATTCGCCTGCTCGCCCTGCTGGAACTGCTTTACGGTTCGGGATTGCGCGCGAGCGAGCTGGTCGGCCTGCCGCGCAGCGCGGCGCTCGCCGGACGCCCGCTGCTGGCGATCACCGGCAAGGGGGGCAAGCAGCGGCTGGTGCCGATATCGGGGCGCGCGCGCGAAGCGCTGCAGCGCTGGTTGGCGGTGCCATCTTCCAATCCGCGCTGGCTGTTTCCTTCGCGCACCGGGCATATCAGCCGCATCCGCCTTTATCAGCTGATCAAGGAATTTGCCGCCAGCGCCGGCATCGATCCCGCGCGTGTCAGTCCGCATGTGCTGCGCCACGCCTTTGCCACGCATCTGCTCGAAGGCGGCGCGGATCTCAGGACCTTGCAGACCTTACTGGGCCATGCCGATATCGCGACGACGCAGATATACACCCATGTCGACAGCCGCCGCCTGGTCGCGCTGGTCAATCGCCGCCATCCGCTCGCGCAGATGAATCTTGCCGAGCGGCGGCGGCAGGGCTAGGCGATTGCGTCATGAGCATGACAAGCTATCTGGAATTCGAAAAGCCGATCGCCGCGCTCGATGCGCGCATCGCCGAGCTTCGTGAAACCGCCGATACCGGCGAGATCGATATCGAGAGCGAGATCGAACGGCTTGCCGCCAAGTCGCGCAAGCTGCTGGCCTCGACCTATGCGGGCCTGACCCCTTGGCAGAAGACTCAGGTCGCCCGCCATCCGGCGCGGCCGCATTTCAAGCATTATGTCGCGGGCATGTTCGACGATTTCCTGCCGCTGGCGGGCGACCGGGCTTTTGCCGACGACAAGGCGATCATGGGGGGATTCGCCCGGATGGGCGAGCAGCGCGTGGTCGTGATCGGCCATGAAAAGGGCGACACTACCGAAAGCCGCATCCGGCACAATTTCGGCATGGGCAAGCCCGAAGGCTATCGCAAGGCGATCCGCCTGATGGACCTGGCCGACCGGTTCGGCCTGCCGGTGGTGACACTGGTCGATACATCGGGTGCGTTTCCCGGTGTTCAGGCCGAAGAGCGTGGCCAGGCCGAAGCGATCGCGCGCTCGACCGAGCGCTGCCTGACGCTTGGCGTGCCGATGGTTGCGGCGATCGTCGGCGAGGGCGGTTCGGGCGGCGCGGTCGCGCTGGCCTCGGCCGAACGCGTGCTGATGTTCGAACATGCCGTCTATTCGGTGATCTCGCCTGAAGGTTGCGCCTCGATTCTGTGGCGCACCGCCGATCGCGCAGCCGACGCTGCCGAGGCCATGCAGGTGACGGCGGCGGACCTCAAGCGGCTCAACGTCATCGACCGCATCGTCAAGGAGCCGGTCGGCGGCGCGCACCGCGACCAGGTGGCGGCGATCGGCGAATTGGGCAAGGCTATCCGCGAAGAGCTGGAAGGCCTCAAGAAGCTCAGCCCCGCAGAGCTCAAGGCTGCGCGCGAGGCGCGGTTCCTGGCCATCGGTTCGCTTTGACCGACACGTAAAATCGTCGCAACCGCTTTGCTGCCGCCTCGTTGTGCGGGCATCGCCATTTGATCCTGCGCGTGCCTGGCGGCATGATGCGCATCAACTGGCATGGCCGGAGACGATAAGGGAGAGCAATATGGCGGCACGGTTCAAGCATCTGGCAATCATGGCGGCGGCTGGTGCTGGCACCATCGCGCTCATCGGCCAGTCCGTCGCGCCCCGGGCGGAAGCGCTGGCGATGCAGGCCCAGGCGATCACCGCGCAGGAAAAGCGCCAGGGTGCCGAAGTGCACCCCAAGCTGCTCGAGGAATTCGGCGGCGCCTATCAGGTCCCGCAGACCAGCTATGTCGTGCAGGTGGGCAAGGGCATCGCCGTGCAGTCGGGTCTCGGCAATGCCCGCGACGATTTCACGGTTACCCTGCTCAACAGCCCGGTGAACAACGCCTTCGCAATTCCCGGCGGCTATGTCTATGTGACCCGCCAGCTGATGGCGCTGATGAACGACGAGGCCGAGCTGGCCGGGGTTCTGGGCCATGAAGTAGGCCATGTCGCCGCGCGCCATTCCGAAAAACGCCAGAAGGCGGCGCAGCGCAACAGCATTATCGGCCTGCTGGGGCAAATCGGCGCTGCGGTGCTGCTCGGCGATGGCGCCGCGGGCCAAATCGGCCAGCAGATATTCGGCACCGGATCGCAGCTGCTGACGCTCAAATATTCGCGCAAGCAGGAAGAGGAGGCCGATGATCTCGGCGTGCGCTATCTGGCCCAGGCGGGCTATGATCCGCAGGCATTGTCTTCGATGCTAGCTTCGCTCGCGGCGCAGCAGGCGATCGACGTGCGTTCGCAGGGCGGCGATGCCCGTTCGGTGCCCGAATGGGCCAGCACCCATCCCGATCCGGCGCGCCGTGTGAACCGCGCGGCTACGGTGGCGCAGAAGTTCAGCGGCAGCACGCGCAATCGCGACGTGTTCCTCACCCGGCTCGACGGGCTGCTCTATGGCGACGACCCGAAACAGGGTGTTGTGCAGGGCCGTGAGTTCCTGCATCCCGAACTTGGGCTGAAGTTCGCCGTGCCGCAGGGCTTTGCCATGCAGAACGGCACAAGCGCGGTGACGATCAACGGCCAATCTGCTCAGGCGCAGTTCACGCTGGGCCAGTATTCGGGCGACCTTTCGCGCTATGTCGATCAGGCCTTTGCGGGGCTTGGCGGGAGCAATCAGCGAATCAATTACGGGCAGATCCAGCGGACGACGGTCAACGGCATCCCCGCCGCCTATGCGACCGCGCGCGTCAATGCCAACCGGCAACTCGTCGATGTCACGGTGTTCGCCTATGCCTTTGCCAACAACCGCGCCTATCATTTCGTGGCGCTGACCCCGGCTGGCCGCGCCGATGTGTTTGCGCCGATGTTCCAGAGCGTGCAGCGGCTGGCGGGCGCCGAGGCGGCGCAGATCAGGCCGCGGCGGGTGCGGGTGGTCACTGTGGCGCGCGGCGACACCGTGCAGCGGCTGGCGGCGCGCATGGCCTATGACGATCTGAAGGTCGAGCGGTTCCTGGCACTCAATGGCCTGTCGGGAAATGCGGCGCTGGCGCCCGGGCAGAAGGTCAAGCTCGTCACGTATTGAGAGCACAAAAAAAAGGGCGGCATTGCTGCCGCCCTCCCTTGTCGATTGAGCCAGGGCTCAGCCTCCGGTGCTGGTGCTGCCACCAGTGCTTCCGCCGCCCGACTGGGTGGTCAGCTTCGAGCTGACGGTGTTGAAGGTACCCGACAGGTTGGTACCCAGCGAGCTCATGGCGGTGATCGCGGCGACGGCGATCAGAGCGGCGATCAGGCCGTATTCGATGGCGGTGGCGCCCTTCTTGTCGGCGAAAAGATTGCGAATGGTCTTCATGTCAGGTCTCCTGTTCGAGGTCTTCACTTCCCCGTCCGATCTGGCGAATTGCGATTGGACGGTTTGGGGTTAGATCAAAAAGCTTTCCATTTTCCTAAGAGCGGTCGGTGCTGTCTGAAATTCCGACACTCACTGCTTCTTCGGGACGATCTTCTCCTCGACAAAATCCCACATCCCGATGGTCTTGCTGGCCATCGAGCTCATCGAAACGATGATGGTAATGCCGATAAGGGCCACGATCAGGCCATATTCGATTGCGGTTGCGCCGCGCTTTGATCTGGCCAAGAGAGTCAGAAAGTGCAGCATGGTGCTTCCGTGAAATGGCCGGGGTCCCATCTGCCCCCCTCGCAATTTTGCAAATTCGACTTACCAAAAAGTTAAGGCGCGCCGATCCGATGGAAAATTATCCGACACTCTTCCCCGTTGTGGCGGGTCTCATGCTCGATACCCAGGGCCGCATTCTGGTGCAGCAGCGGCCCGAGGGCACGGCGATGGCGGGGCTATGGGAGTTCCCCGGCGGCAAGCTCGAGCCAGGCGAGACGCCGGAACAGGCCTTGGCGCGCGAGCTCGGCGAGGAACTGGGCGTCGTGATTGCGCCAGACGATTGCGAGCCGATGACCTTTGCGAGCGCCTCGCTCGGCCAGCGTCACCTGATTCTGCTGCTGTTCCGGTGTCGCAACTGGGTGGGAGAGCCGGAGGCACTGCACGCCACCGCCTTGCGATGGGCGACGGTGGACGAATTGTACCAGTTGCCGATGCCGCCTGCCGACCTTCCGCTGCTCGCCATCATCGCGCAATCGCTGGGCTTGCAACCGGTCCGGGCATGATTTTTCGAAATGGCAGAAAAAGGTGTTGCCAAGCTGATCACCGCTGACTATTGGCAGCCCTCCAACGCGCCCGTAGCTCAGCTGGATAGAGCATCAGACTACGAATCTGAGGGTCGGACGTTCGAATCGTTCCGGGCGCGCCATTTTCCAAAATCGCGATACACAGTGATCCAACCCGCCTTGCGGGACCCGCTTCGGCGCGCCTGTCTGTCGCAACCAGATGGTTTCATTTGACACCAATTTGGTGCGTGGGTATCTTCTGCACAATACGAAATCCTGCAGGAGTGCGCGGCAATGGCTGACCTTTTCGAAAATCCCCTGGGCCTGGACGGCTTCGAATTCGTCGAGTTCTGCGCGCCCGAAAAGGGGCTGCTCGAGCCGGTATTCACGGCCATGGGCTTTACCCGCATCGCCCAGCACCGCTCCAAGGACGTGCATCTGTGGCGGCAGGGCGATATCAACCTGATCGCCAATTACGAGCCCGCCAGTCCCGCCGCCTATTTCGCCGCCGAACATGGCCCGTCGGCCTGCGGCATGGGCTTTCGCGTCAGGAACGCGCGCGATGCCTATAAGGAAGCGCTGGAACGCGGCGCGGAGCCGGTGGAAACGAAGACCGGCCCGATGGAGCTGCGCCTGCCTGCGATCCGCGGGATCGGCGGCGCGATCATCTATCTGATTGACCGCTATGCCACGCTCGACAATCCCGATGCGCTGTCGATCTATGACATCGATTTCGAATATCTTCCGAACGTCGATCGCTTCCCCGTTGGCGCGGGCTTCAAGATGATCGATCATCTCACGCACAATGTCTATGGCGGCCGCATGGACCATTGGGCGAAGTTCTACGAGCGCGTGTTCAACTTCCGCGAGATCCGCTTCTTCGACATCAAGGGCGAATATACCGGCCTGACCAGCCGCGCGATGACCGCACCCGATGGCCGCATCCGCATTCCATTGAACGAGGAAGGCGCGAAGGGCGGCGGTCAGATCGACGAATTCCTGCGCGCCTATAATGGCGAGGGCATCCAGCATATCGCGTTCATCTGCGACGACCTGATCGCGTGTCTCGACCGGATCAAGGCGCTGGGCGCGCCGCTGATGAGCCCGCCGCCCGCCACCTATTACGAGGCGCTGGAAGAGCGGCTTCCCGGCCATGGCGAGCCGGTCGAGGAACTGCAGGCGCGTGGCATTCTGCTCGACGGGTCGACCGAGAACAACGATCCGCGCCTGCTGCTCCAGATCTTCGGCCAGCCGCAGATCGGCCCGGTGTTCTTCGAGTTCATCCAGCGCAAGAAGGATGAAGGCTTTGGCAACGGCAATTTCACCGCATTGTTCAAGTCGATCGAGGAAGACCAGCTGCGCCGCGGCGTGCTGAAGGTGCAGGAACCGGCGGAATGACCGCGCCCTTCGCGCTCTCGCGCATCCATCACGTCGCCTATCGCTGCAAGGACGCGAAAGAGACGGTCGAATGGTACGAGAAGGTACTGGGCATGACCTATACCAGCGCCTTTTCCGAAGACCATGTTCCGTCGACCGGGGCTTATGACCCCTATATGCACGTGTTCCTCGATTGCGGCGGCGGCAATGTGCTCGCCTTTTTCGAGCTGCCGCAGCAGCCGGAAATGGGCCGCGATGCCAACACCCCCGAATGGGTGCAGCATATCGCGTTCGAAGTGCCCGACATGGACGCGCTTCTCGCGGCCAAGGCGCATATCGAGGGGCTGGGCATCGACGTGCTGGGGCCGACCTTTCACGGCATCTTCCGTTCGATCTATTTCTTCGACCCCAATGGCCACCGCGTGGAGCTTGCCTGCAATATAGGCAAGCCCGAGCATTATGAGGAGTTGAAGCGCGTCGCGCCGCTGATGCTCGACGAATGGAGCCGCACCAAAAAGGCGCCGCGTCATGCCGACTGGTTGCACAAGGATCCCGATGGGGCTTAGGTGTTTGTTCTGCCGTGATTTCCGAGCCGTGAATTGTTTCAATTCACTCGAAATCACTTTAGGGTCATCGGCATGACCTTCGAAGACCAGCTCGAACGCTATTTCGGCACCCGCGATCCCGCCGCCATCGCCCCGCAGGCGGTGCCGGCGGCGATAGAGCGGATGCAGGTCGATCTGGGTCTGGCGACGGTGCCCGGCGAACGCTTTGCGCTGTGGTGCATGCTGTTCCTGTTCGGCCACGCTCCCGACATCGACGCAACCTTCGAGGATCGCGCCGAACGCGACCTCGCGCGTGACTTCATCGAAATGTCCGAAAATGCAGGACAGGGGGGCTGATCATGGCCGAGATCATCAACCTGCGCCAGGCACGCAAGACCGCAAAGCGCAAGCAGGACGAGGCCAGCGCCGCCGCGAACCGCGCCAAATTCGGCCGCACCAAAGCAGAGCGCCTCGCCCAGACGAGCGAGCAGGAGCGCGCAGGCCGGCTGCTCGATGGCGCCAAGCGGGAGCAGAGTTGATGCGCTCGACATCCGACCAGGTCAGCGTCCGCCTCTATCATCTCGACGGCGAAGCTGAAGGCGGCGCAGCCTTGACCCTGTTCTACGGCCCGCTGTCCGAAGCCCTGCGCCTGGCCGAGCTCGAACCGGCGGAGGTGCAGGAAGGCCTGTTCATCGCGACCGACAATGATGTGGTCGCGTATCTGGATCTGATCGAGGGCTAACTCCTCGCCTGACCCGCCACATCCAATATGCACCGCACGAAACCCTGCGGATCGTCCTCTTGGATGAAGTGGCTGCCGCTCAGCGTGCAGTGATTCTGCCCCTTCGTCCCCGGCACGCGGCCGACGAACAGCGCGTCGCCGCCGCGGGTGATGGGGTCGCGGTCGCTGAAGCAGCACAGGAAGGGTTTCTCCCAGCGGTCGAGCACCTCCCAGGCCTTGAGCTGGTCGGGCACCGCGACATTCGGACCCAGCGGCACGAAACTGGGGAAGATACGCGCGCCCGCCTTGTAGCTGCCATCGGGGAAGGGGGCGTCATAGGCGGCGATCTCGGCATCGGAGAGAGCGCGTGCCGTGCCCCTGGCGATGATCTTGCCGATCGGGAAGACCGGGCTGTATTTGGAAAACGCCCGCCAGATCGCAAAGGCGCGCGGCGCATCCTGTCCAGCGGGCAGGCCGCCATTGGAAAGCACCACGCCGTTGAACCGCTCGGGCATTTCCGCGACGAGCCGCAGGCCGATCAGCGACCCCCAGTCCTGACACGCGAGCGTGATGTTCTTCAGGTCCAGCTTCTCGATCCACCGCCGCATCCACGCGACATGGCGCGCATAGCTATAGTCGCTCTTTTTCGCGAGCTTGTCCGACTTGCCGAAGCCGATCAGGTCGGGCGCGACAACGCGATATCCGGCGTCTGCCACGGGGCCGATCATGAAGCGATAGAGATAGCACCAGCTCGGCTCGCCATGCATCATCAGCACGACGGGAGCCTCACGCGGTCCTTCGTCGACATAATGCACCCGAAGCCGGGTGCCGTCGGTCGGGTCGGCGATCTCGGCATAATGCGCTGCGAAGGGAAAATCGGGAATGGCGGCGAATCGCGCATCCGGCGTTCTCAAGACCTGCATGACATCTCCCAAAGCCAATGTTGTTATGGCATAGCGAATGACATAATATCTGCGCGGATGCAAACGGGCTTTGGCAACCTTTTCGGGCGAGATGGGTTTACGTGAGCGTCGGCCTCCAGCTTGCAGAAAGTGATTCTTCGAAGTCGAGACAGCGCGGATCGGGTCCCATGCGAGGGCCGGAAAAATTCTGCTGTCTGAAAAAAATCTGCAAAAAGGGTTTGACCCGACTCAAATCACGCCATATAGGCCGCTCCACCGGCGGGGACGCACTGACGTTTCCTCGGTCGCCAACAGATACGGATGTCCAATCCCCCGGACGAAAGAACGGGGAGGGTTGGTTGTCCGCTGTTTTTGTCGGTGAGATCTTTGACATTGTAGGTTTAGATGAAG
>NZ_LSHM01000062.1:0-105322 GCF_001557175.1 Blastomonas sp. CCH9-A1
CAAGGGGGTCCCTTTTGCGCGCCGATAGGGGGTCCCGATTGAACGCCGATTGACAGGTCTCCGGCGTCTTTGTCGCCAAGATCCGGATCAGGCGGCTTCATCGCCGCATCAATGGCCAACAGCACGGTCTTTATGGTCTTGGGCAGCTCGTCCGCGGTCTGACACTGCCGAATGAACAATGCGGTGTAGCCATAAGCGTCGCCCTTGCGGGCTTTGAGCACCGCGGTCGCAAGCGTGGTCGCGGCCGCGTCGTCGAGCGCCGGGTCATATGGGCCGCAATGCCCGGGATAGTCATCGCGCGCCATCGCGGCATCGAGGAAACGACGGTGCACGGCGGGCACAGTCTCCGACACGAGCAGGGTCTCGATCCCCTTTGTCGGCGATTGCCAGCGTGCGACATAGTCCGCCAGCTTAGCCTCCGCTGCCGCGTCAGGCACCTTGTTGGGTGTGTCGACGAACGCGAAAGCAGGCTTGTTCAGCGCTTTGAACACCGGGCCATATTTAGGGACCGAAGTCTCGCTATCGGCGTTGAATAAGCTGATACCGGCGAAGTCGAGATGCATGTAGGCGTCGGCGCCCATAGACTTTTCAAGCACGCCCGACGCCTCGGGAAACAATGCCGCCTCAGATGCGCCCTCGACGACGAGAACCCCGCGACCGAGGATCGCCTCGGCGAACTGGCGGCGTTCCGTCTTAAAGCTTTTGGTCTTGAAGTCGCCGAGATCGATCGGAGCCCCTTCGAGATTGCCTTCGGCGCCTCGGGACAGAATGACGATGTCCTGCGGCTCGAACTGCTCGATGATGTAGGGCGAATGCGATGTCACGATCGCTTGGCCCATTTCAGAGAGGACGAATTTCCCAACCCTCCGCTGGGTATGCGGCGGCAACGCGATCTCCGGCTCCTCCATCGCGAAGATGACCGATTGCTTCTCTTTCAGCTCGGCGATGACCGTAAGAAGCGCGAAGACGAGCAGATTGATCGAGCCTGTGCCGAGCCGCGGAAACGGCACGCCATGCCCGATTGGCTCGGCGGCGATGAACAGCCGAACAACCTCTCGCAGATTCTCCCGCGTGAGATCGGAGGCGAAGAACGCGGTCGCGTCGTCTCCCGCGGCTAAGGTGACGAATCGCGCCATTCGATCCCGAATATCGGCGCGAATCTTCTTGAGCTGCGGCACCTCGCCGATCGGCGGCGTCAACCCGTGCAGCCGATCAAGCGTATCCTGCCACATATCGGCAAGGCCGGTTCCGCCGAGGCGGAGGACCGTGTCGAGCAGCGATCCGCGTTGAAGACTGAGCGCGCGCGATCCGGTGCGAAGCGTGCGGAGGAAAACAAAGCCGCAGAGCCTCTTATGATCGCGGCCGAACAATCGCCGCCCGGCGCCCAGCGCCAGTTCCGCCGCCTCGTCGTCCTCGAGCGGCTCGACGGGATGGTCGAAGAACGTGTTGCCGATGAAATCGTCCTCGGCCTTGTCGTAGCGGCCGATGAAGACGACCGGCAGCGCCCAGCCCTTTTGCGAGCCGTCCCCATCCTGCGGGCCCGTTTCGCCCTGATCGGCAAAATCGCCTGTAGTGGTGTCCCAACGGCGCAAATGCCGATGGAACTTCAGCTCGGCCTCAGGCGCCAAGTCGGTGAGGACTGCCTCGATGCGAATCTCGATCGGGTTCTTCTCCGCATCGAGATACCGGCCACAATGGAAGTCGTGCTCGTCGACGACAGGTCGCCGGTATAGCCGCTCGGGCCCGAGCACGAGATCTAAGGCTTCGCATACTGTCGATTTGCCGATGTTGTTGCCACCGACAAGAAGCGTGTGCCCCGTAAGATGGATCGTGCCGTGGGCGACTCCTCGAAAGTTCGAGATCGTCAGTCGCCTAACTTTCATTTCCGCCATTCCCTGTTCGTTGCCGCATGGTGATTTAGCAGAACTCGACGTCTCCCGAGCAAGAAAAAGAACGGCACTGACGAGGCCCGATCGTCTAAACTGTTCGCCTAAGAAGGCACGACCAATTTGCGTCAGGGCGCTCTCCCTGCTTCGAGACCTGGGCGTGCGGCAGATTTTAAAGAGCCGATTTGGACCTTCGAAGGTCAGCTATGTTAGCGGCAGCCGTCGACGGGTTAAACTGGTTGGAATGGCTGGTATTATCCTAATCTGACGCAGCAGGTTGTGCGTCGGAACGTCTTAAGCTGGGTCGACATCCGTCGATGGTTTTGCGCTCGAATGACCGCTTCCAGTTATCGCAATTCGTGAGCTGCCGGCCCGGACCGAGCGCGAGAGCGGTCGCTTCGGGTCCATCGAAATATCAACCGTCCAACATACGCTTTTCATAAACGGTGCTGACGGTGCTGCCGTCCCAGACATAGGTGAGATGGCGTTCCTGACGGCAATTGGACAGGAGCCGGGGTCGAAATACAGCTGCACATTCGCCGCCTGCATCACGGACACTCGCATAGACGATACCGTTTGCGCCTTCGTCCCGAAGGCGGCGTGCCGTCTCCTGAGACACAGCATAACTATCGGGATGGTAGAGCGCGGGCAGAGCCTCACGGGCGCCGCGAATATCATGCAACGGCGCGTCAAGGTCGACGGCATAGACGCGCATGTCGAGTTCCTGCGCGGGTTCATCTGTCGCCGCGAGGAATTTGGCCCTGTGATGCCGCGTTTCCGCAATCGCGGTGGCGAGTGTGAGCCCGGCATAGAACACGCCGTAGCTCCCATCGGTGAACCTGTCGCCTTCAAGGTTCAGATGGGTAAAGGCCGCCATGATCGGGGACGTGCCCGGCCCGGATATGCGGTCTTCAGGCGGCACCAGTGCGAGGTCGCCCGCTTCCTCGCGAAGCCGGTCGTTGGTCATCGCTTCGATCTGGAAAACAGCCTCTAGATCGGCAGGATCGGCCACCGCTTCAAACAGCGCGATCGGGGGAAAACGGCTCGGGATGATCCGGTAGCACGGCTGCCACCGCACCTGAGTTACAGGAATGTTCACGGATCAGCCGCGCTGTCCATCGACATACTGCCGCACGACATAGAGGTCTGCGACATTGCCCGACATCATGCGATCGAGCGCCGAAGCGCCGCCAAATACCCGCGCCTTGTTGGGCTTGCGGACCCATTCGTCGGCAGTTTTGGGCAAAAGGATGTGAAGCCCTTTGTAGATCCCCATGACATAGGAAATCCGCTCGAGCGCATCCTTCGGGAGAGCGGCAATCGCGCCCCGCTTCCAGGATTGATAGGTCGAACGACTGTCCAGCCCGAGCAGACGCATCTGTTCCTGCTCCTTGAGGCCCCAGGCTTCAGCAATGCGGAAAAAGGTCCTGAGTGCCGGACCGGTCAGATCCTTGCGGTCGGTCGCCTTGGCTTCGCTGACGTTCATGGCTCGTCCTCTCACGGTGGTGATATGATTATAAATCTCCCGAAAGTCAATGATGCGTCAGAATCTGAACATGCCGTCGCTCTTGGAAGGTTTCGTCTGGCGTGCATCTCGGTCGATCCCATGGCTGACCGCGATGAGCAGGCTCGCGCCTTGGAGTGAAGGGAATGAGCCTGGTCCATGGGGCCACTGAAGCGCGTGCCGAAGTCGCTGGCCTCCGCTGGGAGCTTGCTGCCGACTCTGCTCCTGATCGTGCGTGAACCACCCCTTCCTTGGCGCCTGTCTGCGGGTCTCGTCAGCCTCATGCCGTCAACCCCGTGCGGGGTTCGCCCTCGCGCGCTGCGCTCGGTGACGCCAGCAGCCGGACCCTCTGGTGGGCGCCATCGGGGATGGTCCCCGACAATCGAAGGAGAATTTTCATGGCTACCATCGCTAACCTGACCGTGAAGGCCGACGACAGCTTCGAGGGCACGCTGGCGACGCTGACGGTCTCCGCGCCGATCGCGATCATCCCCAACAACCGCAAGGCGAAGGAATCCGAGCCCGATTATCGCATCGTCAGCCGCAAGAACGGCTTCGAGCTGGGCGCAGGCTGGAAGCGCTTCTCGCAGAACACCGGCGCCGAATATGTTTCGGTTTCGCTCTCCGCACCCGAGTTCGGCACGATCTACGGCAATATCGCCAACGCGCCGGGCGATGATCCCTCCAAGAAGGTCATCATCTGGAATCCGCCGGCCTGAACCGCCGCACCGGCTCCGCCCTCGGGCGGGGCCGGTGTTCTCCATCCCATGACGGGCGCGCATGCCCTGGCGCGCCCGTCACTCTCATAAATCGGTCGGTCCCTATGACGGCCGACCTGGTGGGCTTCCTGCGGGTTCGCCGCCATTCCCACCTCCATGCTCGATCCGCCCCTCAGTGCGGCGTCTCCCATGGTCCCCGCGCTTATCGGGTCCGGGTCCCCATCACATTACTCAGCGCTGGGCGCGGGTAAGCCGCCGAGACTGTCGATTTCCGCAATGCGCTGGAACTCGGTCAGATATTCTGGACGGTGCAGCGAGAGCCAACGCACTATGCGCGCATTGGCAAGGAGTTTGCCGAGATAGCCTCGCGCAAAGGTCAGGTGGAGGTTGTCGATCCCATAGCTTTCCTCGACCGATTTGACCTGCGTCTGCAAAGCGGCAAGTTCTCGCTCCATGCGAGTGATCTGCTGGCTGGTTGGTCCCGCCGCGTCGGCCTTGCCCGCCTTCTTGCTGACGGGAACAAGCTGCTCATCCGGTGTCGCCGCTAGTAGCGCACGAGCAAACATCACGGAGAAGTTGTTCTGACCGATCATCAGATCAGCAGCCTCAATCTGGCGGAACGCGGTCATGCGCCGCAGGAGATCGAATACCTTCATTGAGCAATTGGTGTCCTTCAGCGCATCAGCGGCCTCAGCGCAGATGCCGTCGAGGAGACGGAAGCGTGCGCGTATCGACTGCACTTCGAGACCGAGCGCATCAGCGATGACCGCTTCTGTGACACCGCGTTCAATCGCGCGCACAATCATCCGGTGCTCCTGCACGGGTGGCAGGCGATTGACGCGTTTGTTGTAGGTGTAGGTTTCATCGTCATTTGCGACGAGGCACTCGACTGTCGGAATCGCGAGCTGGCGCATAGCTTCAATCCGTAGATGGCCGTCGAGCAGGAAATACTTCCCCGGATGCTTTGGATCGGGAGCAACAGCAGGAGCCTCGACGATCCCAATCGCCTTGATCGAACTGACGATCTGAGTGAATTTCTTGCTCTCCCGCACGCCTTGCTGAAGTATCTTGAGCGGGACGAGCTGCTCGAGTGCGACAGTGACGGTTTCGCGTTCAAAACCAAGGCGAACGCGGTGCTCCGAACCTGGCTCCAAACCTGATGTCTCTGTTTCGGTCCAGTCAGTCATCGGTTTCGCCCGCAATTCTCATGGCCAGGGCGCGCGGCATCGTCTCCAGCCCCTCGGCACGGAGCAAGGTCAGAAACCCTTCGTCGCCAAGCAGATCCTTGATGGCCTCGACGATGAACAGCAGCCGGGTTTGCGTGAAATCGGACTTCTTAACGAGCAGACGCTGCTTCTCGGCCTCTCGCTGATAAACCTGCATGAGGTCGCTCGCGGTCAGTTTCCGATTGGCGGATCGTCTGCCCAGCTTGCCTGACGGCATCGACTTGTTCTGCCCGCGCATTCGCAGCTCGAGCAGCCTTCTCACAGAAGCCAGCTTTTTGCCGCGCAGCTTGCCCGTCTCATAAGCGTCGAGCAGCAGGTTCTGCGCTTCCTCGGACTCTGCCCGCGAGATTTCCATCGCCAGGCTGATCGGGATGAGGCCAGTTTCCACTGCGGCAACGAGCCGCTCCTCGCCGCGCTCCAGAAGTGAAACGATCATGCTGACCCACGAACTGCTGACCCCGATTTTCTGGCCGATTTCCGTCTCATTGTAGCCGCGCTCACGCAGCGCACCGATCTCGCGCATCACATCTATCGGGCGCGGGGTGCGGCGAGCGATGTTCTCGACCAGACTCATCACTAGGCAATCGCTCTCGCTCGCCTCGATGACGACCGCGGGGATTTCGGTCTGCCCTAGCATCAGGAATGCTTCGAGCCGGCCTTCCCCGCAGACGAGATCATAGCGAGGGCCACCCGGACCATGATGTCGACTGACCGTGATCGGTCGCTTCAATCCGATCGACTCAATGTTGTTCACGATCTCGCGGTGCTGACGCTTGTTTCGCGAGCGCGGGTTGAGAACCGTGATCTTGGCAACCGGGATCATCTCGATTTGCTGTGGGCGCACGACAGGCATTACGCAGCCTCCGGAATGGCGACGGGCGCCGAAATGTCGTAAAAGAAATCGAGCGTATCGAAGCGATAGGCATCGAGGTGCAGATCGTTGTCCTCGGCGAGACGCAGCCGTTCGCTGGTGACGTCGATCCTCGGGAACAGGTAGTAATCGAATGGCGCACGGTTGTGCATGTCCATCCGCACGACCACGGTGATGTCGGCAAGCTGGCTCGTGTCGAAACGTATCTTCCAGCGCAGCAAGCCGGTCGGCGTTGGCGTGCAGCGCACCAGAACGATTGCAAGGCTGAACTCGCCGTTCACCCGGATGCTGTCACTGGCAAGATCCTGAAACGCATCGCTCCCCTGCGCGTGGAGGCCAGCCAAGATTTCACGAACGATATCCGGATGGAGGCGGCGCAGGGCCTTGTTGATCGCGATATAGCGATAGTCCCGTTCAGGCGAGAAGCCGACCAGACTGTATGCGCGCAGCAGGCTGCCAAACCGGGAGCTATAGGCGCTGCTTGACGGCAATCCCTCGCATTCGTCGATAATAATGCCCGACAGCAGACCCTTGCTGGCGTAGAGGCCTCGCAGCGCTTGGAGCATTTCCTCGTCCGTCAGGCGGAACGAGCGTGCCGTGATGATCGAATGAGCTGCCTCGAACAGGTCGCGTTCAACGATTCCCTCGAATGCTCCCTCCGACCGGATCCACATGTCGGGAGCGTTGCGGACCCGCTTCTTCTTCAGTTTGAACGACCGCCGATTCCAGACATTGTCGCCGACGTATTTCTCGTTGATCAGCAGCTGATGGACGGTGCCGCGTGTCCAAGGGCGTTCGAGGTCGGATAGAACACCTCGAGCATTAAGGTCCTCGGCGATCTCGCGTTCGGAGCGTCCTTCATGAACGAAGCTCCGATAGACCTCGCGAACCACGTCAATCTCTTCGGGCGGGCCCGGTGTCAGGATGACCCGATCGGTCTGGAGGCTCTTTTGTTCGCCGCGGCAGAGGACCGCTTTGACGTTGCCGTGCTCATCGATCAGTGTCCGACGCAGGCCGAAGCCAGCGGGACCGCCTTGTCGATAACCCTTTTCGATGAGCCGCCCCTGGCCGGCGAAGACCTTTACCGAAAGCTCCCGGCTGTATTCGCCAGCCATGGCGCGCTTGAAGCCCTTGAACATGGTGCTCATGGGCGACCCGTCATTCTCGAACTGTTCGGCGCAATAGGCGATCTGAATTCCGGAGCGGCGGCAGATGTACTCGTAGTAGGCGCTCTCATCGGCGTCCTGGAAACGGCCCCAGCGGCTGACATCATAAACGAGGATCATCTGGAAATCGGCGACGCCGGATTCGACGTCGGCAATCAGGCGCTGCAGAGAAGCGCGACCGTCGATCGATAGACCGCTTTTGCCGTCGTCAGCATAGGTCCTGACAATCTCTATGCCGCGAGACGCGGCGTAGTGTCGGATCGCATCGGCCTGATTCTCGGTCGAGTATTTCTGGTGGTCCGTGGACATCCGAACATATTCCGCCGCGCGCACGGTTGGCCTCTGTTCTGCATCGCCCGGTGCCTCGTCTTTATCCCATCCCGGCAATGCTCGCCCCTTTCGAAACCCGAACTGCAGTGGCCAGGGCGGCCAACCGCTGCAGCGCGAACTACGGACCGCTCCGGCATTCCCGCACTCTCAACAGTATATGTGGGAAAGGACCGGAAGATGTTGCCGAAAAAGGGCAGGAAGTTGCCAGCTTGGGAGGGTGCGCTCGCCAGTCGCCAAGCCTTTGCCGAGACCATCGCCAATTTGCTGCGCAAGGAACATGGGGACACGCATCGTGCCGTGAAGCAATTGATGCGCCTGACCCATGCCAGTGAGCGGTCCGCAAAACATTGGATGGCCGGGCAACATGGCCCCGACACGCTATTCTTTCTGCGCTTGGTTGCGACGTCTCCCGTTATTCGAGCGTTCGTTCTCGGCATCATCGAAAGCCAGCAATCCAGACTCGCCGAGTCATCCGAATGGTTGCGCGGGGGAACATCGTGGGCATATGAACACGGCAATGAGCGGCCGTTGGGCAAGCATCGACCGAATTCTGACCCTATAAATGACCTTGGAAATGTCCCTGGAAATGACCCAATAAGTTTGGGCCTCAATGAGCGCCAACGCTGGGTGCTCGACCGAGTCGGCAAGGGTCATCCGGTCAAAGCCCGCGAGATCGCGGCACACTGGCAGGTGAGCATCAAGTCCGCGCGACGCGATCTTGCGGGTCTGTGCGGCTGCGGTCTTTTGCGCTTTGTCGGTGCCCGCAAGAATGGCCGCTATCAGCTCGCTCACAGCTGACCGCGCACAGTGCGGGCGATTATGGCGATCAGTCATTGCCGGTCGAACAGTTCGCTGTCCTTCCGCTGTGTTTGCAGTATGGTCCGGGCCATGAAGCGCAACATGGACCTCATCCGGGATCTGCTCTTGCAGATCGAAGACGGACGACGCTCGTTTGATCTTTTGACCCCGGAGATCGCTGAGGTTTTGGGCGAGAGCAGCGAAGGCAAGCTGCCGCGCGAGCAGGCAGAACTATTGGAGTATCACCTGGACCTGCTCGACAATGCTGGTCTCATTACCATAAAAGCGAAGCTATCAGGCGCGGCTTGGCAGATTGGCCAGATTACATGGGCCGGGCATGACTTCCTCGACACCATCCGTGATCCCTCCATCTGGCGTGAGACAAAGGCCGGCGCAAAGAAGGCTGGCGGCTTCAGTCTCGATCTCCTGAAGGCGCTCGCCAAGGGCTTGGTGAAGAAGAAGATCGAGCAGCACACAGGGGTTGAGCTCGATTTGTAGGGTCTGATATATAGTCGTCGCAAGAGCGCATTGGGTGAAGCTTGGCCTCAGGCTGGCGCCGTGCCGCAGGCCTTGATCTCAGCGCGCCACGGCGAGAATCGCTCCGATTCAGCTAGTGCCTGGGGCAGTGCCGTGAATGTCTCTCATTGACAAAAGCGTTCGTATGGATATATATGGTCACAATATGACCGGCACCTCTGCACAGCGATGTGTACGTGCCGGTTTTCTTTTGTGGGGATGGTCTAGGCCCAAAGCGGCCATCCCTCCCAGCCTGCAACCAACCCGAAATCGGCGGCCGTCACGGCCTTGTTTGCAGGTTCGGGGAACTCCGCCATCAAAGCCTTGAACCGCTCACCCCAGCTGGAATTCGGACTGATCCGCGCCAGCAGAAACCGCATGATGCAAAAGTACATGAAGGGGCGCGCATTGGCGAGCGACTGCCAGTTCTGGTCGAACTGTGGCACCGGCGACAGCTCCAACACGTTCACATTCCACATGCGACTATGGTGCGCTGCGACGTTGCGAAGATAGCTCAGACTTCGCAACCATTTCTCCAGTTCGCGTCCCGTCCCCAGACCGTAGCTGGCCGCAATGACATCCTGGTCCTTTACGTTCATGCCGGCAAAGAGCCGCGAAAGGGCGCCGAAATCCCAGATCTCGATCGCCACCCAGATCGGCAAGCGCCCGTGCTTGTTCATGTTGTGGGCAACGAAATGCTGCTTCCGGCTACGGTGAATCAGCTTGTCCTGGTGATCGAGCCAGAGCTGGTGTTCAGTCTTTCCCGCGTTGTAGCCCTTCGGAATTGCCCTGCGAGCAAAATTGCCGTGCAGTAGGGCGGGGTCGTACTGCGCGAAGCAGTCGAGCCTGCCCAGCAGGTGGGCTACGTCGACCCGGATGGCTCGTTCGATCCGTTCCAGCGCATCGAGCGCCAGAAGCCGCAGCTTGCGATCGAAGGCGTAGAGCGCAACAGCGTCCTCGAATGTTGAGCCAGGAAGGAAATGGTCTTCCCGGAACACCAGGCCGACGGGCTGTGCTTTTGGCGAGCGAAACGGATACCAATAGCCACTAAGGCAATAATAGCCGATCTTCTCGAGGTAACTGATCGCTCGGGTATCATCCCCCACCGTCAAGCCGCGATCCTTCAGAATCTGCAGCTGATCAGCGAAGCTTTTCCAGTCTGTCCCCGACACGCAATGCCCCCGATATGTCAACCATGAGTGTTGAGTGCCACACCCGAAGCAGATTTTATAGTAACCGGCGACATCGACACGGCGCCGGTCTTTGTATGGACTGGGCGCCGGGAGTCTCGATGCAGCTAGCCGGTGGCAGTCCCAACAAGGATCGGGACAAGGCGCTGGTTATGGATAGGACATCATTGCAAGACGTTTTGTCCCCAAGTCGAGTAGACGCGCAATTTCATCCGATGTCCTTTGAACAGCCAGCTTCAGCGCTTCGTCGATATGGATATAGTCTTGCGTCACGTTTTGCGAAGCGTGACCGAGCATAGCGCGGATTGTCAGTTCCGAAAAACCCAGTTCGCCTGCGATGCTTCCGAACGTATGCCGAAGGGTATGGGGCGTGACGCCCGAAATCCCGGCGAGCTTGCAAACACGGTCAAGACAGGAACTCACAGCAGTATATGGCCCGGCCCCGGTTTCTGATGCGAAGACATAAGGATTGCCGAGCATTTCTGGCTGGCTCAGGACGATCTTCAGGGCCGCAGGGCCAATGGCACGGACTTGCGCACCGCCTTTGGTGTCCGGGAAACTGATGAAGCCTCCCGCAGCGTTAACCCAGGACCTCTGCATGGCTTGGGCTTCTTCCCGGCGATAACCGGTTAGCAGAAGCGTCTTCAGAACGGCCAGCGCCACAGGATTTTCGTGGTTTCGCTCGGCAAACGCGATTGCCTTACCCAGCGTCTCAATCTCGGCGACGCTCAGCCGTCGGGTCCGCTTTGCGCTGGCCAGCTTTTTCGCACCTTGGGTTGGATGGGCCGCCAGCAACCCCTTGTGCTTGGCATGCCCTATGATCGCTTGAAGCGTGCCCAGGCATCGCGAGGCTACACCAGCTCCCCCGGTCGCCTGTCCGCCACGACCACCGGTCCGAGCTTTAGCGGTTTTCCCGTTCTTAACATCGGACTGCATTTGCTCGACATCGGCGACGCTCAGCTGCGCCACCACGCGCTTTCCGAGGAGTGGGATTATGTGCGTCTTGATACGGCTCTCGTCCATATCAAGGGACGATGCCTTTATCGGTCGGTTCAGTCGTCCCAAGATGTTCCCGGCCCGCGCTTCGGCCAGATACCATTCGCACATCTCCGCGACCGTCATGCCTTTGCGCGCACGACGTGTTTCATCAGCCGGATCTTCTCCCTTGATCACGGAGGCCAGGAACAGCTTGGCCTGATCGCGCGCCTGATCGACGGTAAGGACGCCGTATCGGCCAATATTGATGCGGCGCTGAATTCCCTCTGGGTTGCGATACTGGAGGATGAAGGTCTTTGTGCCCGACGGAAGGACACGTACGCCATAGCCGCGTACCTCGGTATCCCAGAGAACCGCTTGCCCCTTGGAGGGCGGAAGCAGGCTATCGACGCAGCGCTTGTTTAGCTTGACCGGAGTCATCCCCACTCCTCATTTGGTGACAAAATTCTCTGCCGAACCTTTTGTCACCAAATTGTCAGCAGATGCAAGTCCATTTCAGGCATCCTGATCGCATTAAGGAAAACTGGAATGCTAGATATATCGAGCTTCTATCGTGGTATAGCGATGTGGAGCGTACTGGAGAAAAGCCCGTCGGTCTTCTTGCCAAGGTTGGGGTCGAGGGTTCGAATCCCTTCGCCCGCTCCAGTTTTTTCGATATTTCGCAGCGACATCGCATCAGGCTTCGGCCTGATCGCTGCTGCGCGTGCGCGCAAAAAAAAAGAGGGGCGCGTGCGGCCCCTCTTTCCCCAGGCGCGAGGTCGGTCGCGCGGTGCGAAGCAGCGTCAGTAGCTGCCGGTGGTCGATCCCAGGCCCTGCATCGCGCTGCTGCCCGATGCGATCTGGCTGTGCGCCTGCTCGATCACGCGAAGCGTCTCGGGCGAGGCATTGCGGTCATTGAGCGCGGTCTCGAACTTTTCCATGAGATAGGTCTCGCCGCGCTGGACCTCCTCCAGCACCGCCTTGTCGTCACGCGCCACGATCATCGATTTCAGGTTCACGAACATGCGGTGCGCGCCGCCGAGCACGGTGCCGTCATCCTCGGGCGTGCCGCCCAATGTGCGCACCTGGTCGCGCAGCATCGCGACGACCTGGGTGCGCTCGGTCGCGCGCTCGGCGAAGTTCGACTTGAGCTGCGGGTCCTCGGCATCCTTGGCCGATTCGCGATAGCCCTCGACGCTGTCGAGCGTCGTCGCGATCAGCGAGTTGAGGAGCGAGATGTCATTGTCATAGCTGGCCATGATAAGCCTCCATTGGGGGAAATGCGCCTGCACCGGGGTCGGGCGAGGCGGTGCGCGCATTTCTGCTGCAGCGAGCGATGGGCGAAACCACATAGTTTAGCCCTGCGCCGAACTGCCCGCTGGCATCGGCAGGGCCTGTTCAGCCATGCGGCTCGGCATGGCCCGCATCGCGCAGATAGCGCGCGTCGATGCTGCGGATGATCGTTTCGGCCTGCTCACCCCCCTGCAGCCGCAGCAGCGCATCGATCTTGGCCTCCAGCCGGTCGTCATTCTCCTTGGAGCTGGGCGAGCTGACATAGAGGAAATAGGCGAGGCCCACGACCTGCCAGATCAGCTGGAGGAATTCGGACTGCCAGTTCTCGAACGTGTCGCGCGCCATCTCGTCGAGATAGCCGGGCAGGTCGGGCACCTGGCCGTGCTGCAACGCCTCGTTCGAAAACGCGCGCCAGCCGAAATACCAGTGCAGCGCCAGCGACACCGCAAAGAACAGCAGCGTCAGCCAGCCATAGGCATATTTGCGCCAGATGCTCCAGCGCGGCATGTCCCGCGTCACGGCGGACGCGGCATCGTGATGCTCACGGGTGATGTCGGCCTGCATGCCCGGCCGCTCAGGACTTGCGCTCGGGCAGTGTCTTGCGCCTGGTCGAGGCCATGTCCTCCAGCTCCTTTTCGGACATGGACTCTTCCATCTGCCTCGACGCGCCCTTGAGGCTCTTCTTGGGCGCATCCCCGCGCTTGGCCGCAAGCGCCGCCCCCGCCGCCTTCTGCTGTGCCTTGGATTTTGCGGGCATGGTTCGTTGCTCCTCAGTGGAGGAGGGAGGATGCGTCGGGATGGGGCGGGGGGCTTTAACTTATGAGGTGGGGTAGTGCCTGATGCTATAAGCCGTAGATGTGAGGCTAGAGCAGACTGGGGCAGAAGCGGCTGCGCTCAGTTTCACCGCAGTTCTCATGGATTTGCCGAGTCGCTGTGTAAAGGGTGACTCTGCCAGCCGAAAACCGCGAGATATGGTGCTCAACTTGAATACCGCTATTCGCACTTTTTCCATGGTTTACGCACAGATAATATTGCGAGTTATCCACCGCTATGCGCTTTTCGCTTGCGGGGTTACAATATTCTGATGCAGCCTGAGCGCGCGTCGAAAGGCGTGCATCGACGTGATGAGCACCCGATGCAAAGGTGACCGGCCCTCTCCTACAAGGTCCGGTCACCGCAACAGCCGTTGGTACGACGTGTCTTGCAGATAAACTATGCGTCGCACCAACGGCATTGGCAACAAAGGATTTGCCGATGACCGTTTATTACGTAACTCATATTCGTGTAGATGGACCTGACAACGATTGCCGCATCGATCGTCTGAAGGGCTATGACACAAATGGCCGGGAATGGGCGGACTCCCTCGATGGCATTATCAAGCTGGTCAAGGCCGAGTGGGACTTTCGCACAAACCACAATGGAGTGTCTGAACGCATTGGTGTTTGGGTGTCTTCCGCTGGACGGGAATACCTGAAGACTTATGCCAATGGCCGCTGGACTGACAATCTAGAGGCGTTGCCTCGGTTTTAACGCTTAGTAGAACCCGCATGGCGCATCGCGCCATGCGGGCCCCTTCGAATTCCAAGTGGCACAGGGCCGTAGCCTGATACCCTAATAAACCGCCATCCTACCCCTCACTCCCGCCGCAACACCCACCCCATGATCTCCGGCAAACGCGCGGCCCAGGCGTTTTCCTCGTGTTCGGCGCCTTCGTACACCCGGCTTTCCCAGTCCTTGCCCTTCTGCCAGCCCGAGGCGGCGATGCGGGCGTCGACGGCCTGCTGATAGGGCGCGTAGAAGGCGTCGAGCGTCGCGGTGCCGTGGTCGAGCCAGAGGCGGCGGCCATCGGGTGGGCCGAGCTTCTCGGCGAACCAGCGGTCCCATAGCCGGATCAGCTCGGGATCGCCGCCCTCCACCGCGCGCGGATCGATGGCGGGCCAGTGCGAGCTGATGCACGCGGCGCGGCCGAAAATGTCGGGGCGGTCGAGGAAGGCGTAGCAGCTCATCAGTCCGCCCATGCTCGATCCCATGATCGCGGTATCGTCGCGCCCGGTGCGGGTGCGGAAGCTTGCATCCACCCAGGTCTTGAGCGGCCCTGCGATCCAGGCGAGATAGGCTTGCGAAAGGATCGGACCACCGGCGGCCGCGTCCATCCGTGCGCGCAATCCGGGCGAGGCGGCGTCGTGAATGTCGCGCGGCAGATACTGGCGGAAGCGGTCCGCGCCGGGGGCCCAGATGCCGATGATGATATGCGGCTCGACCGCGCCGCTGGCCACTGCCTGCAGCATCGCCTTGTCCGCCGCCCAGATCTTGTCGAAATTGGACAAGCGCCGGTCGAACAGATTGTGCCCGTCGTGCATGTACAGCACCGGATAGCGCCGGGCCCCAGCGCCATAGCCCGGCGGCAGCCAGATGGTCAGCCGCTGGTCGGGCAGGCCGGCGGCGGCGACCCGCTCGTATTGCAGCAGCCGTCCCGCATCCTCGGCCCGGAGCGCAGGCGCGAGCGCCAGGGCCAGCAGCGCCAGCGCGAACCGGATCAGGCTCACCGGTCCAGCCGCTCGAGCCGGATGGCAAAGCCGCCGCCCGGTGCCATGCGGATATTCAGCGTGTCCCCGGCGGCGACGGCCTTCTGCTCGATCACGATCTGGTGCCGCGCCTCGGTGCGGTAATCGGCGTTGTCGCCATCGCGCCATACATAAGCGCGCCAGCGCGAGCCCCTGGGCAGGAAGGACAGGTCGATCGCGGCCTCGCGCGCGGTCTCGTCGGTGACGCCGCCGATATACCAGTCGGGCCCGTTGCGGTCCTTGCGCGCGATCACCGCGAGCTGGCCGACCTCGCCGAGCAATGTGCGGCTCTGCTCCCAGTCGGTCGGCACCTTCTCGATGAACGCCAGCTCGCGCGGGTGCGCTTCCAGATTCTCGATCAGGTCGGCGACCATCTGGATCGGCGAGTAGAGCACCACGTACAGCGCCAGCTCGCGCGCCAGCGTCGATTCGAGATCGCGCCCGCCGCGTCCCTTGAGCGAGAGGATGCCCGGCGTATAGTCCATCGGCCCTGCGAGCATGCGCGTGAACACCAGGGTGGGGGCGTGCTTGGGTCCGTTGCCGGGCGTGCCCCAGGCCTGATATTCACCCCCGCGCGCGCCCTCGCGGCTCACCCAGTTGGGATATGTGCGGCGGAGCCCCGTGTCCTTGATCGGCTCATGCGGGTTGACCGCGATGCGGCGCGCGGCGGCCTCCTGCACCACGCGCAGATGATGCTGCGCCATGCGCTGGCCGTCATGCCATTCCATCCGCTGCTCGCCGGGTTTGTCGCCCGGCGCGATGATGCCGCCCGCATCGGCGACATAGCCGGTCTTGACCGCATCGACGCCGTGCCGGGCATAAAGATCGAGCGCCGCGCCGAGCTGGCTTTCGTATTTCGCGATATTGCCGCCGGTCTCGTGATGGCCGATCAGCCGCACGGCATGCTGGCGCGCATAGGCGGCCAGG
This sequence comes from Blastomonas sp. CCH9-A1, assembly GCF_001557175.1. Taxonomy (NCBI): domain Bacteria; kingdom Pseudomonadati; phylum Pseudomonadota; class Alphaproteobacteria; order Sphingomonadales; family Blastomonadaceae; genus Blastomonas; species Blastomonas sp. CCH9-A1. The sequence goes on from NZ_LSHM01000062.1 coordinate 15,966, forward strand.
TCGGGCAGGTCGAAATCGGGGGTGCTCTCAATGAAATCGAAATCGCGGCCATTGCCGAACCAGTTGCCGTCCCAGCCCTTGTTCCAGCCTTCGACCAGCACGCCGCGAAAGCCATGGCGAGCGGCGAAATCGATATGGCGGCGGACATTGTCGTTGGTCGCGCCGTGCTTCGGCCCGCTCGCCCAGCTTTTCGTCTCGAGGTGCATTTCCCACCACACGCCGACATATTTGTGCGGGGTGAACCAGCTCGTATCGCCGAGCCGGTTGGGCTCGTTGAGGTTGAGCTCGAGATCATTGTCGTACAGCCCGCCCGCGCTGTCGGCGATGCGGATCGTGCGCCAGGGGGTGGTGAAGGCACCTGAACGCTCGACCCTCGCGCCGCGGCTCGAGGGCGAGAGCGTGGCGCGGAAACGCTGGCCGTCGACGCGCTTGAGCCACATTCCGGCATAATCGACCAGGGCGGCTTCGTGGAACGCCAGATGCGTGCCGCCCACCAGCTTCACCGTCATCGGCGTGTGCGCGGCGGAGACCTGATCGATGGCTGTTGCGTGATACAAATATTCGTAGCGGTTCCAGTCGCCCGCCGGGATCCACCAGGCCTGGCCGGGCGCGGCGATGACGAATTCGGTCAGCTCGTCGGCGATGCGCCAGGGCTTGCCATCGGCGCGCGCGGCGAACTCGTAGCGAAAGCCGATGCCATTGTCGAAGGCGCGGAAACGGATCGCGATCGGGCGGTCGGCGGGCGCGTCGTTCAGCGCATCGCTGGCGCCGGACGAGACGAGCCGGACCAGCAGCTCGTTATGCCGGTCGGTCACCGTTCTGCGCTCGCCCCAGGGCTGGTCCCAGCGTGTATCTGCGCTGGCGGTCTCGCTGGCGACGAAGCGGCTGTTGCGGCCGAAGCCGTCCTGATCGGTGAACTGGAACCCCAGGCGTGAGGGCGCGATCAGCGGCTTGCCGTCGCGGCTGACGGTGTAGTTCGCCCAGCCCTCGCCATCGATCGTCACGTCGATGCGCACCCGGCCATCGGGCGAGGCGATACTGGCCACCGGGGCGGATTGCGCAAGCGCGGGCGCGGCGAGCGCCGCGAGCCAGGTGAGAAGGGCTAACAGCAGCGATCGCATCGGGAATCTCCTGGGGAAGGGATCAGTCGGGGGTGTAGAGCAGCGCGCCATGGCCGGGCAGGCTGCCTGGCGTGGCGTCATTTACCGCCATCACCACCGCGCCCTTCTCAGGCAACGCGGCGGGCCAGGCGGCGGGCTCGGCGGACAGGTTGAACGCGGCGATGATGCGCTCACTTCCCTCGATCCGCTCGAAGGCCAGCACCTGCGCGTCGCAATGCAGGATCGCGATGCTGCCCACCGCCAGCGCCGGGTGCGTCTTGCGCAGAGCGAGCGCGGCGCGGGTGAGGTTGAGCAGCGAGGCCGGATCGGCGCTCTGCGCATCGACCGCGAGCGGGCCATGCTCGTCGCCGAAGGGCAGCCAGGGATCACCGCTGCCGAAACCCATGTCGTTGGCGTTCCTGCGCCACGGCATCGGCGTGCGCGCGCCGTCGCGGCTCAGCGTCAGCGGCCAGTTGGCGATCGCCTCGGGGTCCTGCAGCCGATCGAACGGGATTTCGACCTGCGGCAGGCCCAGCTCCTCGCCCTGGTAGAGGAAGATATTGCCGCGCAGTGCGACGAGCAGCAGGATCTTGAGCCGCGCGAAGGCTTCGCGATGCTCGGGCGCGGCCCAGCGCGAGAGCGCGCGCGGCGCGTCGTGGTTCTCGAACGCCCAGCTCGGCCAGCCGGTGCCGGGCGCATCGGGCCAGCCGGTGAGCGCCTGCGCGACGATCTGCGGCGTCAGGCGCTCGGCATAGAGGAAATCGAAACCATAGGCGCTGTCGAAGCGGGTGCCGCCAGCAGTGAACAGCTTCATCTCGCGCTCGGCATCGTCTCCGCCCACTTCGGCGACGGTGAACTTGTCGCCATAGGTGTCGATCAGCGCGCGCATCCGCTCGACAAAGCCGGGAATGTCGGCATGCGACTGGTTGTAGACCTTCAGCTGGAAATCGAACGGGCGGGTGCGCGGCTTGCCGGTATCGGGCGCGGGCGGATTGTCGCGCAATTGCGGATCGTGCATCGCGAAATTGACCGCATCCATGCGGAAGCCGTCGACGCCGCGATCGAGCCAGAAACGCAGCACATCGAGCAGCGCCGCCTGCACCGCCGGGTTGTGCACGTTGAGCTGCGGCTGCTCCTTCAAAAAATTGTGCATGTAATACTGTCCGCGCCGCGCATCCCAGGTCCAGGCCGGGCCGCCGAACACCGACTGCCAGTTGCTCGGCGGGCTGCCGTCCGCCTTGGCATCGGCCCAGACATACCAGTCGGCCTTGTCGGCGTGCGCGCTCGCTCGGCTGTCGACGAACCAGGGATGCTGGTCCGAGCTGTGCGAGAAGACCTGGTCGATCAGCACCTTGAGGCCGAGAGCGTGCGCGCGCGCGACCAGGGCGTCGAAATCCTTGAGCGTGCCGAAGATCGGATCGACCCCGCAATAATCGGCCACGTCATAGCCGAAATCCTTCATCGGCGATGGGAAGAAGGGCGAGAGCCAGATCGCATCGACGCCAAGCTCGGCAATATGGTCGAGCTTGGCGGTAATGCCTGCCAGGTCGCCGATGCCATCGCCATTCGCATCGGCAAAGCTGCGCGGATAGATCTGATAGATCACCGCGCCCTTCCACCAGGGGCGGCTGGCACCGGTATCACTGTCCATGGCGGGCCGGGCGTCGCAGATCGGCTTGGTCATTTTTCGGCTCTCAGTCGATCGGGGTGGCGCGGCAGACGGCGTAGCCGAACGCAGGCAGGCTGATCGCGACCGATCCCGGCGCGCTCGCGGTGGTCGGGCAGGTGCCGGCAAGGCCGATGAACGCGCGCGAGCGATAGCCGACCTCGACGTTCATGCTGACCGGCTGGTCCGAGGTGTTGACCGCGACGAGGATTTCCTCGCCATCGTCTTCGCCGCGCGTGAAGGCGAGCAGGCCGGGCTTCGGCCCATAATGGCGCAGCACGGTGCGCCCTTCGCGCAGCCGGGCGTGCGCCTTGCGGATCGCCGACAGCTCGGCGATCAGCGTATAGAGCGGGTGCGCGGGGTCGAAATTGTCGGTCGCCGTGGTCGCCGCAGAGCCGACCAGCCGGTTATCGTTATAGCTGGCGACCCGGCTGGCGAACATGTCCTCGCGCGCGTCCTGATCGTTGCCGTCGCCGGTAAAGCCCTGCTCGTCGCCATAATAGACGGTCGGCACGCCGCGCGCGGTCATCAGCAGCACATGCGCCAGCTTCATCCGCGCCAGCCGCTCTTTCTCGCTGGCGTCGGGATAGGCCTTGTCGAGCATGTGCCCCAGCCGGCCCATGTCGTGATTGCCGAGGAACGTGGGCAGTGTCAGTGCGGTCGCTTCGCCGCCTTCGTACAATACATCGCCTGCGATCAGCCCGGCGAACAGGTCGGTCCCCGCCTTGCCGGTGAGCATGTCGCGCACCGCGGCCTGGAAGGCGAAATCGAGCACGGCGGGCAGCTTGTCGCGCCGCGTGTGCTGCGCCAGGAAACCGGGGTCCATCGCGTCGTTGGCGACCTCGCCGAAGATGTGGAAGTTCGGGATGCCCTTGGCCCTGGCGCGTTCGAGCATCGCGGGGGCAAAGCGTGCCCAGAATTCGGGGTTCACGTGCCGCGCGGTATCGATGCGGAAGCCGTCGATGCTGAAACGGTCGATCCAGCTGGCATAAATGTCGATGAACCCGTCGACCACGCGCGGGCTTTCGGTCATCAGATCGTCTAGTCCGACGAAATCGCCATAGCGCGAATCCTCGCCATAGAAGCTGGTATTGCCGCGATTGTGGTAATGGATCGGATCGTTGAGCCAGGCGGGGACCTTGATCTGCTCCTCGCCTTTGGGCAGTTGCGGCGTATAGGCATAGGTCGGGTCGGTCAGCCGCGCGGAATTCTCCTGCGTGCGAACGCTATCGCCCTCGAACCCTGCATTGATCCGCGCGCCCTCGAGGCCGCCCTTGGTCCAATAGGGATAATCCGCCTTGGAGCGATAGGCGCAGACCGGTTTCCCGGCGCATTCCTTGAAATAGATGACATCGGCGGTGTGGTTGGTGATGATGTCCATATAGACCTTGATGCCGCGCGCGTGCGCCGCATCGACAAAGGCCCTGAACTCGTCATTGGTGCCGAAATGGCTGTCGACGCGCGTGAAATCGGTCACCCAATAGCCATGATAGCCCGCGCTTTCCTGGCCCGGTTCGCCCTGCACGGGCTTGTTCTGGAAGATCGGTGCGAACCAGATCGCGGTGACGCCAAGGCGCTGGATGTAATCGAGCTTCTGCGTGAGGCCCTTAAGATCGCCCCCATGGAAGAAGCCCTTGTGCGCGGGGTCGAACCCGGTCTTCAGCCGGTCGCCCTTCAGTCCGCCGCGATCGTTGGCGGGATCGCCATTGGCGAAGCGGTCGGGCAGCACGAAATAGATGATCTCGTCCTGCGGCGGACGGCTGCGCACGGTGGCGGCGCTGTAATCGGGGGCCTGCGCTGCGGCCGGGGCCGATGCGGCCAGGGCGACCAGTCCGGCCAGCGTCATCCAGTGTCGCACCATGCGGCAAACCTCGTAAAATAACGGGGAGCGGGTGGGGAAACCCGCCCCCCGACTGGTGACCGGATCAGAATTCGTAGGTTGCACCCAGGAAGAAGGTGCGGCCGAAATTCTGGATCGTACCCGTCTGGGCGACATTGCCCCAATAGGTCCGGGTCGGTTCATCGGTCAGGTTATTGACCTGCGCAAGCAGCTTGAGCCCGCGCAGCGCGCTGCCTTCCTGGAACTGGTAGGAAAGCTGCGCATCCATCACCGTTTCCTTGGCGCTGGTCAGGACCAGCTCGCTGATGCCGATCTGCGGGCTGACGAAGCTCGAGCGGTGGCGGGTGCTGAGGCGTGCCCCGAATCCGGCCTTTTCGTAGAACACGGTCGGGTTGAACACGTGCTCGGACAGGCCCGGCAGCGGCAGGTTGATCGACGCGCCGCTGGTCGCGCTGGGGAATTCCAGATCGCTCTTGCTGTACGCATAGTTCAGCTGAACCCCAAGACCATCGAACGGAGCGGGCAGTTCGACGAAGGTCTTGGAGAACTGGAATTCGAAGCCATAGACATAGCCGCCGTCGCCATTGATCGGCGAGGAGAAGCTGCCCACCGCGTTGCCGGGAATGTTGGTGCCCGGGATCGGCGGCGGGATGATGCCGTTTTCGACATAGTTGAACTGCGGAATCGTGCCGTTGATGATGTACGATTCGAGGTCCTTGTAATAGGCGCTGACCGCGAACACGCCCGAATTGCCGAAATAGTGCTCATAAGCGAGGTCGAACTGGTTGGCGCGATAGGGCGAAAGCTCGGGGTTGCCGCCGCCGCCGCTGGTGTTGCCGTCCGATCCGGTATTGACGCTGATCGAACCGCGCAGCTCGAAGAAGCGCGGGCGAGAGATCTGGCGGCTGTAGCTCATGCGCAGAATGTCGCGGTCCGACAGGTCCAGGATCAGGTTCACGGCCGGCAGGAAGTCGTTGAACGTGCGTCCGCGCGTTACCGGACGACGGTTCTCGCGTGCCGGCGGCGGGGTGGCGGGGTTGTCGACCAGGTTCGGGTCGGCAAAATTGACGGTCGAGCTCTGGTCGGTGCGAACATAGCGCGCGCCGATATTGCCGTGGAAGCGCAGGCCGCCGAGCTCGGTATCGAAATCGAGCTGGGCATAGCCCGCATAGGTCTCTTCATCGATCCGGAAGCTCTGGTCGATGGTGAAATCGAACGCGATCTGGTCGGTGGGCTGGCGCACGCCCAGCGTGTTGCCGAAGGCGAGATTGAACGCGCCATCGATATCGACCACCGCAAAGCCGGGCAGGCCCGCTGCCGCATAGCCGCCCGAGAAGCCGGCCTGCTTGACCAGATTTCCGGGCACTGCCAGCGGGCTGCCGGGAATGCCGAAGGTGTTGAACGAAGTCACCCGGCGGTCGCCGCGGCGGTCGGCATAGCGGAAGCCGAAGCGCAGTGCGTCGAGGAAATTGGCCTCGTCGAAGCGGATGACCAGGTCGGCTGCGGTCGCGAACAGCTCGTCGCTATCCGCCTGCGGCACCAGGAACTGGCCGTCGAGGAAGAAGCCGCCGCCCGCCGGATCGACATCGGTGAAGTTCGAGCTGATCGAGCGGATGGTCGGAAGACGCGTGCCGTTGAGCTGATAGTCGACCGAGATCAGCCCCGGGATCGAATCCGCGCGGCGAAGGCCGGTGGGCGTGTTCACATAGGGGCGCAGGTTGATGCCGGCGTTGTTGAAGAAGCTGGTGCCCTTCGAATAGCCGACATCGACGGCGAGCGTGACGCGGTCGCTGAAGTCATAGGCCAGGTTGCCGCCGATGGTGTACAGCTCGTCGCGGCGGCTTTCGTCCTGATTGACCAGCTCGGTGCCGAGACCAAAGCCGAAGCCGTTCGAGCCCACCTGGTTGACGATGCGCCCGCCAATCAGCGCATTGTTGGCGATCACCGGGTTGATGAACTGGTTATCGCCCGATTGCGGCGACACGACGCGCAGGCCGCGACGCTGCACGTCAGATTTGAAGCGCGAATAATAGCCGTCGATCAGCACGCGGAGGCGATCGCTCGGCTCCCACTGGATCACGCCGATTGCCGCATCGCGGGTCTCGCGTCCGCCGAACTGGATGCCCTCGAAGCCGAAATTGAGCGAGTCCGCAACGCCATCGCCATTGAGGTCGCGGGTGGGCGATCCGTTGGTGCCGGGGATCGGGAAGTCGAACTGCACGAAGCGCGTCGCGACGTTGGGCTGGTAGAGCCGTGCATAACCCAACGCGATGCCGAGCGTGTCGTCGAGCAGCTTGGCCTGGACCGATCCGGACACGCGATAGCCATAGGACGAGACGTCCGGGCTTTCGCTGGCGCGGTCATTGTACAGGCCGCGCAGGTTGACGGTCGCCTTGAAGGCGTCGGCATTGTCGAGCGGGCGCACGGTCTTGAGTTCGACCTTGCCCGCGATGCCGCCTTCGATATGGCTGGCGAGCGGCGTCTTGTAGACCGCGGCCTGGTTGATCAGTTCCGAGGGATACTGGTCGAATTCGATGACGCGGTTGCCGCTGGTGGCGACCTGTTCGCGGCCGTTGAGCGTCGCCGAGACGAGGTCCTGCGAAAGCCCGCGAATGTTGATCGCGCTCGCCTGGCCGCCGGTGCGCTGCGAGGTCACGCCGGGCAGGCGCGCCAGCGATTCCGCGATCGATACGTCGGGAAGACCGGCAATGTCATCGGCGGTGACGATGTCGACGATGAAGTTGCTCTCGCGCTTGGCGGCGATCGAGTTTTCGACACTGGCGCGGAAACCGGTGACGACGATGACGCCGCCTTCCTCGTCGATCTCGGCGGTGCCCTGCGGCTGGTCGGCATCGGCGCTCTGCGCGAGCCCGGGGCTGGCAGCACCGATCATCAGCGCGGTGGACAGGGCGGCAAGGCTGGTGCGGCCGGACGCAAGGCGCAGTCGACGGGCGCGAAAAATCGCTTTCATGATCACTCTCCCCAGGGGCCCCGCGCGGCAGTGGCGGGGATGATTTCTGGCGTCTGGAAAAAGTCCAGGGCCGCCGGTTTTCAGGTGAACCGGTCGGCAGTTTGAATAACCTTTGCACCACGATTGCAAAAGGCATACGCATACGTATTCAGGCTGAAAGGTCGCAAAGAGCCTTAAAAAATCGGGGTTTTGCAGGCCACTGGACGCTAAGGGGCAGGATGGGACGCAGGCCAACCTCATTCGACATCGCACAGCTGGCGGGCGTCTCGCAACCCACGGTTTCGCGCGCGCTCAGCGGCAATCCGGCGGTCAGTGAACAGACGCGTCGGCGCATCCAGGCGATCGCCGCGCAGCTCAATTATTCGGTCGACAAGAACGCCTCGTCGCTGCGCCGGCAACAGGCGAACACGCTCGCGTTGCTGTTCTTCGAGGACCCGACGCCCGACGATTCGATGATCAACCCGTTCTTCCTGGCGATGCTCGGATCGATCACGCGCACCGCCTCGCGCGCCGGGTTCGACCTTTTAATCTCGTTCCAGCAGCTCTCCAGCGACTGGCATGTTGATTATCAGGACAGCCACAAGGCCGATGGCATCATCCTCTTGGGCTATGGCGATTACGAGGACTATCGCGCGCGACTGACGCATCTGGTGCAGCAGGGCACGCATTTCGTGCGCTGGGGATCGCCGATGGCGAACGAGCCGGGCATCACCCTGGGGTCGGAGAACCGCAGCGGAGGCTATGCCGCGACCCGCCACCTGATCGCGCGCGGGCGACGGCGGATCGCGTTCATCGGTATCGCATCGAGCCATGCGCCCGAGTTCGAGGACCGCTGGCGCGGCTATCGCGATGCGCTGGCCGAGGCAGGGCTGGAGGCCGATCCGGCGCTGCAGCGCGATTCCGTCACCTCCGAAGAGGCGGGGCACGAGGCGGTGCAGGCGCTGCTCAGCTCTGGGACGGCATTTGATGCGATCTTCGCCGCGTCCGACCTGATCGCGATCGGCGCGATGCGCGCGCTCGCCGAGGCGGGCCTGTCCGTCCCCGGCGATGTCGCTCTGGTCGGGTTCGACGATATTCCCGCAGCGAGCTTCACCAACCCCCCGCTCACCACGGTCAGCCAGGATGTGAAGGCGGCGGGCGAGGCGCTGGTCGATACGCTGCTGCGCAAGATCCGCGGGCAGGCGGTCGAGCCCTATATGCTGCCAACCCAGCTGATCGTGCGCGGCTCCAGCGGCTGAACGCGCGCTGCCAAGTATACGTATGCGCTGCGGTTGTGCGCTGACGGGCGCTCTGCCACGGTTCGGGCCAGGAACCCCGCGAACAGCATAAGGCGGACATCCAGGGAGAGGCGCATGATCGCGGAAAAACCGCGCAAGAGCTTTTGGCAGCTGTTCAACCTGAGCTTCGGATTCTTCGGCATCCAGATCGGGTTCGCGCTGCAGAATGCGAACATGAGCCGCATCTTCCAGTCGCTGGGCGAAAGCCTCGACAACCTGCCCGCCTTGTGGATCGCTGCCCCGCTCACCGGCCTGCTCGTCCAGCCGATCGTCGGCCATTATTCGGACCGCACCTGGACCCGGCTCGGCCGCCGCCGCCCCTATTTTCTCGCCGGAGCCGTGCTCGCGGCGCTGTCGCTCGTGATCATGCCGCTGTCGCAATCGCTGCTGCTCGCCGCAATGATGCTGTGGATTCTCGATGCGTCGCTCAACATCTCGATGGAGCCGTTCCGCGCCTTTGTCGGCGACAATCTGCGCAAGGACCAGCATACCATGGGCTATGCGATCCAGACCGCGTTCATCGGTGCGGGCGCGGTGGCGGGATCGCTCTTCCCCTATCTGCTGACCGATCTCGGTATCGCCAACACCGCGCCTGCGGGCCAGGTGCCCGATACGGTGCGGATCAGCTTCTGGTTCGGCGCGGTCGCGCTGTTCGTCGCAGTGCTCTGGACGATCGTCACCACGCGCGAATACAGCCCTGAGGAAATGCGCGCCTTTGCGAAAGGCGCGCCCGATGCGCCCGATGCCCAGCCGATCCGTGCGCTCGCCACGCGGACGCTCACCAGCGCCATCGCCTGGATCGCCGCAGGGGCGGTCGTCATCGTTCTGGTGGGAAGCTTCGATCTCGAGAAGGAGCTGTACCTGCTCGGCGGGCTGCTCGCCGGCTATGGCCTGGCCAGCCTGATCGCGATCCGCATGGCGCGCGCAGGGCGCGACAACAGTCTGCTCGGCGCTATCGTCGGCGATTTTTCGGGCATGCCGCCGATGATGAAGCGGCTGTCGCTGGTGCAGTTCTTCAGCTGGTCGTCGCTGTTCATCATGTGGATATACACCACCCCGGTGGTCGCGCAGACCGTGTTCGGCGCGACCGATGCGGCGAGCCCGGCCTATAACGAGGCGGGCAACTGGGTAGGCGTGCTGTTCGCGATCTATAACGGCATCGCGGCAATCGCGGCGCTGACTCTGCTGCCCTGGCTCGCCGCGCGCATCGGCAAGGTGCGCACGCATGCCCTGTGCCTGCTCTGCGGGGCGGCCGGGTTCGCAAGCTTCCTGTTCATCCGTGATGCCAACCTTCTGATCGTCAGCGAGATCGGCATCGGCATTGCCTGGGCGTCGATCCTCGCCATGCCCTATGCCATCCTCGCCTCCAGCCTGCCGCAATCGAAGCTCGGCATCTTCATGGGGCTGTTCAACGTCTTCGTCGTGCTGCCACAGCTATTGGTGGCGACGGTGATGGGCAGCCTGCTCAAGGCGTTCTTCCCGACCGAGCCGGTCTGGACCATGGCCTTCGCGGCGGCCGTGCTAGCGCTCGCCGCGCTCGCGACGCTGCGCGTGCCCGAGCCGGACGCTCCATCCGTGTAACGATCGTCCCGCCCAAGCGAACCCGTTAGCGGGTGCACGCAATCGGGATGCGCGGGGATGGAGGCTGCCACAGTAAAGGGCAAGGCGAAGGGGGTGCAGCCGCGCCCGCTTCCGCCGGCGCTGCGCATAACCTTCCGCGTCTGGCTCAAGCTCTATGCCGCGCTGATCGCCTCGGCGCGCCCGCTGTTCGATCTGGCCGTGCGGCTGATCATCGCGCAAGGACTGCTCGCCTCGGGCCTGGTCAAGCTGATGGACTGGGAGCGCGCGCTCACCCTGGCGAGCCAGGAATATCCTGTGAGCTTCCTGTCGCCGCCTTATGCCGCCGCTCTGGGCCTCAGCATAGAACTCGGCGGTGCGGTGCTGCTCGCTTTGGGGCTGATGACGCGCGGCGCGGCGCTGGCGGTGGGCGCACTGATGCTGGTCGCGCAGCTCGGCTATCTGCCGACCGACACGCAACTGTTTACCATCGCGCTGATGGGCTGGTACGCGATGCGCGGCGCAGGGGCGCTGTCGCTCGACCGGCTGCTGGCGCGCGGGCTGAAAGGCAGCGCGGTTCCGCTCGCGCCTTTGCTGATCGCGGCGGGCGAGGCGCTGACCCGCCATGCCGCGCCCTGGTATCTCGCCGGTCTGCGGCTCTGGCTCGCGCTGGCGCTAGTGGTGCACGCGGGATGGCTCGCCTTGCCCGAGCCGCAGGTGCTGCTGCCGCTCGCCAGCTTCGCGGCGCTGCCGCCTGCCAGCGCCGCGCTCTACGCGCTGCTGATGCTCGCCGGGTTCGCCATGCCGCTGGTGTCGCTGCTCGCGATCCTGGGGCTGCAGGGGGCGATGCTGATGGGCTATGGCGCGGGCCTGCCACTGCTGGCGATGGCGACGCTCGGCCTTTTCATCGCCCATGGCAGTGGGCGCGCCTCGATCGATGCAGTCATCGCGGCCTGGCTGCAGGCGAACGTGCTGCGCGATGCAAAGCCCGGCATGGTGCCTGATGACTGGCCGCATGTCGTGATCGTCGGCGGCGGCTTTGGCGGGCTCGCCTGCGCGCTGGCTTTGCGCCGCCTGCCGGTGCGGATCACGCTGATCGACCGGCAGAATTATCACCTGTTCCAGCCCTTGCTTTACCAGATCGCGACCGCCGCGCTCTCGCCTGCCGATGTCGCCATCCCCATCCGCCAGCTGTTCCGCGCCGACGGCAATGTGCGCGTGCTGCTCGGCGAGGTCGACCGGGTCGACGCGGCCCAGCGCACCATCGGCTTTGGCGGCAACGCGCTCGCTTACGACTATCTCGTGCTCGCCACCGGCGCGACGCACAGCTATTTCGGTCGCGACGACTGGGCACCCTTCGCCCCCGGCCTCAAGCGCGTGGAAGACGCCATCGCGGTGCGCGCCGCGCTGCTCGGCGCGTTCGAAAAGGCCGAAAGCTGCGGCGATCCTGCGCGCGCGCGGCGGCTGCTCACTTTCGTCATCATCGGTGCGGGGCCGACCGGGGTCGAGCTGGCTGGCGCTATCGCCGAACTGGCGCGGCACGGGCTGGAGCATGAATATCGCAGCATAGATCCCGCCGATGCCCGGGTGATCCTGGTCCAGGCCGCCGACCGCATCCTGCCCGCCTTTCCGCCCGAATTGTCCGCTGAGGCTGCCCATTCGCTCGAACGGCTGGGCGTTGAGATCCGGCTCGACGCGCGCGTGACCGGCATCGAGGCCGAGCGCGTGCTGATCGGCGAGGAGGCGATCGAGAGCGAGACCGTGCTCTGGGCCGCCGGCGTCGCCGCCTCGCCCGCCGGACGCTGGCTGAATGCTGCCACCGATCCCTCGGGCCGGGTGACGGTCGATCCGTGCCTGCGCGTCGCGGGCCAGGGCAATGTGTTTGTGATCGGCGATGCCGCGGCGAGCCTCGGCTGGCAGGGCAAGCCCGTCCCCGGCCTCGCGCCCGCCGCCAAACAGGCGGGCCAGCATGTCGCCCGGCTGATCGGGCAGGAGCTGCGCGGCAAACCGGCGGACGCGCCCTTTATCTATCGCCATCAGGGCAGCCTCGCCACAATCGGCCGCAAAAGCGCGATCGCCGATTTCGGCTGGCTCCGCCTGCACGGCGCCCCGGCGTGGTGGCTATGGGGCGCGGTGCACATCGGCTTCCTGGCAGGCTTCCGCAACCGCGCCGCGGTGATCGTCAACTGGCTATGGAGCTACGCGACCCAGCGCGCGGGGATCAGGCTGATCACCATGGGAGAGCGGGGATAAGGTTAGCTCGTGTGGCAGGCGGGGCAGCAGTAATAGCAGCCATTGGATTGCGCATAGGTCTCCTTGGCCTTTTTCACAGCGCCATGGCAGTTATCGTGATATCCCAGATCGAGCCGATTGGAGACGTTTGGCATATAGGGGCAATCGTCTGAGGCATTATGCACCTCATGGTCGCCATTGGACTGGGCTTGCTTGTTGACGATATAGCTGGGCATGATCGAGGCTCCTTTCCTCGCATTAATCTAGCGAGGCGGCGAAGGAACCTGCAGGCGGGGTTGGTCCGAAATGCTCCGGATCACCGCAAAATGGGTCCGATTTGGTGCTAAGCTGCGCGCGGCTTCTTGAGCGGGATGACCAGCCGTGCGTTCTCGAACCAGTCGTCAGTGAGCTCCGGAGCCGTGTCAGCATCTGCAGCAATTTGCCGCGCGATGTCGTCGTCTGTCACCGCGTCGAGCCGCGCCATATTTTCCGGCGTCGCCCATTTCCTGGCAAAGGCCAAGGCCTCATCGCGGGAGACTTGCTCGGTATCTTTTGACTTCGCGGTCATTGGCTTTCCGGAAACTGACGATGCGACGGTTGGTGCCGCGCCATGTATAGACTACCACAAAGACGCGGTCGCCCAAAGCCGCGATAGGGCCTGTCGCAATGAAGCGTGGCTCGCCATAATCCTGCCGGCTGTCCTGCTCCTCGATGAAAGGGCCATCGAAAAGCAGGGCCGCGAGCTGGAAGGGCAGGCCACGCTCATGGATATTGATATTGTTCTTCACCGGATCGAACTCGATCACCGGTGTGATTACTCCGCCGCAATCCCCGCCTGCTTGAACATGTCCTCGCTGTCGTCGACCACGGCGACCTCGTTGGCGGCGCTCTTCTTCTGGCGTTTGTCGAAGGCGCTCCACACGTCGTTCCAGTTGCCGCGGGTTGCGCCCTTCGAATATTCCGTTGCGCGGGTTTCGAAGAAGTTGGCGTGCTCAACGCCGTTGAGCAGCGGGGCGAGCCAAGGGAGGGGGTGGTCCTCGATCATGTAGATCGCAGGCAGCCCAAGCTGGCTCAGGCGCCAGTCGGCGATATAGCGGATATAGCGCTTGATCTCCTTCGCCGTCATGCCGCTGACCGGGCCCTGTTCGAATGCCAGGTCGATGAACGCATCTTCCAGCCGCACGGTCTTCTGGCAGCAGTCGATAATGTCCTCTTTCACTGCCTTGGTCAGGCAGCCGCGCTCGGCGCAGAAGGCGTGGAACAGGCGGATGATGCCTTCGCAGTGCAGGCTCTCGTCGCGCACCGACCAGCTGACGATCTGGCCCATGCCCTTCATCTTGTTGAAGCGCGGGAAGTTCATCAGCATCGCGAAGCTGGCGAACAGCTGCAGCCCTTCGGTAAAGCCGCCGAACATGGCGAGCGTGCGCGCGATGTCCTGGTCGCTGTCGACGCCGAAGGTCGCGAGATAATCGTGCTTGGCCTTCATCTCCTCATATTCGAGGAACATGCCATATTCGCTTTCCGGCATGCCGATGGTGTCGAGCAGATGGCTGTAGGCGGCGATGTGCACGGTTTCCATGTTGCTGAACGCGGTCAGCATCATCTTGACCTCGGTCGGCTTGAACACGCGGCCATAATTTTCGTGATAGCAATTCTGCACCTCGACATCGGCCTGGGTGAAGAAGCGGAAGATCTGGGTCAGCAGGTTGCGCTCATGGTCGGACAGCTTCTGCGCCCAGTCGCGGCAATCCTCGCCGAGCGGCACCTCTTCGGGCATCCAGTGGATCTGCTGCTGGCGCTTCCAGAAATCATAGGCCCAGGGATATTCGAAGGGCTTGTACTGCGTGCGGGCTTCTAACAACGACATCGAGTTACTCCGAATTCCCCTCTCCCAGTGGGAGAGGGAGGGGCCCAGGCGCAGCCTGGGAGGGTGAGGGTGATGCGGTGGGGATCAGGCTGTCGCCCTCACCCTTCCGCGACTTCGTCGCTCCTTCCCTCTCCCTTGAGGGAGAGGGATATGGCGTTCACAACATATTCCGGGTCGGGCAGCACATCGCTGTTCCAGAACCGGATGACCCGGTAGCCCTGCGCTTCGATGAAGCGCGTCCGGGCCGCGTCATATTCTGCCCGCTGATCGTGCTGGCCGCCGTCCACTTCGATCACCAGCTTCTCCCGGAAGCTGAGGAAATCCGCGAAATACGGCCCGATCGGCACTTGTCTGCGAAACCGCGCAGCCGGGAAATTCTCGCGTAACGCCAGCCAAAAAGCGCGCTCTGCATCGGTGGCATCGTGGCGCAACTGGCGGGCGCGGGGGACAGTGCCGGAAGGCTGATTGCGATAGGTGCGCATGGCTGCCCGCCTTTCACCCTCACCCTTCCGCCGCTGCGCGGCTCCCTCCCTCTCCCGGTGGGAGAGGGAATTGCTCACTGGCAGGCCAGGCACTCGTCGTAATCCGTTGTTTCGCCGAGCTCGAACTTGGGTGCGTCGATGGTGTTGTCCGCCTCGACGCCGCCGGCAAAGCCTGCGCGCTGGACCGATTTGGAGCGCAGATAATAGAGCGACTTGATGCCCAGTTCCCACGCGCGGAAGTGCAGCATCAAGAGGTCCCATTTGTCCACGTCCGCCGGGATGAACAGGTTCAGCGACTGCGCCTGGTCAATGTACGGCGTGCGGTCGGCGGCCAGTTCGAGCAGCCAGCGCTGGTCGATCTCGAAGCTGGTCTTGAACGCGTCCTTTTCCTCCGCGCTCAGGAAGTCGAGATGCTGGACCGAGCCGCCCTTTTCGAGGATCGAGTTCCACACATTGGTCGAATCCTTCGACTTTTCGCGCAGCAGCTTTTCCAGATACGGGTTCTTGACCACGAAGCTGCCCGAGAGCGTCTTGTGGGTATAGATGTTCGCGGGGATCGGCTCGATGCACGCGCTGGTGCCGCCGCAGATGATCGAGATCGACGCGGTCGGCGCGATCGCCATCTTGCAGCTGAAGCGCTCCATCACGCCCTGGTCGGCGGCATCGGGGCAGGGGCCACGTTCCTTGGCGAGCAGCATCGAGGCCTCGGATGCCTTGGCCGCGATGTGCTTGAAGATCTTCATGTTCCACGACTTGGCGAGCGCCGATTCGAAGCCGAGGCCGCGTGCCTGGAGGAACGAGTGGAAGCCCATCACGCCCATGCCGACCGAACGCTCGCGCATCGCGCTGTAGCGGGCGCGCGCCATTTCGGGCGGGGCGCGGTCGATATAGTCCTGCAGCACATTGTCGAGGAAGCGCATCACGTCCTCGATGAAGCGCTTGTCGTCGTGCCACTGGTCCCAGGTCTCGATGTTGAGCGAGGACAGGCAGCACACGGCGGTGCGGTCGTTGCCCAGGTGATCGCGGCCCGTGGGCAGGGTGATCTCGCTGCACAGGTTCGAGGTCGAGACCTTGAGGCCGAGTTCGCGGTGATGCGCGGGCATCATGCGGTTCACGGTATCGTTGAACACGATATAGGGCTCGCCGGTGGCGAGGCGCGTTTCCACCAGCTTCTGGAACAGCGCGCGCGCATTCACCGTGCCGCGAACGCTGCCGTCCTTGGGGCTCTTCAGGTTGAAGTCCGCGCCGTCGCGCACCGCTTCCATGAACTCGTCGGTCAGCAGCACGCCATGGTGCAGGTTCAGCGCCTTGCGGTTGAAATCGCCCGAAGGCTTGCGGATTTCGAGGAACTCCTCGATCTCCGGATGCGAGACATCGAGATAACAGGCGGCCGAGCCACGGCGCAGCGAACCTTGCGAAATCGCGAGGGTCAGCGAATCCATCACGCGCACGAACGGAATGATGCCGCTGGTCTTGCCATTGAGGCCGACCGGCTCGCCGATGCCGCGCACATTGCCCCAATAGGTGCCGATGCCGCCGCCGCGCGAGGCGAGCCAGACATTCTCGTTCCAGGTGTTGACGATGCCCTCAAGGCTGTCATCGACGCTGTTGAGATAGCAGCTGATCGGCAGGCCCCGGCCCGTGCCGCCGTTCGACAGCACCGGTGTTGCGGGCATGAACCACAGCTTGGAGATATAATCATAGAGCCGCTGGGCGTGCTCCTGATCGTCGGCATAGGCATCCGCCACGCGCGCGAACAGGTCCTGATAAGATTCGCCGGGCAGCAGATAGCGGTCTTCCAGCGTCTCCTTGCCGAAATCGGTGAGCAGCACATCGCGGCTCTTGTCGGTCACGACATGGAACCGGCGCGCGGCGACGGCCTTGCTGTCCAGAGCCTCTGCGGGCTTGGCGGCGGCAGCAGCCTGGGTGGCGGCCATGGCGATCAGCGCCATTTCCGCAGAATTGGCCTCGCCCGACGCGATTTTTGCGCCCGAATCCGTCTTTGCGGCTGCGTCCAGTACATCTGCTTCACCCATATCGTCTGCGCTACCCTTGCCCGTATCTCTGAAATCCATGACGCCCCCGTAAGACCGTTGATGGGAAACTTTGTTCCGCAATTGTTCGACTCGGGGCGCAAGCGTCCCGTATAGCATCTTGTGGCCCGCGACGGGGGAAAACTTATCCCCAGTGATGCGTCGAAAAGGGGTAAAACGCCCTTGACGTGGAAGCCGATGTCTGCCCCCGCGCTTCGATTGAACCACTGGTATTGGTATGCCCCGTCCGCATGCCCCACTACCTATAGTGCCGTTTCCTGATTCCGGCGCAAGAGGGTAAATGGTTAATTAGGCCAACCGTTCGTCGCGCGTGGGATTCCACTCGTCGCTGATGCAACCGGACCGAGGCGGCGCGACGCGCGGAAAAAAGCCGGTCCGAAAAATCGCAAGAGGGCAAATGCGGCTTGCCCACAATTTCCTCTCCACAGGCTTGTGCACGGCAAATTTGGGGCTGTGCAAAAGACTGCGGAGCACATCTGGTGGCAAGGGGTGGATGCGTGGCGAGGCCTCCCGAGTTCCTCGCACGCGCTCCTGGCAAGGCCAGTGCTACGGCAGGGAGATCACCGTGTTTCACGCATCCGGGTGCAGATAATAAGCCGATCAGGGCATTCTGGCAAATGCGCTGAGAACATGACAGATTCCCTTGTGCCCCGGCTTGCGATAGCGTCGCGCCCACAATAGAGACGGTCGCAATTCATCCGCCAGCGCCTTGCAAGAGCGCGTCCAGCTTGGGGGAATGCCATGACCGTGACCATCAAAGCCGCCGACCTGATCGAGAGCGTCGCCGACGCGCTGCAGTTCATCAGCTATTACCACCCGATGGATTATATCCGCGCGCTCGGTAAGGCGTATGAGGCGGAGCAGTCGCCCGCGGCCAAGGACGCGATCGCGCAGATCCTCACCAACAGCCGCATGTGCGCCGAAGGGCATCGCCCGATCTGCCAGGATACCGGAATCGTCAACGTGTTCGTCAAATGGGGCATGGACTGCCGCCTCGACGATACGTCGCGCTCGCTGCAGGAGATTGTCGACGAGGGCGTGCGCCGCGCCTATCTGCACCCGGACAACAAGCTGCGCGCCTCGGTGCTCGCCGATCCTGCCTTCACCCGCCGCAACACCAAGGACAATACGCCCTGCGTGCTGCATGTCGAGATGGTGCCGGGCCATCACGTGCATGTCGACGTTGCGGCCAAGGGCGGCGGCAGCGAGAACAAGTCCAAGTTCAAGATGATGAACCCCAGCGACAATATCGTCGACTGGGTGCTCGAGATGATTCCGCAAATGGGTGCGGGCTGGTGTCCGCCGGGCATGCTCGGCATCGGCATCGGCGGAACGGCGGAACATGCGGTGCTGCTCGCCAAAAAGGCGCTCATGGAGCCGATCGACATGGGGCCGCTGAAGGAGCGCGGGGCGCAGAACGATCTGGAAGCGATGCGGATCGAGATTTTCGACAAGGTCAACGCGCTCGGCATCGGCGCGCAGGGGCTGGGGGGCTTGTCGACCATTCTCGACGTCAAGATCATGGACGCGCCCTGCCATGCCGCGGGCAAGCCGGTCGCGATGATCCCCAATTGCGCTGCGACGCGCCATGCGCATTTTTCGCTCGATGGTTCGGGCCCGGCCTATCTGGAAGCGCCCAAGCTCGACCAATGGCCCGATGTCAACTGGACGCCCGACAAGGCGGCGATCCGCGTCGATCTGGATTCGCTGACGCCGGAGGTCGTGCAGAGCTGGAAGCAGGGCGACCGGCTGCTACTCAATGGCAAGATGCTCACCGGGCGCGACGCGGCGCACAAGCGCATCCAGGACATGCTGGCCAAGGGTGAGCCGCTGCCGGTCGAATTCCGCGGCCGCGTGATCTATTATGTCGGCCCGGTCGATCCGGTGGGCGAAGAGATTGTCGGCCCCGCCGGCCCCACCACCGCGACCCGCATGGACAAGTTCACCCGCATGATGCTGGAACAGGGCCTGCTCGCGATGGTCGGCAAGGCCGAGCGTGGCCCGGCGGCGGTCGATGCGATCCGCGACCACAAGAGCGCCTATCTGATGGCAGTGGGCGGCGCGGCCTATCTCGTCGCGCGCGCGATCAAGGGCAGCACGGTGGTGGGCTTCCACGATCTGGGGATGGAAGCGATCTACGAGTTCGAGGTCAGCGATTTCCCGGTCACCGTCGCGGTGGACAGCGAAGGCAACAACGTCCACCAGCTCGCGCCGCTAGTGTGGCGCGAGAAGATCGCCAGGGAAGGGCTGTTGCAGGGGGCGTGAGCCCGGCGGATGTGCAGGCGTTGAACCGCCCAAATGTCCGCTCAGCCTGAGCCTGTCGAAGGCCCCGCGCCGAAGCCTGCGTCTTAACTCTCGTCATTCCCGCGAACGCGGGAATCCCGCTTTTGCGCTGAGCATTGGAAAAAGCGGGACCCCCGCGTGCGCGGGGGTGACGAATGAATTTTTCGGACGGTCTGTGTGGGGCCTTCGACAGGCTCAGGCTGAGCGGAGGTGTTTAGGCGACAAACACCTTGGCCTTAACCCACCGGCGCGCAGTTCAACCCCGGCGCCGCAGGCACCACCGGCACCACCATCGTCCGACCCGTGCCCGGATTGACGAACGGAAGATCGGCATCGGGATATTGCACCTTGCCCTTGAGCGCATCGATTTCGGCCTGGCGGCGCTTCAGGTAGAAATCGCGCGCGGCCATATAGGGGTCGCCGCTCTGGTTGCGCAGCGCATTCAGCTGCTCGTCGATCTGGATGCGCCCCTGCAGCGCGCTCAGCGTCGCGGCGGGCAGGGTGAAATAGGGGTCGTTGAACGGCGCACCGACCACGCTCGGGAGCAGCAGCCCGTCGATCGTGCCGCCCACCAGATCGCGCACCGTGGTTGGCCCGATCAGCGGCAGGAACAGATACGCGCCCGGCTCCACACCGTAATAGCCGAGCGTGTTGGCAAAGCCGTTGCGGCGATAGGGCAGCTTGAACGGATCGCGCTTGGCGATGTCGAACAGCCCGCCGATGCCGATGGTGCTGTTGATCGCGAACCGGCCCACGGTCTCCGCCGCCTTGCCCGGCTTCAACTGCAGCAGGAAGTTCAATGCCACGATCGGTTCAGTGAGGTTGCGCAGGAAATTGCGCAGGCCGTGCCGCACCGGCTTGGGCACCGCATCCTTATAGGCCATCGCCACCGGGCCGACGAGCGCTTCGTCGACGTCCTGCACCACCTCGAACGACTGGGCGTTCAGTTGCAGCATCGGATCGCCGGGCTGCGAATCGGGGCGCGCGGTGACGACGATGGCGCCATCCTGCACCGGGGCGGCAGCGGCGGCTGGTGTTTCGGCAGGAGCAGCAGCGAGCTGGTCGATGGCCGGGCAGGGCGGCAGCGCGGCCGCCGGTGTGACCGGTTTGACCGGTGCCTCGATCGGCGCTGCGATGGGTGCCGGTTCCGCACCTCCCGCCTGAAGCGATGCAAGTGCCAGCGCAAAGGGCAGCGCGGCCAGACTCATCGCGCGATGCTCGATGCGGAAATTTGTAGCAAAAGGGTCATCCCGGCGTCGTCATCCTTGCGCAGTATTGCCCCAGTTGCTCGGGCTATGGCCAGTGTCGGGACAAGTCAATGTCCCGCGTGCCGATATACGGCTGCCCGCGCCCTGCCGTTGCGCCCGCCCGACCAAAAAGCCTGTTTCCAGATGTTCCTGCTATGGTCTAAAGCACGGACATGCTGCTGTCGCTCGCCATTCGTGACCTGGTGCTGATCGAGGCGCTCGATCTGGACTTCCATGCGGGCCTTGGCGTGCTGACCGGGGAGACCGGGGCGGGCAAGTCGATCCTGCTCGATGCGCTCGGCCTTGCCATGGGCGCGCGCGCCGATAGCGGCCTGGTGCGCCAGGGGGCGGAGCGCGCGCTGGTGATCGCGGGTTTCGACGTGGGCGATCATGCTGGCGTGGCCGCGCTGCTTGCCGACAACGACATCGCGCAGGAACCCGGCGAGCCGCTGCTGATCCGGCGGCAGGTGCGCGCCGATGGCGGCAGCCGCGCGTTCGTGAACGACCAGCCGGTGTCCGCCGCGCTGCTGCGCGATCTGGGCGCGATGCTGGTCGAGATTCACGGCCAGCATGACGATCGCGGCCTCATCAACCCCAGGGGGCATCGCGACCTGCTCGACAGTTTCGGGCGCTGCGATGTCGCGGGCGTCGCGGCGGCGTGGCGCGAATGGCAGGCGGCGGAGCGGGCGTTCGTTGCGGCGAGCGAGGCGATCGAGACCGCGATGCGCGACCGCGAACTGCTCGAGCATAATCTGGAAGAGCTCGCCGCGTTCGGCCCGCAGCCGGGCGAGGAGGAGGAATTGGCAGGCGAGCGCGCCGCGATGCAGAAGGGCGAACGGCTCTCGGGCGATCTCGCCGAGCTGTTCGAGACCTTCGAAGGATCGAAGGGCGCGCTGGCGCAGCTGCGCGGCGCGGCGCGCAAGCTCGGCCGGATTGCCGAGGAGCACCCGCTGCTCGACGAGGCGATGGAGGCGCTCGACCGCGCGATGATCGAGGCCGACGATGCCGAAGCCAAGCTGCGCGCGGCATCCGAGGCGCTGACCTATGACGCGGTCCGGCTCGACGAGCTCGAACGACGGCTGTTCGATCTGCGCGCGCTCGCCCGCAAGCACAATGTCGCGGGCGACCTGCTGCCCGATCTGCTCAAGAAGATGCAGGCGGATTGGGCCGCGCTCGAATCGGGCGGGGCGAATGTCGCCGAATTGGACCGGGCTCGGCACAAGGCACGCGCGGCCTATGTCGCCGCGGCCGAGGCTTTGTCCGCTGCACGCGCAAAGGCAGGCGCGGCGCTCGATGCGGCGGTGATGGCGGAATTGAAACCCCTGAAGCTCGACGCCGCGCGCTTCCGCACCCTGGTCCAGCCGCTCGACGAGGCGCGCTGGGGGGCGAGCGGCATGGACCATGTCGAATTCCTCATCTCGACCAATCCAGGCAGCGATTTCGCGCCGCTGATGAAGATTGCGTCCGGAGGCGAGCTCTCGCGCTTCATCCTGGCATTGAAGGTCGCGCTGGCCGAACAGGGCGGGGCGGCGACGATGATCTTCGACGAGATCGATCGCGGCGTCGGCGGCGCGGTCGCCTCGGCGATCGGCGAGCGGCTGGCGCGGCTGGCCAGGGGTACGCAGCTGCTGGTCGTCACCCATTCGCCCCAGGTCGCCGCGCGCGGCAGCCAGCACCTGCTGATCGCCAAGACCAGCGACGGCACCGTCGCGCGCACCGGCGTGCGCACATTGGACGATGCTGGCCGCAAGGAGGAAATCGCGCGGATGCTGTCGGGCGCGGAAATCACCCCCGAAGCGCGCGCGCAGGCCGATCGGTTGCTGGAGGGGGTGTGATGCGCGGTGACGGGCAGTGTCGGCAATGGGCTTGATCGCCGACCCGCAAGAGATCACCCCCGGCTTCTGGCTGCTCGTCAGTCTGCTGTTGATCGCGCCGCTGGCGCTGATGCTGCTGGTGCCGCGCCGCTGGCTGTGGCGCGCAGGGCTGGGCTGGCTGCTGCTGCCCATCATCGCCATGGCCGCAGGTTTCGTTCTGCTGCTGGCCGTCGGCGCAGGCGACCCCTCGGCGACGCCGGGCAATGCGCTGCTTGCGGTCGGCTATATCGGCATCTTCACGATCATCCCCTGGGCGCTGGTTGCCTCGGTCGGGCTGGGACTTGGCCTGCTGGCGCGGCGGATTTTTCGAAGGGGCGACCCCCAAATAGCAGAAGCGGAACCGCGCACGGAGCCTGTTGAATCCCCGGGCCCGATGGCGGAGACAAACGTGGACGCCGCCAAGGCACCAAGCCATATGCCGCCTTATACCGGGATGACCACCGAGCAGTTGCATGACCATATCCGCGCCAAGGCGCGCGAACTTGGGCTTGGGGATCGGCTGCTGCCGCTGATCGGCTATCCCGACAATGGCGCGCCTTTTGCCTATGTCGATCATCGCGGTCTGCAACTGGGCTATTTCGAGCGCGGGCAGATGTTTGACAGCCGCATGACCCGTGATCTGGACGAGATGCTCTACTGGGTGTTCGACCATGTCACGTTCGATATGGCTTGCGAAACGGCACGCGAAGGGATGACGTATGCCAGCCAGATGGGCCCTCGCGTGCTCGAAGCGCAGGACGCGCTGTTGGCGCGGCTCCACCCGCAATGGCATGCACGATGGCGCACTGATCCCTATTGCCAGGCCAGCTATTACCGACGAGAGGCTCAGCCGTGACCGACCCCAAACCTACCGAGAGCCTCACCGAAGCCGAAGTCGCGATCGAACTGCAGCGGCTCGCCAAAAGAATCGCGCATCACAACCGGCTCTATCATGCCGAGGATTCGCCCGAGATTTCGGACGCGGACTATGACGCGCTGGTGCGGCGAAACAATGAGCTGGAAGCGGCATTTCCGCATCTGATCCGCGCCGACAGTCCCAACCGGCAGGTGGGGGCGGCTGTCGAATCCTCGCCGCTCGCCAAGGTGCGGCACGAGCAGCGGATGATGAGCCTGGATAACGGCTTTTCGGACGAGGACATTGCCGAGTTCGTGGGCCGGGTGCGGCGCTATCTCGCGCTGCCCGAAGGCGAGGTGCTGGCCTTTACCGCCGAGGACAAGATCGACGGGCTGTCGCTCTCGCTGCGTTACGAGAATGGTGAGCTCGTGCGCGCGGCGACACGCGGCGATGGCGAGGTGGGCGAGGATGTCACCGCCAATGTGCGGACAATTGCGGATATTCCCGAACGACTTGCTGGCGATGCGGTCCCCGACATCCTCGAAATCCGCGGCGAAGTTTACATGTCCAAGGCGGACTTTGCCGCGCTCAATGCCGCGCAGGAGGCACGGGGCGAGAAGCTGTTTGCCAATCCGCGCAACGCCGCCGCCGGATCGCTCAGGCAGAAGGACGCGAAGGTCACCGCTGCCCGCCCCTTGCGCTTTCTGGCGCATGGCTGGGGCGTGGCGAGCGCGGTGCCCGGCGCGACGCAGCATGAGGGGATGCAGGCGATTGCCGCGATGGGCGTGCCGGTCTCGCCACTGCTGGTGCGGGTCGAGACATTGGAAGACCTGCTCGCCCATTATCGCGAGATCGAGCGGCGGCGTGCCGACCTGCCCTATGATATCGATGGCGTCGTCTACAAGGTCGACCGGCTCGACTGGCAGGCGCGGCTGGGTTTCGTCGCCAAGGCCCCGCGCTGGGCGCTGGCGCACAAGTTCCCGGCGGAACGCGCCGAGACGACGCTGCAGGCGATCGACATCCAGGTCGGACGGACCGGCAAGCTGACCCCGGTGGGCAGGCTGGTGCCGGTCACCGTCGGCGGCGTGGTCGTCTCCAACGTCACGCTGCACAATCGCGACGAGATCGCGCGGTTGGGCGTGCGTCCCGGCGACCGGGTGAAGGTGCAGCGCGCGGGCGATGTCATCCCGCAGGTGGTCGAAAACCTGACCCGCGACGAACTGCGCGAGCCCTATCATTTCCCCGATCACTGCCCCGAATGCGGCAGCGAGGCGGTGGCCGAAGAGGGCGAGGTCGATGTCCGCTGCACCGGCGGGCTGATCTGCCCCGCGCAGCAGCGCGAGCGGTTGAAGCACTTCGTCAGCCGCGCCGCGCTCGACATCGACGGACTGGGCGAAAAGACGATTGCCGAGTTTCTCGACGCGGGCTTCATCAAGCTGCCCGGCGATATCTTCCGGCTAAAGGCGCAGCGCAGCGCGATTCTGGCGCGCGAGGGCTGGCAGGAAAAGTCGGTTGATAATCTGCTCGCCAGCATCGAGGCGCGGCGCGGCGCGGACCCTGGCCGCTTCCTGTTCGCGCTGGGCATCCGGCATGTCGGGGCGGTGACCGCGAAGGATCTGGTCAAGGCGTTCGGCAGCGCCGAGGCGGTGGGTGCGATCGGCCGCAGGCTGGCAGAGGGCAGCATCGAGGCGACCGCCGAGGTCACCGCGATCGATGGCATCGGACCCGCCGTCGCCGAGGCGCTGGGCGATTTCTTCCACGAACCGCACAATGCGCAAGTCTTCGACGATCTGATCGCCGAGGTCCGCCCCGCCGCGTTCGTCTCCACCGCGCGCGAGACCGAGTGGAGCGGCAAGACCATCGTCTTCACCGGCAAGCTGGAAACGATGAGCCGCGACGAGGCCAAGGCGCAGGCGGAACGGCTGGGGGCCAAGGCGGCGGGATCGGTCTCGGCCAAGACCGATCTGGTCGTCGCCGGACCGGGCGCGGGCTCGAAGCTGAAGAAGGCGGCGGAACTCGGCGTGCGCGTGGTCGACGAGGCCGAATGGGCGGCGATCATGGCTTCGGTGTGAAGTTCCAGGTCCTTCCAGCGTCGTCGCGCTAAAAAAGTTCGGCCGCTGTCGAATCCGCCCATCGCCGTTCGTCATGGGGCAGAACGCGCGTTTGGCCGTTCGGATGAGGAGACATGATGATGCAGTATATGCTGATGATCCACGAGGACGAGAGCGTCTATGAAGGCCCCGAGGGCGAGAAGCTGCTCGCCGAGACGCTGGCGGCGCACATGGCGCTGGGCGAGGCGCTGGTCGCCGCCGGAGTCAGCTATTCGGGCGAGCGCCTGAAGCCCGCTTCGACCGCGACGACGATCCGCTGGAACATGGGGGAGCACCAGATCCACGACGGGGCATTTTCGGAAAGCCATGAGGAGCTGGGCGGCTTCTACATCATCGATGTCGCCAATCTCGACGAGGCGCTGGCTTGGGCCAAGCGCATCCCGATCCCCAAGGGCGCGCTCGAAATCCGCCCCATCTGGCCGATGAGCGGCCCCGACGCATGAGCGCGGACGGGCTGGGCGCGGCGATCATCGCGGCCCGGCCCGCTGTCGTGGCGGCGCTCGCGGCGCGGTTCCGCGATCTGGACCTGGCCGAGGATGGCTTTGCCGATGCGGCCGAGCTTGCCATGCGCCATTTCGCCGATGCGCCGCCGCCCTGCAATCTCGGCGGCTGGCTGCATGTCGCGGGCAAGCGCCGGATCATCGACCGGCTGCGGCGCGAGGCGCGGCTGGCCGAGCTCATCGCGGAGCAGCCCGAGCAAGCGGAGGGCGAGGACATGGCTGTCGTCCAGCTTTTCGACGAGCAGATCCCGGACGAGCGGCTGCGGCTGATCTTCATCTGCTGCCACCCCGCGATCGCGCCCGAGGCACGCGCGGCGCTGACGCTGCGCGTGGTCTGCGGCGTGCCGACCGAGCGGATCGCGGCAGCGTTCCTGATGGCTGTGCCCGCCATGGCCCAGCGGCTCACGCGCGCCAAGGCCAAGATCCGCGAGGCGGGCGTGCCGTTCGAGACGCCGCCGCCGCATCTCTGGGCCGAGCGTCTGCAATCGGTGCTGGCGACGCTCGAGATTGGCTATGCGCTGGCCTTTCAGGATGCAGCAGGCAGCGAGCCGACCGCCGATCTGGGGCCGGAGGTGCTGCGGCTCACCGACATGCTCGCCGAACTGCTGCCCGATGACCCCGAGGTGCTGGGGTTGGCCGCTTTGGTGCAATTCGCCGAGGCGCGGCGCGCGGCGCGGGTGGATGGTGATGGCCGGATGATCCCGCTGAGCGAACAGGATTGCACTCTCTGGGACGACCGGTTGATCGGCTCGGCGGCGAGGCTGATGCGAAGCGCTGCGGCGATCGGGCGCAGCGGGCCGTACCAGCTGATGGCCGCGATCCACCTCACCCATGCGCGGCGCAAGGCCGAGGCTCGGACCGACTGGGCGGCGATCCTCAAGCTTTACGATCTGCTCAGCCTGCTGCGACCCGGACCGGTGACCGCGATCAACCGCGCCGTCGCGCTGTCGAAAGTCGAGGGGGCCGAGGCAGGGCTCATTGCACTCGAGATGCTGGGCGGCGACAAGCTCGCGGGTTATCGCCCCTGGCACGCGGCGCGCGCGCATCTGCTTGCGCGGAGGGGCGACCCCGAAGGCGCAGCAGCGGCCTATCGCAGGGCGCTCGCGCTCAATCCGGCGCGGGCGGAGCGATTGTTTCTGGAGGCGAAACTTCGGGAAACCAGCGCATGACATGATGTTCGGCCGGGGTCCACGCGCCGATCCGCACGCCGATGGCGCGAAGATGGTCGCCGGTCCAGGCGTTGCAGCTATGAATGAGCGAATATCGCCCGGTTGCTGCGTAGAACACATCGTCGCCGCCATAGCCGGGGATGGGTTTGAGCGGGCCGCGCTCGGGAAAGGCGATGTCCTGCATCAATCGGTCGGCAAGTCTGCGATAGGCGGCATGGCTGATCACCAGCCTGCGGGCATAGCGGCCCTCTTGCGGGCGGTTCATGTGATAGACGTGGATCAGCGTAGCGTCGCTGCCGATCGCTGCACGCGCCATCGTCATGGGGTCGAGTTGTCGCCAGTCCGGTGTGTTCAGATAGAAATCGCGCTCGCCCCAGCCGATCGCGACGTGATCGGTCGCGCCGGTGGCGTGATAGCGGCTGTCGCCAAGGTCGGTCGGCGGGAAGATGCGGTGCCAGTCGATCCCCTCGGCGCGGGCGGGCAGGATGAAGCCGGTGTGGAAGCCGTTGGTCTCGACATAGATGGTCACGCCGTTGTCGGGCGCGCGCCAGTCGGTGTTGGTGCCCCACAGGCCGCCGATCTCGCCCGCGGCAAAGACGAGGCCCAGGAGCAGGGCCAGCCAGGCGAACAGGGTGCGGGCGAGTTTCATTGCACCCCGTCATTCCCGCGAACGCGGGAATCCCGCTTGCGCTCAACCCTGGAGAAGAAGCGGGACCCCCGCTTGCGCGGGGGTGACGGAGTGGGGCAAAAGAAAGAGGATGCGAGCCCCGCCTTCCGGCTTTCGCCGGAGAACGGCCTTGGCTCCAGGGGGCTGTAAGTCAGGCTCCGCCGGACTTGCACAGCCGCAATACCGTCCAGTCGCCGAGGTCCAGTCGCCCTTCCAGTGCAAAGCCCTGTTCGCGATAGGCGTCCGCCACCGCTTCCGCCTGAGTGCAGAGCAGGCCGGACAGCACCGCATGGCCCCCGGGCGCGGTGACCGTCGCGACATCGGGAGCGAGATCGATCAGCGGTCCGGCAAGGATATTGGCGATCACCAGATCATAAGGCGCGCGGGCCTGAAGCTGCGTATCCTCCAGCCCCTCGGCAATCACCATGGCCAGTGCGCCGGGCTGGTCGCCGATCGCAAGGCCGTTGGTCGCTGCATTATGTTCGACCGCAGGCCCGCAGACCGGGTCGATATCGCTCGCGATCGCGCGCGCCTCGGGCCACAGGTGCATCGCGGCAAAAGCGAGCAACCCCGTGCCCGTGCCTATATCGATATGGTTGGTGACACGCAGCCCGGCGGCCTGCATCGAATCGAGCATCATCAGGCAGCCGCGCGTGGTGTTGTGGTGCCCGGTGCCGAAGGCGAGGCTCGCGGGAATCTCGAAACTGCGCACGCCCGGTTCGTCGGACGCAGGCATTTCGGGCGTATGGACATGAAAGCGCCCGGCGCGGATCGGCGCGAGCCCGGTCTGGCTCAGCGTCACCCAGTCCTCGTCGGGCAGCAATTCCGCGCTCAGTGCCACGCCCGCCGCGCTGGGGACGAGGCCGCGCAGCGTCTCGATCCACTCAGCCTGGGGTTCATCGGTGAAATAGGCATGCAGCGCCCAGCTGCCGGGCAGCTGCGGATCGGCATAGGCATCGACCTCGCTCGCCACCAGGCTTGGGCTGCCGAAGGTACTGTCGTCGAGCGTCATGTCCTCGGTCACGGCCTGCGCCTCGGCGAGCGTGCAGGGGATGGTGACTTTCCAGTTGTCCAATGCGGGGGTCCTCGTGCCTCGGGTTTGCTGGGGCCATAAAGCGATGCCGGGATGTTGGCCAGTGCTTGCCCCACTTATCCCATCCGTCACCCTGAACTTGTTTCAGGGTCCATTTCGCCGGATTGGGCCTTGGTGTGCGGGGCACGATGGATCCTGAAACAAGTTCAGGATGACGAACCTCTCGACCACCCCCTAGCGCACGTAGCTCGCTCCGTTCACGTCGAGCACGGCGCCGGTCATTGAGGGCGGCGCGTCGATGGCGCAGAAGCTGGCCATGGTGGCGACCTCGTCGGGCATGGCGACGCGGCCCAGCGGGATGTCGGCGAGCAGCTTGTCGCCGCCGCGGCTCGCCAGATAATCTTCCGCCATGCCGGTCATGGTGAAACCGGGGCAGATGGCAAAGGCATAGATGCCATGGCCCGCATAGGCGCGCGCGATCGATTTGGTCATCGCCACCATGCCGCCCTTGGACGCGGCATAATGCCAGTGCGCCGGGCTGTCGCCGCGATAGGCGGCGCGGCTGGCGATGTTGACGATGCGCCCCTCATTGGCGTGGTCGAGAAAATGCTGCACGGCAAAGCGGCACAGTTGCGCGCTCGCGGTGAGGTTGATCGTCATCGTCTCGTCCCAGGCGGCGAGCCATTCGGCATCGCCCCGTTCGATCGGATTGGCGACAAAGATGCCGGCATTGTTGATCAGCACGTCGATGCGGCCGTCGAGAAGATCGATCGCTTCCTGCCAGAGCAGGTCGGGCCCGCGAAAATCGCCGAAATCGGCCGCGACCACGTCCCATTCTGGCGCATCGGGGCTGTCATCGGGGAAAGGACGGCTCGCATGGCCGACCACCCGATGGCCGGCTTCGTGGAGCAGGTCGGCAATCGCGCGGCCGATGCCGCGGCTGGAGCCGGTGACGAGAATATTCTGTTCGACGCTGATCATGCGCGTCAGCATATCGCCGCGCTGCGGTGCGGTCCATCGCTGCAACGCGATTTGGCGGCGTCAGGCGCTCTTGGCCAAGCCGATCTCGACCGCGAAGCGATCCGATCGGTTGCGCAGTTCGACCAGCTGGTTCTGCAGATGGCTGAACCCGGCACCGACCTTGTCCATCTCGCTCGCCAGGCTTTCGGTGTCGATGCGGATCGTGCCGATGGTGTTCGACATCGAATCGGCCGCAAGCGCAGTCTCGTCGACCGCAGCGGTGATGATCGTCACGGTCTGCGCCTGGATTTCCATCGCCTCGCGGATGCGGTCGGCGCTCGACTGCACCTCGCTGACCGTGGCGCGCACCGAATCGTTCGAGGCGACCGTGTCGCGCGTGGCCTGCTGGATCGCGGTGATCTTGTGCGCAATATCGTCGGTCGCGCGCGCGGTCTGATTGGCGAGGCTTTTCACCTCCTGCGCGACCACGGCAAAGCCGCGTCCGGCATCGCCCGCGCGCGCCGCCTCGATCGTGGCGTTCAGTGCGAGCAGGTTCGTCTGTCCCGCAATGTCGCGGATCAGGCTGAGGATCGATTCGATCGATTCGGCATGGGTCGAGAGCGTCTGCGTGCTGGCCACGGCGTGACCCGCTTCGCGCGAGGCGCGTTCGGCGACATCGGCCGCGACCTCGACCTCGCTGCGGGCTTCCTCGATCGCACGGATCAGGCCGGCAGCCGTCTGCGCCGCCTCGCGCATGGCGATGGCGGATTGTTCGGCGGCGGCGGCGACCTCGGACGAGCGGCCCAGCATCTGGCGTGCGGCTTCGGATGCGTTGACGACCTGATTCTTCAGGCCGCTGCCCAGATGCGATGCCTGTTGCAACTCGCCATCAACCGTCTGCTTGAAGCTGGCGGTCTGCGCGATCCGCACCTTCTGGGCGTCCTGCTGGGTCATGGTGTTGATGGCAAACGCCATGATCTCGGCCTCGATCACCATGACCTGGGCCGTGGCGCGCGCCAACTGCTGATACCGATCCACGTCATTGGGAAGCTTCTCGCGCATCTTGCTCACGGCAAAGTCGTGCGTGTGCGCATTGGCAGCCAGCAGCTGCCACATCGGGACTCCCAGTTTCTGGGCGAACAGGGCGTGGCTGAAGGCCATTTCCACCCAGAGTTGACCATCGAGATTGGCCATTTTCTCGTGGGTGTAGCGTCGGCTGGCCTCGATATTCTGATGCTTCAGCTTCTCGATGTCATCGGTCTTGCTGGCGAGCTCGGCAATAGAACTGAAATGATCCCAGAAGCACTGGGCAATGGCGTCCTGGTCCTGCTTCAGCAGTTCCAGCGCCTGGCGCGCGAGGCGAGGCAGGTCGCCGGCAGCGTCAAAGGCCGCCAGCCTGCGACTGATCGAAAGCTCGTGAGCCACGGACTGGTAAAGTGCCTTGATACTGGCACTACCCTTCGTGTCCTTGCTGTGGTCTGCCATGCCGTCCTCTTGCCAAGCTGGATGATTGAGCAATCGGCATATGCGCACATGGTTAACGCCGGGTTATTGCTGCGCCCGCTCGAGCTGCATTGCTGCGCAGGCCGATGCCGGGCCTGCAATGGAGCGCGCACAATCAGCAATTGCATCATGTGGGCAATCGGCTAAACAGGCGCGGGACGCAAATTCGCTTATGAACACGAACGTTTAAACGGGGGAGACCATGGCAAAACCATCGGGCAGGCCGCTGTCGCCGCACCTTTCCATCTGGCGTTGGGGCCCGGCCATGCTGGTCTCGATCCTCCATCGCGCAACGGGCGACGGCATGGCCGTGATCGGCGGGATTCTGCTCATCGGCTGGCTGATGGCGCTTGCCAGCGGACCCGAGGCCTATGCCTGGTATGTCGGCTGGGCCACCAGCCCCATCGGCTATCTGCTGATGGTCGGCCTGTCCTGGGCCTTCTTCCAGCACATGCTCTCGGGCCTCCGCCATTTTGTGCTCGATATCGGCGCGGGCTATGAGGTTGACAACAACAACCGCTGGTCGGCGCTGCTGCCGGTGCTGTCGATCGTGCTGACGGCGTTTTTGTGGGCGATCATCTTTTTCGCCTGATCTTTTGAATTATCTGTGCGGCGTGGCGGGCTATGGGGCCTGCGCGCAAGGAGTCGACCATGGGAAGTGGCACCAGAATTGGCAAGGTTCGCGGGCTGGGGTCCGCCAAAACGGGAACGCATCACTGGGTGATGGCGCGGGTCACCGCGGTCAGCAATCTCATCCTGATGCTGTGGTTCATCGCCTCGCTGGTCAGCCTGCCTGCGCTCGATCATGCGACGGTCACCGCCTGGCTCTCTGCGCCGCTGCCCGCGACCGCGATGATCCTGCTGATCGTCACCGTTTTCTATCACCTGCGCCTGGGCCTGCAGGTCATCGTCGAGGACTATGTGCATGACCATGGCACCAAGTTCGGCGTGATCCTGCTGCTCAACTTCTACGCCGTTGCCGGGGCCGCCCTCGGCATTTTCGCCGTTGCGCGCATTGCATTTGCCGGAGCTGCCAGCTGATGACCGAAGCCTATAAGATCATCGACCATGTGTACGACACGGTTGTCGTCGGCGCGGGCGGATCGGGCCTGCGCGCCACCATGGGCAGCGCCGAAGCGGGGCTGAAGACCGCGTGCATCACCAAGGTGTTCCCGACCCGCAGCCATACCGTGGCGGCGCAGGGCGGCATTGCAGCAAGCCTGGGCAACAATTCGCCCGACCACTGGTCGTGGCACATGTACGATACCGTCAAGGGATCGGACTGGCTCGGCGACCAGGATGCGATCGAATATATGGTGCGCGAGGCACCCGCTGCCGTCTACGAGCTCGAGCATGCCGGTGTGCCGTTCAGCCGCAACGACAATGGTACCATCTATCAGCGTCCGTTCGGCGGGCACATGCAGAACATGGGCGAAGGCCCGCCGGTGCAGCGCACCTGCGCCGCCGCCGACCGCACCGGTCATGCCATGCTGCACGCGCTGTACCAGCAGTCGCTGAAGTACGATTCGGATTTCTTCATCGAATATTTCGCCATCGACCTGATCATGGAAGACGGCGTATGCCGGGGCGTGATCGCGCTGTGCATGGAGGATGGCTCCATCCACCGCTTCCGCAGCCATGCCGTGGTGCTGGCGACGGGCGGATCGGGCCGCTGCTATTTCTCGGCGACCTCGGCGCACACCTGCACGGGTGACGGCGGCGCGATGGTGCTGCGCGCAGGGCTTCCGCTGCAGGACATGGAATTCGTGCAGTTCCACCCGACCGGCATCTATGGCGCGGGCGTGCTGATCACCGAAGGCGCGCGCGGCGAGGGCGGTTACCTGACCAATTCCGAAGGCGAGCGCTTCATGGAGCGCTATGCGCCGTCCGCCAAGGACCTGGCGAGCCGCGACGTCGTCAGCCGCTCGATGGCCGCCGAAATCCGCGAAGGCCGCGGCGTCGGCAAGGAAAACGACCATATCTACCTGCATCTCGACCATATCGACGAGAAGGTGCTGGCCGAACGCCTACCGGGCATTACCGAGACGGGCAAGATCTTCGCGGGCGTCGATCTGACGCGCCAGCCGCTGCCGGTGGTGCCGACCGTGCACTACAATATGGGCGGCATTCCCTGCAATTATCACGGCCAGGTCGTCACCATCAAGGACGGCAACCCGGACACCGTGGTCCCCGGCCTTTACGCCGTGGGCGAGGCTGCCTGCGTCTCGGTGCATGGCGCCAACCGTCTGGGCTCGAACTCGCTGATCGACCTCGTGGTGTTCGGCCGCGCGACCGGACATCACCTGCGCGACACGATCAAGCCCGGCAGCCCGCACAAGGCGCTGCCCAAGGATGCGGCGGACCTGGCGCTGTCGCGTCTCGACCATTTCCGCAACGCCAAGGGCGGATCCCCCACTGCGCAGATTCGCATGGAGATGCAGAAGACGATGCAGAAGCATGCGGCCGTGTTCCGCGATACCCAGCTGCTGTCCGAAGGCACGGCGCTGATGCAGACCGTCAACAAGCGGATGGAGGACGTCCACGTCACCGACCGCTCGCTGATCTGGAACACCGACCTGATCGAGACGCTGGAGCTCGACAACCTGCTCAGCCAGGCCGTGTGCACCATCGAAAGCGCTGCCAACCGCAAGGAAAGCCGCGGCGCGCACATGCACGAGGATTATCCCGAGCGCGACGATGCGAACTTCATGAAGCACACCGTCAGCTGGTTCGAAGGCTGGGGCGGCAAGGGCGGCAAGGTGACGCTCGATTACCGCCCGGTCCACGAATACACGCTCAGCGACGAGGTCGAGTATATCAAGCCCAAGAAGCGGGTGTATTGATCGGCTGGATGGCCATCTGGCGATGACATTGTTCGGGGCAGGCACCGTAAGCGGTTCCTGCCCCGAAGCATTTCTGGGTCGTGTCAAAGGTGCCGGTCGATATCCATCCGCTCGTGCAGGATGCGGATGATCTGCACCGTGTCTTCGATGACCAGATAGAATATCAGGTGGTGCCCGCAGAGGAGCCTGCGGAATTCCTTCCCCTCACTGCGATAGACGGGATTGCGCAGCGGAAAATCGGCCAGCGACGAAATACTCGCGCGCATCGCAGCGAGATAGTGCCGAGCCTGCGCTGCGCCCCATTGCTGTTTGGTATAGCCGGCGATGGTGTCCAGATCCCGGCCAGCAGCGGGGAGCAGGAGGACCTTATGCGGCATCGCCGAAATGGCGTTCCACGAACCCGTCCCAGTCGAACGGCTCGGCAGGTCCGCTTGCCAGACCCTCGCGAAGCGCAGCGTTCAGTGCTTCGCGCCGTTCATCCTCGGCCATAAACCGCCGCATTGCCTCGCGCACAACCTCGCTGGTAGAGCCGTACTCACCCGATTCCACCTTGCGGCGGGCAAATTCCTGAAATGGCGCGCCGAGCGCGATGGAGGTGTTCTTCGACATCCGACTAAGATACCAGAATTTGGTAACCTATCAAATCACCCTTCAGCCAAAAAAAACCGGCCGGAAGCGCGGGGCTTCCAGCCGGTCTTTGTCACGTCACGGGATGAACCCGCAACGCCAGCAGCAAACTGCTAGTCTCAGTTTTCGCCGGTGATGAAGTCGGGCAGGCCGGCGTCGCCGCCGGTCTCGCCGCCTTCCGAGCGCTCGGGACGACCACGGCCGCGGCCGCCTCCGCCCGAACGTTCGCCGCCACGGTCACCACCGCGACCACGTCCGCCATCGCCGTCACGACGGGGGCGACGGTCGCCGCGATCGCCACGCTCGCGCGGTTCGCGGGCAGGGCGGGTGTCTTCCAGCTCTTCACCGGTTTCCTGATCGACAACGCGCATCGACAGGCGCACCTTGCCGCGCGGATCGATCTCGAGCACCTTGACCTTCACTTCCTGGCCTTCGGACAGGACATCGGCCACCTTCTCAACCCGCTCGTTGCGGATTTCCGAAACGTGGACCAGACCGTCCTTGCCGCCCATGAAGTTCACGAACGCGCCGAAATCGACCAGGTTGACGACCTTGCCGTTGTAGATCTTGCCGACTTCGGCTTCCTCGACGATGCCCAGAATCCACTTCTTGGCAGCCTCGATCTGGCTGAGGTCGGACGAGCTGATCTTGATCAGGCCTTCGTCGTCGATGTCCACCTTCGCGCCGGTTTCGGCGACGATCTCGCGGATCACCTTGCCGCCGGTGCCGATGACTTCGCGGATCTTCGACTTGTCGATCTGGATCGTCTCGATGCGCGGCGCATGCGCCGACAGTTCGGTGCGGACTTCGCCCAGCGCCTTGGCCATTTCACCCAGGATGTGCGCGCGGCCTTCCTTGGCCTGCGCCAGCGCCTGCGCCATGATCTCGCGGGTGATACCGGCGATCTTGATGTCCATCTGCATCGTGGTGATGCCTTCGGACGTGCCGGCGACCTTGAAGTCCATGTCGCCCAGATGATCTTCGTCACCCAGGATGTCGGAGAGAACCGCGAACTCGCTGCCTTCCAGGATCAGGCCCATGGCGATGCCCGACACCGGACGCTTGAGCGGAACGCCCGCGTCCATCATCGAGAGCGAGCCGCCGCACACCGTGGCCATCGACGACGAGCCGTTGGACTCGGTAATGTCGGAGAGCACACGGATGGTATAGGGGAACTCGTCCTTGCTGGGCAGCACGGGGTGCAGCGCACGCCATGCCAGCTTGCCATGGCCGACTTCGCGGCGACCCGGCGCGCCGAAGCGGCCCACCTCACCGACCGAATAGGGCGGGAAGTTATAGTGCAGCATGAAGCTTTCGTACGACAGGCCGGTCAGGCCGTCGATCATCTGCTCGCTGTCCTTGGTGCCCAAGGTGGTGGTGCAGATCGACTGGGTTTCACCGCGCGTGAACAGCGCCGAACCGTGCGTGCGCGGCAGGAAGCCGACCATCGCCTCGATCGGACGGATCTGCGTGGTGGTGCGGCCGTCG
The DNA here is from genome assembly GCF_001557175.1 of Blastomonas sp. CCH9-A1. Taxonomy (NCBI): domain Bacteria; kingdom Pseudomonadati; phylum Pseudomonadota; class Alphaproteobacteria; order Sphingomonadales; family Blastomonadaceae; genus Blastomonas; species Blastomonas sp. CCH9-A1. The sequence continues at coordinate 52,152 of NZ_LSHM01000062.1, forward strand.
ATGCGGCTGCCGTCCTTGAGGATGGCACCGCGCACGATTTCCGCTTCCAGCTTCTTCATCAGCTTCTGCGCAGCCATCTGGTCCTGCGGCGTCGCATCGGCAAAGGCTTCCTTCGCCTTGGCGCGCGCTTCGTTGAGCGCGTTCGAGCGGGCCGACTTGTCGGTCAGCTTGTAGGCCGCGGCAATGTCCGCACCGATCAGGTCCTTGAGCTTCTGCTTGGCGGCGCTCAGGTCAGCCTGCGGAGCCATTTCCCACGGATCCTTGGCAGCCTGTTCGGCGAGCTTGATGATCGCGTCGGTGACTTCGCGACAAGCATTGTGCGCGAATTCGACGGCACCCAGCATCACTTCCTCGGAAAGCTCCTTGGCTTCCGATTCGACCATCATCACCGCGTCATGCGTGGCGGCGACGACCAGATCGAGCTCGCCTTCCTTGACCTCGTCCATCGACGGGTTGAGCTGATATTCGCCGTCCTTGTAGCCGATGCGCGCCGCGCCGATCGGGCCCATGAAGGGCACGCCCGACAGGGTGAGCGCAGCCGAGGCAGCAACCATCGCGACGATATCGGGCTCGGATTCGCCGTCGAACGACAGCACCTGCGCGATCACGTTGATTTCGTTGTAGAAACCTTCGGGGAACAGCGGGCGGACGGGACGGTCGATCAGGCGGCTGGTCAGCGTTTCCTTTTCGGTCGCGCCGCGTTCACGCTTGAAAAAGCCGCCGGGGATGCGGCCTGCTGCGGAGAATTTTTCCTGGTAGTGGACGGTCAGCGGGAAGAAGTCCTGGCCTTCCTTCACCGACTTGGCGGCGGTCACGGCGCACAGCACCACGGTCTCGCCATAGGTGGCCAGCACAGCGCCGTCTGCCTGACGGGCAATACGGCCCGTTTCGAGCTTGAGGGTCTTTCCGCCCCACTCGATTTCTACAGTCTTTACGTCAAACATGGATTTTCCTTGTCGAACCCGGTGCGCCCTATTGCGGACCGGGGCCTCTTCAATTGCCAGGCTGACCGGCCTGGCGCGGTTCGGGGCCATATCTTGCCCCGGCTGGCCCATATCCGCCTCATTGCGAAAGGGCCGTTGGATACCGCGCACTTTAATTTCATGGCGCGGATAAACGAACGGCCCCGCTGGGGGGCCGTTCGAGAATGCTTACTTGCGGAGACCCAGCTTGCCGATCAGGTCGGTATAGCGGGCTTCGTCCTTCTTCTTGAGATAGTCCAGCAGCGAGCGACGCTTGTTGACCATCATCAGAAGACCGCGACGCGAGTGGTTGTCCTTGTGGTGCGACTTGAAGTGCTCGGTCAGGTTGTTGATGCGCTCGGTCAGGATGGCAACCTGTACCTCGGGCGAGCCGGTGTCGTTGGCTTCGCGCGCATATTCCTTGATCACTTCTTCCTTGCGTTCTGCGGTAATCGTCATGTCTTCATTCCTCGAACATCATCCAAAGTTGAAACCGCGCACCACGCGGACCTCCTGGTCCGAAAGCGATACCAGAGCGAGCGGAGCATCATCGCTCCCCCGCGCCCAATAACGCCCATCGTGTGCGGCAATCCCGGTCACGACCTGCCCCATGCGGAGCCGCCTTGCCTGATCGGGAGTGAGGTCAAGAGCCGGGATGTCGGCCAGCCCTGCCTCGAATGGCAAGATTACGTCTTCTGGGGCCGCGCCTTGGCGGATTTCATCCAGTTTGTCCAGCGAAATCGCCTGGTCGAGCCCGAACGGTCCGGCCTGGGTCCGGCGCAGCATCGTCACATGGCCGACAGAGCCCAGCGCCTGCGCGATGTCGCGGGCGAGGCTGCGGATATAGGTGCCCTTGGAGACATGGGCGGAGAGGGTGATGCTTTCAAGCGGCTGTCGACCGGCCCCCATTTCGTCACCCTGAACTTGTTTCAGGGTCCATCCATCGTCTTGGGGCTTCGGCTGCTGGGGCGCGATGGATCCTGAAACAAGTTCAGGATGACGGACAAGCAACGCATGCACCGTCACGGCCCGACTCGCCAGTTCCACCGTCTCGCCCGCGCGCGCTAGGTCGTATGCCCGCTGGCCATCGATCTTGAGTGCCGAGAAAGCCGGGGGCACCTGTTCGATCGGGCCGGTAAAGTGCGGCAGCACCGCCTCGATCTCGGCCAGCGTTGGCCGTACGTCGCTCGTCGCTACCGGCTTGCCCTCGACATCCAGCGTGTCGGTTTCTACCCCGAACCGGATCGTGAAATCATAGTTCTTGTCGCCGTTGAGCATCTGGCCGGTCAGCTTGGTCGCCTCGCCGAGCGCGATCGGCAGCACGCCGGTGGCGAGCGGGTCGAGCGTACCGCCATGGCCGACCTTGACCTTGCCGAACCCGCCCTGGCGGAACGCGCGCTTGACCGCGGTCACCGCGTCGGTCGAGCCCATGGCATAGGGTTTGTCGAGAATGATCCATCCGTGCATCCGCTGCTCGTTAGCAGCGTTGCGCCCCATGGCCAAATGCGAAGGGCAGGGATGTCAGGCCTGGCTGCGTTCCCAATCCTCGCATAGCAGGCCGAACACGCAGGTGTCGCGGACAAAGCCGGTCCAGGTGATGCGGTTGCGGCGCAGCGTCCCTTCATGCATCGCACCCAGCTTGCGCACTGCGGCCTGGCTGCGCAGGTTGCGTGCGTCGACGCGGAATTCGATGCGGGTGAAACCCTGCGCAAAGGCATGGTCGATCATCAGCCGCTTCATCCGCGTGTTGACGCCCGCAGCACCCCGCGCCGACGGCTCGATATAGGTTCCGCCGATCTCCACGACGTGGTTGCGTTCGTCCGGCGCGATATAGCTCGACATGCCGATCACCTGATCGTGCCATAGCACGGCAAAGCGCACCCAGCTGGTGGTGGCGTGGAACTCCTCCATCGCCTTATCGAAATGCTCGCCCAGCATCGAGATGGGGTAGATATCCCAGATCTCGGTATCGCGCGCGCACGCGGCGCGCAGCGGTTCGACATGATGGTCTGCCAGGGGCTCGAGCCGAAGGTCGCCATCGCTCAGCATAGTGCGAAGGCCGCTCATGCCAGCCGCGCCATGAAATGCTTGCGGCACAGCGCGATATAGCGGTCATTGCCGCCAATCTCGGTCTGCGCGCCCTGTTTCACCGCATGACCCGCCGCATCGACCCGCAGGTTCATCGTCGCCTTGGCGCCGCATTCGCACACGGCCTTCAGCTCGACCAGATGGTCGGCGATCGCCAGCAATTGCGCGCTGCCTGGGAAGAGTTCGGCCTGGAAATCGGTGCGCAGCCCATAGCAGAGCACCGGAATCCGCAGCTCGTCGCAAATGCGCGCGCACTGGAAGACCTGCGTCTTGGTGAGGAATTGCGCCTCGTCGACCAGCACGCAATCAAGCGGGGCCGAGGCGAGGTCCAGCGCCACCGCTGCAAAGATGTCGGTCTCCGGCTCGAACAGATGCGCGGGCGCCTTGAGGCCGATGCGCGAGGTGATCTGGCCCGCGCCATAGCGATCGTCGAACGCCGCGGTCCACAGCATCGCGCGCATCCCGCGCTCGGCATAGTTGAACGCCGCCTGGAGCAGCGTGGAGGATTTGCCCGCGTTCATCGAGGCGTAGTAGAAATAGAGCTTGGCCATCAGGGGAGGCTTCCAAGAGTTTCAACCGGAACCGGGCTTTCGCCTCCAGCCTTGCGAGCAATGGCTTTGTCAAAGGTCGCGAAAACCGGGGCTGCGCCGGTTGCGGCAACGATGTGCATCATGTCGGCCCAATCCGCGCCTTGAAGAAATCGGTCTATCGCCCATAAGACCGAGTTGCCCTGTTCCACCTGCACATGTTCGACTTCAACGACTTTGTGCAGCATACTGGCGACGATGGGCCTCGGGATTTTCAGAGCCTTTTCCAGGACCCAGCCGAGTTCGGTGAGCACTGTCAGCGAGACGTAAGCCGGTTCACGAAGAATTTGGATCGCAAGCGAGGATTGCGCAGGATCATCACCAAGCAGCCATCGCGCCAGAATGTTTGTATCGACGGCCCGCACGCGATTATCGGCCAGCAACGGCGTCCATGTCCGGATCGTCGACATCCGGTGACCAGCTCAATCTTTCGATCGGTATCGGGGGCCCCTCATGCCGGTACAGCTGCCGAAGTTCGTGTGTGGCTTCCTCAATGGAGAGCCGCTTGGTGCGCGCCACGGGGCGGAGCATGACACCGTCGCCCATCGGGATCACCTCGAGGTCCCGACCCTGTGCCCAGCCCAGGCGATCGCGAACATCCTTGGGGATGACGATCTGTCCCTTGGCGGAAAGGCGTGTGACGTCGTTCATTGCGCCAACATACGTCTTACCCGGTAAGACGTCAATCGTCGCTGCGGTCCGCCTCGTCTTCTCCGCCCAGGTCCTGCGCCACTTTGGGATCGCTCAGCAGCCGGTCGATATGGCTGCCGGTGTCGAAGCTGTCATCGGCGAGCCATTTAAGCTTGGCGGCATATTTCATCCGCACGCGCTGCGCGACCTCGCGCTGGAAATAGGCGGTGTTGGTGCGCAGCGCCTTGAGCACCACGTCCTCTTGCCTGCCCAGTAGCGGCTTCACGAACACGGTTGCGTGGCGCAGGTCGGGCGACATGCGCACTTCGGTGACCGATACGGTGGTGCTGCTCAGCACATCGTCATGCACCTCGCCGCGCGTCAGCAGTTCGGACAGCACATGGCGTACCTGCTCGCCGACGCGCAGCACGCGCACCGAACGCCCTTCGGGGCTGGTATCGTTATGCCTGGCCATGATCGTTTCCTTCACGATACCCCGCCGACCGTTGCCGGGCGGCGGGGATCATGCCTTACAGCGTGCGATCGCGCATCTCGACGTCGAACGTCTCCAGGATATCGCCCGGCTTGATGTCGTTCGTATCCTGCAGCACGACGCCGCATTCCAGACCCGCACGGACTTCGGCCACGTCGTCCTTGAAGCGGCGCAGCGAGGCGATGCTCGTCTTGCTCACGATGACATCGTCGCGGGTGATGCGTGCATACAGGCCCTTGCGGATGAAGCCGTCGGTGACCAGCAGACCCGCTGCCTTGTCCTTCTTGCCTGCCGGGAAGATCTCCTTGATCTCCGCACGGCCAACCACGGTCTCGATCCGCTCCGGACCCAGCACGCCCGCCATCTCGCCCTTGATGTCGTCGAGCAGGTCATAGATGATGTCGAAATATTTGAAGCGCACGCCGTCGCGTTCGGCCAGCGCGCGCGCCTGGGCATTGGCGCGGACGTTGAAGCCGATGATCGGCGCGTTCGAGGCCTTGGCCAAGGTCACGTCGGATTCGGTGATCGCACCCACGCCCGAGTGCAGCACGCGGGCCTTGATGTCGTCGGTCGAGATCTTGTTGAGCGATCCGACAATGGCTTCCACCGAACCCTGCACGTCGCCCTTGACCAGCACCGGATATTCCTTGGCGCGGTTGGCCGAGAGTGCCGAGAACATCGTGTCGATGCTCGCAGGCGCCATGGTCGTGCGCTTTTCCAAGGCCTTCTGGCGGCGATAGTCTGCGACTTCGCGGGCACGCTGCTCGTTCTCGACCACGGTCAGCTTGTCGCCTGCCGACGGCACGCCGGTCAGGCCCAGCACTTCGACCGGGATCGACGGGCCGGCCTCGTTGACCTGCTTGCCCTTGTCGTTGATCAGCGCGCGCACCTTGCCCGACTGTTCGCCGACGACGAACACGTCGCCGCGCTTGAGCGTGCCGCGCTGCACCAGCACGGTGGCGACAGGGCCGCGACCCTTGTCGAGCTTGGCTTCGACCACCACGGCCTCGGCAGCACGATCGGGATTGGCCTTGAGCTCGAGCAGTTCGGCCTGGAGCAGGATCTTGTCGACCAGTTCGTCGAGGTTGATCTTCTTGAGCGCGGAAACTTCCACGTCCTGCACGTCGCCCGACATCGCTTCCACGATGACCTCGTGCTCGAGCAGGCGCTCGCGGATCTTCTGCGGGTTGGCGCTGTCCTTGTCGACCTTGTTGATCGCCACGATCATCGGCACGCCCGCGGCCTTGGTGTGGTTGATTGCCTCGATCGTCTGCGGCATCAGGCCGTCATCGGCCGCCACCACCAGGATGACGATATCGGTGACGTTGGCCCCGCGCGCACGCATTTCGGTAAAGGCGGCGTGGCCCGGCGTGTCGAGGAAGGTGATCTTGTCGCCCGACTTCACCTGCACCTGATAGGCGCCGATATGCTGGGTGATGCCGCCGGCTTCGCCCGCCACCACATCGGTGCCGCGCAGCGCATCGAGCAGGCTGGTCTTGCCATGGTCGACATGGCCCATGATGGTGACCACCGGCGCACGGGGTTTCAGCGTTTCGGCCGCATCGACATCCGCCTCGTGATCGATTTCCACATCGGAATCGGACACGCGGGTGATCTTGTGGCCGAATTCCTCGACCAGCAGTTCGGCGGTATCCTGGTCGATCGTCTGGTTGACGGTGACCATCATGCCCATCTTGAACAGCGACTTGACCAGGTCCGCGCCCTTTTCCGCCATGCGGTTGGCGAGTTCCTGGACGGTGATTGCTTCGGGCACGACGACGTCGCGCACCTGCTTGGGCTGCGCATCGCGGCTCTGGCCGCCCATGTGCAGACGGCGCTCCTTTTCACGCGCACGCTTGAGCGCGGCAAGGCTGCGGGCTCGTGCACCGCCATCGCCTTCGTTCAGCGCCTTGCTGACGGTGAGCTTGCCTGCCTGGCGACGGTTGTCGACCACCTTGGTGCTGGCCGGCTTTTTGGGCTTGATTTCGGGGCGCGGGGCAGGGGCGACCGGCGTGAACCGGCGCGGCGGCGGGGCCGCACGCGTTTCTTCGTTGGCAGGCTTGGCCGCGTCCTTGGCGGCAGGCGCGGCCTCGGTCTTGGCTTCGACCGGCTCGGCCGCAGGCACCTGCTGCGTCTCGGCCGCAGGTGCGGGTGTTTCGGCAGGCGCAGGCGCGGGTTCAGCCGCAGCCTTGCGCGCTTCCTCGGCCTTGCGGCGCGCTTCCTCGGCGGCCCGCTGACGCTCCTCGGTCTCGCGGCGACGCGCTTCCTCGAGCGATGCCAGACGTGCTTCCTCGGCCTCGCGCAGCAGCTTTTCCTGCAGCTCGCGGCGGCTCAGCGCCGAAACCGGCTGCTGCGGACGCGGCGGCGGCGGCGGAGCTGCGGCGGGGGCAGGGGTGGGCGCCGGAGCGGGCGCAGGGGCAGGCGCGGCAGCAGGCGCTTCACCCGGCTTGCCGACCAGCTTGCGGCGCTTGACCTCGACCACGACCTTGTTGGTGCGACCATGGCTGAACGTCTGCTTGACTTCGCCAGCCTCGACAGAACGCTTCAGCCCCAGCGGCTTGCGACCCAGTGTCGGCTTGTTTTCGGTATCTTCACTCATCGAACAGACTCAATCCTCAATAAATTCTCATATCGGGCGATGCATCAGGCATCGCCGGTCCGCACGGGGCATGTCCGCGCACGCCAGAGCGGGCTAGACTGGCTCGCCGGGGCCGGGCACGGCCCCCTCCCCTTTGAAATGCAGCAATCGGCCAAGAAACTGGTCAATGCGGGCGGCGGCGCGCTGATCGGTCAGCGCCACATGGACCGCGTTGTCGCGCCCCAATGCCACAGACAGGCGGGTGCGGTCTACAGGCAATACGGTTCCGCGCTGGCCGCTGCCTTCGGCATCGCTGCCGACGCGCCAGGCCTGGTCGAGCTTCGCATTGCCGTCGGGCGAGCTGTCGCTCGAATGCAGCAGCAGCCACACCTTGCCGCGCCGCGCCGCCTCGGCGATGCGGTCCGATCCGGTCAGCAGCGTGCCCGAGCGCGATTCCAGCCCCAGCCGGTCGAGCAGGGCGCGGGTGAGCGCTTCCTCGATCATGGCAGGAAGATCGTCGGGCACGGTGATCGGCCCGATCTTGAACGCACGCGCGAGGGCCGCCTTCATCCGGCCCTTGGCGATGGCCTCTTCGAGCTCGGGCCGGGTCACGCCGATCCACGCGCCGCGCCCGGGGGCACGCGCACGCACATCGGGAGCGACCTGGCCCTCGGGGCTGATTGCCAGCCGGATCAGCGCGCCACGCTCCGCCCGTTCGCCGCTGAGGATACAGCGGCGGATCGGGCCATCCGCCTTGTCGGCGGAAATGTCGGTGGCGTCGTCGGTTAGAAGATCACCGGCCGTGTCATTGGGAAGTTTCCGCATGCGCGTCCTCCCCGTCTGCACTCGCATCCTCGTCCTCGAACCAGTGCGCGCGTGCGGCCATGATGATCTCGTTGCCCTGCTCTTCGGTCAGGCCATAGGTGGCAAGCACGCCGCCCTTGTCCTCGGGCCGCTTGTTGGCGGGGGCCGAGTTGTCGCGGCGACGCTGCTCGGTGCGCTTTTTGGCGATCAGCTCGTCGGTGGCGAGATCGGCCAGATCGTCGAGCGTCTTGATGCCCGCCTTGCCCAGGGTCACCAGCATGGCTTCGGTGAGGTGCGGCAGCTCGGCCAGCGCATCCTCGACGCCCAGAGCGCGGCGTTCCTCGCGCGAGGCCTCTTCGCGGCGCTCGAGCGCTTCCTGCGCGCGGCTCTGCAGCTCTTCGGCCAGTTCCTCGTCAAAGCCCTCGATGCTCGAAAGCTCGTCGGGCGAGACATAGGCGACTTCCTCGAGCTCGCTGAAGCCTTCGGCGACCAGCAGCTGCGACAGCGTTTCGTCGACATCGAGTTCGTTCTGGAACATTTCCGAACGCTCGGTAAATTCCTTCTGGCGCTTCTCGCTCGATTCCGCCTCGGTCATGATGTCGATGGCAGAACCGGTGAGCTGGCTGGCCAGACGCACGTTCTGGCCGCGACGGCCGATGGCGAGCGACAGCTGATCGTCGGGAACGACGACCTCGATGCGGCTCTCTTCCTCATCGATCACCACGCGGCTGACCGTGGCCGGCTGCAGCGCGTTGACGACGAAGGTCGCGGTGTCTTCCGACCAGGGGATGATGTCGATCTTCTCGCCCTGCATTTCCTGGACGACGGCCTGCACGCGGCTGCCCTTCATGCCGACGCATGCGCCGACCGGATCGATCGAGCTGTCATAGCTGATCACGCCGATCTTGGCGCGGCTGCCCGGATCGCGCGCAGCGGCCTTGATCTGGATGATGCCGTCGTAGATTTCCGGCACTTCCAGCTCGAACAGCTTGCGCATGAAATCGGGATGCGCGCGGCTGAGGAAGATCTGCGGGCCACGGTTCTCGCGGCGGACGTTGAGGATGATCGCGCGGATGCGGTCGCCGACGCGGGCGACTTCGCGCGGAATCTGCTGTTCGCGGCGGATCACGCCTTCGGCGCGGCCCAGATTGACGATGACATGGCCGAATTCGACCGACTTGACGACGCCGGTGATGATCTCGCCGACGCGATCCTTGAACTCGTCAAACTGACGCTCGCGCTCGGCATCGCGGACCTTCTGGAAGATCACCTGCTTGGCGGCCTGCGCGTCGATGCGGCCCAGGTCCACAGCGGGGAGAGGGTCGACGATGAAGTCGCCGACGACCGCGCCCTTTTGCAGCTTCTGTGCCTGCTTGACATCGACCTGCTTGAAATAGTCCTCGACCGTCTCGACCACCTCGACGACGCGCCACAGGCGCAGGTCGCCGCTGACCGGATCGAGCTTGGCACGGATGTCGTTTTCCGCGCCATAGCGGGCCCGCGCCGCGCGCTGGATCGCCTCTTCCATCGCTTCGAGCACGATGGCCTTGTCGATCATCTTTTCGGTCGCCACCGAGTTGGCGATGGCGAGAAGTTCAGCCTTGTTGGCAGAAATGGCGCTGGCCATGATCAGTCTTCCTGTTCTTCGAGATCTGCGTTTTCGTCGATTTCTTCGATATCGTCCACACCGCTGGTGTCGAGCGGGCGGGTGGCGGCGATCAGCTTGTTGGTCAGCATCAGCTTCGCGCTGAGCACCTGGCCGAAGGGCACGGTGACATGGCCGACCTTCTTGTCGTTGACCGAGATCATCTCGCCCTCGAGCGAAAGCAGCTCGCCGGTCAGCTGCTTGCGGCCCTGTGCGGCTTCGGCGAGCACCAGCCGTGCTTCATGGCCCAGCCAGTTGCCGTAATCCTTGAGCCGGGTGAGCGGACGATCGATGCCGGGCGAGCTGACTTCCAGTCGATAGGCACCGGGCACCGGGTCCTTGCCGGCTTCTTCCAGCGCATCGAACACGTCCGAAATCCGGCGCGACAGGCTGGCGCAATCGTCGATGTTGAGCTGGCCGGTCTCGGGCCGTTCGGCCATGATCTGCAGCGTACGGTCATCGCCCGCACCGAACAGGTGCACGCGCACCAGATCGAAACCGAGCGCCTGGGCTTCGGGTTCGACAAGGGCAGCGACGGCGGCAAGATCGGTCAACGATAAGCTTTCTGATAGGTTGGTCTGTCGGCAGGGCAGCAAAAGCTCGTTCGTGCCGGCCCCGCGAGGCGCCGGCCCGTCAAGTCTCAGCAACCATGTCGGGATGGATCGCCATATAGGCGCATGGGCCGCGATAAGCAACCCATAACTGCCGCCTGCGCGCCAGCCCCAGCCGGTAACCCTATTGCTTAACCCGACCGTCCGTCACCGTCCCGCCGGGGGACGGGGCCATCGCACCGCTGGCGATTCGGCAGCCATTTGGTTAGCATCTCGTAAAGGCCGCATTGAGGTGGCGTTAACGCATTGCACGACGGGAGCAGCGAACCATGAAATGGCCCAAGGCACGGCAGGTGGCAGGCGGCGGCATGCTGGTCGGTATCGGTGCGCTCGTGGGAGCCATGATCACCAGCGCGCCCGGCGATGCCGCAATGCAGCCGGTCGCCAGGGCGGCGCTGCCCGGTACGCAGGCACAGGCGGCTGAGGCGGCCACGCCCGTGCTGGCCAAGGCCGATCCCGCCATCACGACGCCCGAGCAGGCGGGCTATGCGATCAAGAGCGTGATGACGATCGATGGTCCGCTGAGGCATGGCAATTATTACTGGGACGAAAGCAACGCTCCTGCGACCGGCCCGCTGCTGATCACCGTGGACCTCGCCGCGCAGACGCTTTCGGTGTTCCGCGACGGGCACGAGATCGGCGTCGCGGTGATCCTTTACGGTACCCCGGAAAAGCCGACACCGCTCGGGGCCTTCCCGATCACCCAGAAGGATGCCGATCACGTTTCCAACCTGTATGATGCGCCGATGCCATACATGATGCGGCTGACCAACGATGGTGTCGCGATCCATGGCAGCGATGTCGAATGGGGCTATGGCACACGCGGCTGCATCGGCGTGCCGACCGCCTTTGCCAAACTGCTGTTCGAACAGGTGAAGCTGGGCGATGTTGTCATCATCACCAACGGCCAGCGCATCAATGTCGGTGACGCTGTCGCCGGAGTCTGACGCGAAGCATCCGCTGGTCATTCGGTTCGTCGCTGGCTAGACACGGATGATGGATCGCCAGCACGCCAGCATTATCATCCAGCAGGCCATAACCGCGCTGCGCAGCGGCGATGCGACACGCGCGCGCGATCTGCTGACCAATGTCGTCAACGATCCGCCCCCGGGCGAGGTGCCGCCCTGGTTCCTGCTGGCCCAGGCCTGCCAGATGGCGGGCGACGCCGCCGGCCAGGGCGATGCGCTGGTCCAGCTTCTGGCAGAAGAGCCGCGACATCTGGGCGGTCTGCTGCTGATGGCGGGACACAAAGCGGCGCTTGGCGATTCGCGGGCGGCTTCGTCCTTCTACACCACGGCGCTGGCGGTGGCCGATCACGCGCCCGATCAGGTGCCACAGGCGATGATCCCGCTGCTGCAACAGGGCCAGCAATATCTGCAACAGGCGCAAGGCGAATATGCCGCGTTCCTGGCCGACCAGCTGGCAGGCAAGGGCATTGCCCCAGGTTCCGTATCACCGCGTGTCGACATGGCGCTCGATCTGCTGCTGGGGCGCAGGCAGGTCTATGTGCAGGAGCCGACCAGCTTCTATTTTCCCGGCCTGCCGCAGCGGCAATTCTACGAGGCGGCCGAATTCGACTGGGCGGCTGGCTTCGAAGCCCAGGCGGACTCCATGCGCGCGGAGCTCGAAGCGCTGCTCGAACGGCAGCCGGGCGATTTCAGCCCCTATGTCCAGACCCGTCCCGACCGGCCCGCCGCAGCCAATCCCTTGCGCGACGACCCCAGTTGGGGCGCGCATTATCTGTGGGAAAATGGCGTGCCCGTCCCCGACCATGCCGCCCAGGCGCCGGTGACCATGGCTGCGCTCGCGACGGCGCCGATGCCGGTGATTGCCGCGCGCTCGCCCATGGCGCTCTATTCGCTGCTGCGCCCGGGCACGCATATCCGTCCGCACAATGGCATGCTCAACACCCGGCTGATCTGTCACCTGCCGCTGATCACCAATGCCGATTGCGCGATCCGCGTCGGCAACGAGACGCGGACCTGGCAGCAGGGCAGGCTGCTGATCTTCGACGACAGCATCGAGCACGAGGCGTGGAACCGGGGTCAGGCGACGCGGATCATCCTGCTGTTCGAAATCTGGCGGCCCGAGATTTCGCGTGATGAGCGCAAAGCGCTGACCGCGATCTTCGAGGCGATCACTGCCTATGGCGGACTGCCACCCGACCAGGGATAACCCCTACGATTGCTGCGCAAAAAGCCCCGCATTGAATCCACTTGACCTGCCACGCTGTATTATGGCAGTGAAGCAGTGATGGCAGACAACTCCAAACCCGTTTACCTGAAGCTCCGCGACATCATCGCCGCCTCGATTCTCGACGGTGTATACGCGGAAGGCGATATGCTGCCTTCGGTTCGGGCGTTCGCTGCCGAGCAACAGGCCAATCCGCTGACGGTCGCCAAGGCGTACCAGATGTTCCAGGACCAGGGACTGGTCGAGGTCCAGCGCGGGGTGGGCATGTATGTCGCCGCAGGGGCCGTCGACAAGCTGCGCGCGATGGAGCGCGAGGATTTCCTCCAGCATGTCTGGCCGCCGGTGCTGCGCCAGATGCGGCGCATCGGCCTGTCGCCTGCCGCGTTGCTCGACGAAGAGAAAGCCTGAGCCTCAGGGGTTGAGGCCCCTCAGGGGTCTACCGCATCATCGGGCAGATCCTCGACACGCGGCAACCGGTCGGCCAGCGCAAGGTCGAACTGTTCCTTGTCCAGCCTTCCTTCCCATTTCGACACCACCACGGTCGCGACCGCATTGCCGATGAAGTTGGTGAGGCTGCGGCATTCGGACATGAACCGGTCGATCCCCAGGATCAGCGCCATGCCCGCGACCGGCACCGAGGGCACGATCGACAGCGTTGCCGCCAGCGTGATGAAGCCTGCTCCGGTAACGCCTGCCGCGCCCTTGGACGAGATCATCGCGACGCCCAGCAGCAGCAGTTGCTCGCCGATCGACAGCTCGACATTGCACGCCTGCGCGATGAACAGCGCGGCCAGCGTCATATAGATATTGGTGCCGTCGAGGTTGAAGCTGTAGCCGGTCGGCACGACCAGGCCCACGACCGTCTTCGGACAGCCCGCGCGCTCCATCTTCTCGATCAGCGAGGGCAGGGCGCTTTCGGAGGACGAGGTGCCCAGTACCAGCAGCAGTTCGGCGCGCAGATAGGCGACGAGCTTCAGGATCGAAAAGCCGCACAACCGCGCCACTGCACCCAGCACGACCAGCACGAACAGCAGCGAGGTAAGGTAGAAGGTCGCGACCAGCGCGGCGAGATTGGCGAGGGTGCCGATGCCATATTCGCCGATGGTGAAGGCCATCGCGCCGAACGCGCCGATGGGGGCCGCCTTCATCACGATGCCGACCAGCTTGAAGAACGCGGCCGAGGCATCCTCGAGCAGATCGAGCAGCCGCGCGCCCTTGTTCCCGATCATCGCGAGCGAGATGCCGAACAGGATCGACACGAACAGCACCTGGAGCAGGTTGCCGCTGCTCAGCGAGGCGAGAAACGTGTCGGGCACGATGCTGCTCAGGAAACCGGTGATGCTCGATTCCTGCGCCTTGGCGGTATATTCGCTGACCTTGCCGGTATCGAGCGTCGCCGGGTCGATGTTGAGCCCCGCGCCCGGCTGTACGACATTGGCGACGATCATCCCGACGATCAGGGCGAGCGTGGAGAAGGTCAGGAAATAGGCAAAGGCCTTGCCCGCGACGCGCCCCACGCTCGCCAGATCGCGCATGCCGGCAATGCCGGTGACGATGGTGAGGAAGATGACCGGCGCGATCACCATCTTGACCAGCTTGATGAACACATCGCCCAGCGGCTTCATCGCAGCCCCGGTCTCCGGCGCGAAATGCCCGAGCGCGACGCCCGCGACGATCGCCACCAGCACCTGCACATAAAGCTGCGCATACCAGCGGCGCGGGGTGCGGGTGGGGAGCGGCGAGGGCGGCGACAACGAAACCATCTGCGCGGCCTAACATCACCCGGCCGCGCGTCCAACGATTATGGTCGTGCGATCACCCGAACGGCGCGTCGATCGCGGGTTGCGGCTCGGTGAACCAGCGCGGGCCGTTGTCGGTCATGTAGAAATGGTCCTCCAGCCGGATGCCGAACCGGTCGGGGATGACGATCATCGGTTCGTTGGAGAAGCACATGCCGGTCGCCAGCGGGGTGGTGTCGCCGCGGACCAGATAGGCGGGTTCGTGGATCGACAGGCCGATGCCGTGGCCGGTGCGGTGGGGCAGGCCGGGCAGCGCGTAATCGGGGCCGAGCCCGGCGGCTTCGAGCACGCGGCGCGCGGCGGCATCGACGCTCTCGCAGGGCGCACCTGGCTGGGCGGCGTCGAAGGCAGCGGCCTGCGCCGCATATTCCAGGTCCCAGATGCGGCGCTGCTCGTCATTGGGCGTGCCGAAGACATAGCTGCGCGTGATGTCCGAATGATAGCCGTGCACCGTGGTGCCGGTATCGATCAGCACCATGTCGCCCTCATGCAGTTCGGGATCGCCGGGAAGCCCATGCGGAAACGCCGATCCGCGTCCGAACTGGACCATGCAGAACGTGTTGCCGGGACCGCCCATCGCGCGGTGCGCGTCACCGATAAAGCGGATGACTTCGCTCGCCTTGATGCCTTCGCGCAGGATCAGCGCAGCGCGGCGGTGCGCCTCGAGTGTCATCGACTTGGCCTGCTGCATCAGCGCGATCTCTGCAGCGGACTTGTGCATCCGGCAGCCGTCGATCGCCGGCGCGCCGCTGGTCAGCGCGAGGCCGGGCGCGCTCTTCGCGATGCGATCGACGAACAGGAAGGGCAGCGCGGGATCGATCGCCAGCGTGGTGGCATTCCAGGCGCGGCAGGCATCGGCGACCAGAGCCGTGGGCGATTCATCCTCCTGCCAAAGCCGGATTTCCAGCTCGCTTGCCAGTTCCGCCTGCAGCGACCCCAGCTCGAAATAGGGGGCGATCATGACGGGATCGCCGGTGACCGGAATCAGCAACGCCACCAGCCGTTCGGTGCCACCCCAGGGGACGCCCGCGAAATAGCGCAGGCTCGTGCCTGCGCCGACGATCAGCGCATCGGCCCCGGACTCGCGGGTCAGCTTGCGCGCCCTTTCGATCCGCGCCAGCCTTTCCTCGCGCGAAATAGCCGGGGCGGCGTCCTGCCAGGGGCCAAGTTCGGCCAGCTGCTCGGTCGCGGTCGATCCGCCAATGCCTTTCATGTCGTTCCTCCAAAGCGCGCCGGGTCGAACGGCGCCAGATCGATTGCGGTCGGTTGTCCTGCCGCCAGTGCGCCAACCAGCTCTCCGGTAATCGCCGCCAGCGTCAGCCCCAGATGCTGATGGCCGAAGGCGTATAGCAGATTGCGCGCGCGCGCGCTGCGGCCGATAGCCGGCAGATAATCGGGCAGGGTCGGGCGTGCGCCCATCCAGGGCTCCCCTGGCAGGTCGAAGGGCAGGCCGAGCTCGGCGACATGGGCGCGCAGCCTCGCCCATTTGCTCGGATCGGGCGGCGCGGCACGCGCGGCAAATTCGACAAAGCTGGCGGCGCGCAAGCCGCCGGCAAAGCGGGTGACGATCATCGAGCGGTCCTCGAACGCGACCGGGGGCATGTCCTGCGGCCAGCGGCTCGTCGGTGACTGGATATGATAGCCGCGCTCGGCGATCAGCGGAATGCGCGCACCCATCGGTCGCAGAAGCTCGGCAGAGGCTGCCCCTGCGCAGAGCACGATATGGTCGGCGCGCAGTGTCTCGGCGCTCAGCCGGACGACCGCCTGGTCGCCCTCGAGCGCAATGCCATCAGCCTGGCCCTGCCGGATCGCGCCCCCGCCCTCGACCAGCGCAGAGCGCAGGGCATCGGCGAGCGCAGCGAGATCGGCGATCTGACCCGACCCAGCAAAGCGCACCGCGCCGGCTATCTGTGTTCCGCGCGCCAGGTCGCGAATCGCTGCCAGTTCGTCCGCGCGCGCATCGCGGACGCTGGCGGTGCCGATATCGGTACCGGTCCAGAAGGCGCGGCCCTTTGCCGCGCTCGCTTCGCTTTCCCAGGCGACGAAATGGCCATCCTCGCGCAGCAGGTGCGCGGTACCGGTGAGCCAGCTCGTGCGCTTCCATGCGGGCATCGCCTGGGCGAGAAGCGCCGAGAGCGCCGCCGTGCCGCTGGCAAAACGTGCGGGCGTGCTGGCACGCATCAGGCGCAGCGCAAAGGGACCCCAGGTGCCGATCTGTGCAGCGGGAAGCCCCAAGGCCCCGCGCGGATGCATTCTGCCCCAGGCGCTGCGGATCGTCGCCAGTGAGGCGAGCGGCTGGACCTGCTCGACCGCGATATGCCCGGCATTGCCCCAGGAGGCACCTTGCGGCTTTTCTTGCGGCTCCAACACTGTCACGATGCCGCCCGCGCGCTGCAGCTGCAGCGCCGCACAGAGGCCGACAAGGCCTCCGCCAATGACGAGAGCGGTCGCGCGCGAAGGATGGCTGCTGTTTTTCATCTTGCAGGTCCCATCCTATAATCGTATACGATTTTATCGCAACAGGGGATTTCCGCGACAATGACGGCTCACAAGACGCTTTGGCAGGGAGTGTATCCCGCCGCCACCACCCAGTTCACCGAAAGCCTCGCGATCGATCATGATGCGACGCAAAAGGTGCAATCGGCGCTGGTCGATGATGGCGTTGATGGCCTCATCATCCTGGGCACCTGCGGCGAGAACAATTCGCTCGAAGCCGACGAGAAGCTCGCCGTGCTCAAGGGCGCGGTCGAGGCGGTCGGCGGACGCGTTCCGCTGGTCGCGGGCGTGTCCGAATTCACCACCAGCCGCGCGATCGAATATGCCAGGGCCGCAGAAGCGATCGGCATGGATGCGCTGATGCTGCTGCCGTGCATGGTCTATGTGCCCAAGGTTGAAGAGCTGGAGGCGCATTTCCGCGCTGTGGCCGAGGCGACCAGCCTACCGATCATGCTCTACAACAACCCGCCCGCCTATCGCGTCAATGTCGATTTCGACACGCTTGCCCGGCTCGAGAACGTGCCCAATATCGTGGCGATCAAGGAAAGCGCGCCCGATCCGCGCCGCTTCACCGACCTGATCAACCGCTTCGGCGATCGCTACACGGTGATGGCGGGGCTCGACGATGTCGCGCTCGAAGGGCTGATGCTGGGCGCATCGGGCTGGGTCTCCGGCCTGACCAGCGCCTTCCCGCGCGAATCGGTGGCGCTGGTCGCGGCGCAGCGGCGCGGCGATTATGCCGAAGCGCTGCGCATCTATCGCTGGTTCATGCCGCTGCTGCATCTCGATGCCGAACACGACCTGGTCCAGTCTATCAAGCTCGCCGAACAGATCATGGGGCGCGGGTCGGAACGCGTGCGCATGCCGCGCATGCCGCTGACCGGTCAGCGCCGCGCCGACGTGATCGCCTGGGTCGAGCAATGCGCGGCGACCCGGCCCGTGCCCGATGTCGCGGCGGCTGCCTGATCGCGCATGCGGCACACGTTCTTCTGCATAGACGGCCATACGGCGGGCAATCCGGTTCGTCTGGTGGTCGGTGGCGCGCCGCTGGTGCGCGGGTCCTCGATGGCCGAGCGGCGGATGGATTTCATTGAGCGGTTCGACTGGATCCGCACCGGCCTGTGCTTCGAACCGCGCGGGCATGACATGATGTCGGGTGGGTTTCTCTACCCGCCCACCCGGCCCGAGAACGATGTCGGCATATTGTTCATCGAAACCTCGGGCTGCCTGCCGATGTGCGGGCACGGCACGATCGGGATGATCACCTTCGGGCTCGAACACGGGCTGATCCAGCCGCGCGAGCCCGGCCTGCTCAAGGTCGAGGTGCCGGCCGGCGATATTCAAATCGAATATGCGCGCGAGGGCGACAGGGTGGCCTGGGTGCGCATCCGCAACGTCCCCTCGTTCGTGGCGGCAGAAGGCGTCGAGATCGACGTGCCGGGCCTGGGGGCGCTTTCGGTCGACATCGCCTATGGCGGAAATTTCTACGCGATCGTCGAGCCGCAGGGCCATTATACGGGCCTGGACGATCTGGGTGCAACGCGGCTGATCGAGCACGCGCGCACGATCCGCGCGATGCTGCGCGAAAGGATCGAGCCGGTGCACCCGCTCGACGACCGGATCCGGGGGGTGAGCCATGTGCTCTGGGCCGATGCGCCCAAAGGCGAGGGTGCGGACGGGCGCAACGCGGTCTTCTATGGCGAGCGCGCGATCGACCGTTCGCCCTGCGGCACGGGAACATCGGCGCGGCTGGCGCATCTCGCGCACAAGGGCGTGCTGAAGGCCGGTGAGCGTTTCGTGCACGAAAGCTATATCGGCAGCCGCTTTATCGGCCGGGTGGAAGATTCAATCGAGCTTGGCGGGCGGCGCGCGATCATTCCCTCGATCCAGGGTTCGGCGATCGCGACGGGTTTCAATACCATCTGGATCGACGACAAAGACCCCTTTTGGGATGGCTTCTCTGTGATATGAGAGGCTTATGAGCATCGCCGCGCGCAACCTTTCCGAACAGCTGGTCGACCAGGTTCGCGCCCGCATTCTCAACGGAACCGTCGCGCCCGATCGCCCGATCCGCCAGGACGCGCTCGCGGCCGAAATGGGGGTGAGCAAGATCCCGCTGCGCGAGGCGCTGGCGCGGCTGGAGCAGGAAGGGCTGCTCGCCTCGCAGGCCAATCGCGGCTTCACCGTGCGCCCCCTCACCGATGTCGAGGCCGAAGAGGTCTATGCGCTGCGGCTCAAGCTCGAGCCCGAGACCATCGCCATCGCCGCCAAGCTCGCCGGAACGGCCGAGCAGCAGGCCGCCTCCGATCAGCTCGATCAGCTCGACAGCCTGACCGATTCGGGAGGCGAGGGCGTCGGCGCGTTCAACCGGGCATTTCACCTGGCGCTGCTCCGCCCCGCCGGGCGCCCGGTGACCTTCACCATTCTCGAACGGCTGCACGTCCTGTCGGAACGCTATGTGCGCAAGCATCTCGAGCCGCTCGGCCGTAACGAGCGCGCCAACGAGGAGCATCGCGATATGCTGCAGGCCTGGCTGGCGCGCGACGAGCGCAAGATCGCAGCGCTGACGCTGGTGCATATCGGCAAGACGCTCGATGACCTCAGGCTGCAGCTGCAAACCGAATCCAAGGGACCGCCGGGCTGATCGCCCGTGCGCATAATCATAAAGGGACGCGACGGATGGGGATTTTAGGGCCGATCAAACCGATAGTGCAGGCGGCCGACGCCCCTGAGGGCAGCCGGCTGAAGCCTACGCTTTCCTGGCCGCACCTGATTGCGCTCGGCGTCGGGGCCATCGTCGGCACCGGCATCTACACGCTGACCGGCGTGGGGGCAGAGCGCGCCGGGCCTGCGGTCATTCTGGCCTTCGCGATTGCGGGCGCGGTCTGCGCCTGCGCCGCGCTTGCCTATGCAGAGCTCGCGACGATGATCCCGACTGCGGGATCGGCCTATACCTATACCTATTCGGTGGTGGGCGAGACCTTGGCCTGGGTGGTCGGGTGGAGCCTGATCCTCGAATATTCGCTGGCCTGTTCGACCGTTGCGGTCGGCTGGTCGGGCTATCTGGTCGGCTGGCTGCAATCCGCCGGCGTTGAACTGCCCGCCATGCTGCTCAGCGGCCCGCATGCAGGCGGTATCATCAACCTGCCGGCGGTGATCGTGTCGCTGGCGATCGCGGGCATGCTGATGGCGGGCACGCGCGAGAGCGCGACGCTCAACATCATCCTCGTCATCATCAAGTTGACCGCATTGACCGCGTTCGTTGCGCTGGCGCTCCCCGCGTTCGACAGCGCGAACTTCACGCCGTTCATGCCCTATGGTTTCGGCAGCACGGTGCAGGACGGCTCGACCCGCGGGGTGATGGCGGCTGCCGCGATCGTGTTCTTCGCCTTTTACGGCTTCGATGCGGTGGCGACCTCGGCCGAGGAAGCACGCAATCCGGGGCGCGACCTCACCATCGGCATTGTCGGGTCGATGGCGGTGTGCACGCTGATCTACATGGCGGTGGCGTTGTCCGCCGTCGGGGCGATGTCGTATCTGACACTGGGCAATTCGCCCGAGCCGCTGGCGCTGGTTCTGCGCACACTCGGCCACCCGACCGCCTCCTATCTGGTCGCGCTGGCGGCGCTGATCGCGCTGCCTTCGGTGATCCTGGTGATGATGTACGGCCAGAGCCGCATCTTCTTCGTGATGGCACGCGATGGCCTGCTCCCGCCGGTGCTCTCGCGTGTCTCGCCCAAGACCGGCGCGCCGGTGCTGGTCACCGGAATTACCGGTGTGTTCGTCGCCGCCGTTGCCGGGTTCTTCCGGCTCGACGAGATTGCCGAGCTCGCTAATGCAGGCACCTTGCTCGCGTTCATCGCGGTGGGCGGCTGCCTGATGGTGCTGCGCAAGCGCGCGCCGGAACTCAAGCGCGTGTTCAAGTGCCCGCAGCCCTATCTGGTTGGTACGCTCGCGATTCTCGGCTGCCTCTATCTGCTCGCGAGCCTGCCCACACAGACGCTGGTGCGCTTTGCGCTGTGGAACGTGGCGGGCCTTGCCTTCTATTTCCTCTACAGCCGCTCGCGCAGCCTGGCGCTGCAGGAACAACAGGCCGGGGTATAATCAAAACGGGCCCAGCGAGGCTCGCAACAGGGGAACGGGGCATGAAGATCGGTCGGATATTGCTGGCGAGCCTGTCGGCGCTCGCGCTGGCGGGCAGCGTTTCGGCGCAGTCGCTGGGCCAGGCGGCCCCGCGCGAGGTCGCCGATCCCATCCCGGCGCGTACGCTGGGCGAGGGGCCGTGGCCGCGCACCGTGCTGCGCAACGCGATCTATGTCGATGGCACCGGCGCGCCCGCACAGGGGCCGGTCGACATCGTCATCGAGAACGACCGGATCGTGCAGATCGCCAGCATCGGCGCACCCGGCGCGATCGAGGAAGCGCGCAGGCCCCCGCGTGGCGACAAGGAATATGACCTGACCGGTCATTATGTATTGCCCGGGTTCGTCGACGCGCACGTCCATCTGCACACGCTGAGCGACGGGCAGGGCGTGCCGTCCGACTATGTGCTCAAGCTCTGGCTCGCGCATGGGATCACCACCGCGCGCAATGTCGGCTCGTCCGAAATGTCGATCGAGCAGCAGGTCGCGATCAAGAACCGGCTGGCGCGCAACGAGATCACAGGACCCCGGCTCGACGTATACCCGATGTTCCAGCAGATCGGCCTGCCGATCCGCACCGCCGAACAGGGCCGCGCGGCGGTGCGCGATGCGAAAAGGCGCGGCGCGGACGGCATCAAGTTCATCGGCGGCAGCGAGGCGGCCTTGCTCGCCGCGATCGACGAGACGAAGAAGCTGGGGATGCATTCGACGATGCACCATGCCCAGGGCGTGGTCGCCTATGCCAATGTGCTGCGCACCAGCGAGGCGGGCCTGGAATCGATGGAGCACTGGTACGGCCTGCCCGAGGCGCTGTTTACCGACCGCAAGCTGCAGGACTGGCCGGGCGATTTCGTCAATACCGACGAACAGATGCGCTTCGGCGAGGCTGGCAGACTGTGGAAGCAGGCGGCAAAGCCCGGCTCGGAGCGCTGGAACGAGGTAATGGAGACGCTGCTCAAGCGCGGCTTCACCATCGACCCCACCTTCACCGCCTATCTCGCCAGCCGCGACCTCATGCGGATGAACCGCGCGGTCTGGCACAACGATTATACCATGCCCGCCTTGTGGGACTGGTACCGCCCCAGCCGGATCAACCACGGCAGCTACTGGTTCGACTGGACCACCGAGCGCGAGATGGACTGGAAGGAGAATTTCCGGCTGTGGATGGCGTTCGTCAACGAATACAAGAACCGCGGCGGGCGCGTTACCGTCGGGTCGGACGCAGGCTATATCTACAACACCTATGGCTTCGGCTATATCCAGGAGATGGAGCTGCTGCGTGAGGCCGGGTTCAGCCCGCTCGAGGTGATCAACGCCGCGACGCAGCAGGGCGCAAGGCTGCTCGGCCATGATGCCGATATCGGCACGATCGAGCCCGGCAAGAAGGCGGACCTGGTCATCGTCAAGGGCAATCCCATCGCCAATCTCAAGCTGCTGTTCGCCACCGGCACGCTCAAGCTCGACGATGCGACCGGCAAGGCGCAGCGCGTCGGCGGCATCGCCTGGACGGTGAAGGACGGCATTTTCTACGAGGGCAAGGCACTGCGCGCGGACATTCGCGCGATGGTGGCGCGCTCCAAGGCCGAGCGCGGCTTGCCGCCCGGCTACATGACCATCGAACAGGAAGACCTTACACAGTGACACTGACAGGCCAGTATTTCATCGCGGGCGAACGGCGCGGGCATGGCGAGGTGTTCCATGCCTATGATCCCGCCAAGGGCGCGAGCATTACCGATATCGGCTTTTTCAGCAGCACCGAGCGGGACATAGCCGATGCCTGCGCCGCAGCGGACGAGGCTGCGGTTCCCTATGCCGATCTGCCGCTGGAGCAGCGCGCGGCGTTTCTGGAAGCGATCGCCAATGAGATCGAAGGCTTGGGCGATGCGTTGCTGGAGCGTGCCTGCGCCGAATCGGGCCTGCCGCTGGCGCGGATCACTGGTGAGCGCGGGCGAACCTGCGGCCAGCTGCGGCTGTTCGCCGCCGAGGTTCGCGATGCCCAATGGCTCAAGCTGCGCATCGACCATGCCGACCCGGCGCGTACCCCGCCCAAGCCCGATCTGCGCCTGCGCATGATCCCGCTGGGGCCGGTCGCGGTGTTCGGCGCCTCCAATTTCCCGCTCGCTTTCTCGACAGCCGGCGGCGACACCGCCTCGGCGCTGGCCGCAGGTTGCCCTGTGGTGGTCAAGGGGCACCCCGCGCATCCCGGCACGGCGGAGCTGGTCGCGGGCGCGATCACCCGCGCGGCTGCGGCGACCGGCATGCCCGCCGGCGTGTTCAGCCTGGTCACCGGCACCGGCAACGCCATCGGCGCGGCATTGGTCGCCGATCCGCGCATCCAGGCCGTGGGCTTTACCGGATCGCGCAGCGGCGGCGAGGCGCTGATGAAGATCGCGGCCGCGCGTCCGCAGCCGATCCCGGTCTATGCCGAAATGTCGGCGATCAACCCGGTCATCCTGTTGCCGCACGCGCTGGCGGGCCGGGGCAAGGCGCTGGCTGCGGGCTATGTCGCATCGCTGACCATGGGCTCTGGCCAGTTCTGCACCAATCCCGGTCTTGTGCTCGCGCTGGAAGGCCCGGAGCTCGATGCGTTCCTCACCGAAGCGGGCGCACTGGTTGAGGCGCAGCTGCCGCAGACCATGCTCACCGCCGGAATCCACTCGGCTTATGAAAAGGGCAGTGCCGCGCTCGCCGCCACGCCCGAGGTCCAGACGATCGCGCGCGGCGTCCACCCGACCGGGCCGCACGAAGGCCGCACCGCATTGTTCAGCGTCGCGGCAAAGGACTGGCTCGCCAAGGCGGAATTGCAGCACGAGGTGTTCGGCACCTCGTCGATCGTCGTGCGCTGCCAGGACCGCGACGAACTTCTCGCGGTGCTGCGCGGGCTCGAGGGCCAACTCACCGCGACGCTGCACATGGATGAGGCCGATACGGACGATGCCCGCGCGCTGCTGCCGGTGCTCGAGCGCAAGGTCGGGCGCATCCTCGCCAATGGCTGGCCGACGGGTGTCGAGGTGGGGCATGCGATCAACCATGGCGGACCTTACCCCGCGACCTCGGACGGGCGGACGACCTCGGTCGGCACGCTGGCGATCGACCGATTCCTGCGCCCCGTCGCTTACCAGGACCTGCCTGAGGCCTTGCTGCCCGAGGCGCTGCGCAAGGGCGGGCAGGGCGGTGTGATCGCGCGGATCGACGGGGCCTGGCGTCTCGCCTGAGCGCAAAATATGGCCGGGGCGGTCCGATATGGGTTGCAATTCACAACGATGTAAGCAACCTTTCTCTCCCGAGAGCCGCAAAAGCGGCCTTGCGACTGGAGAGTCTCGCCATGAAGCATGAAAAGCCGTCCGACCTCAAAGCCGCGTCGCATGTCGATGTGCTGATCATCGGTGCCGGAATTTCCGGCATCGGCATGGCGGTGCATCTCAAGGAAAAATGCCCCGGCCGGACCTTCGCGATCCTCGAGCGGCGCAGCGATATCGGCGGCACCTGGAACCTGTTCCAATATCCCGGCATCCGTTCGGACAGCGACATGCACACTTTGGGCTTCGAGTTCGAGCCGTGGCGCGAGCAGAAGGCGATTGCCGATGGCCCCTCGATCCTGAGCTACCTGAAGCGCATCAAGGACGAGCGCGGGCTCAACGATTACATCCGGCTCGGCCACAAGGTGCTCTCGGCGAGCTGGTCGAGCAGCGAGGCACGCTGGACGATTGCCGCCGAGGTCGAAGGCCAGGGCGTTCAGCATCTGACCTGCAGCTACCTTTTCATGGGCACCGGCTATTACGACTATGACCAGGGCTATGACCCCGAATTTGTCGGGCGTGAGAGCTTTGGCGGACAGATCATCCATCCGCAATTCTGGCCCAAGGGCTTCGACTATGCGGGCAAGCGCGTCGTCGTGATCGGATCGGGCGCGACCGCCGTCACCATCGTGCCGTCGATGACCGACAAGGCTGCCCATGTGACCATGCTCCAGCGCACGCCGACCTGGTACTGGAGCCGCCCGGCCAAGGATTGGCTGGCGAACAGCCTGCGCGCCATCATGCCCGACGAATGGGCCTATCGCATCATCCGCTTCAAGAACGTGCGGATGCAGCAGATCTCGTTCAACCGCGCGCGCAAGGACCCCAAGAAGGTCGGCGACTATCTGCTCAAGCGCATCCGCAAGATCATGGGCAGCAAGATGCACGAGCCCGATTTCCAGCCGCCTTATGGCCCCTGGGAGCAGCGCCTGTGCCTTGTCCCCGATGGCGACATGTTCAAGGCGATCCGTGACGGCAAGGCGGATATCGTTACCGATCATATCGACCGCTTCACCCCCACCGGCATCCAGCTCAAGTCAGGCAGGCATCTCGATGCCGATGTCATCGTCACCGCCACCGGCCTCAAGCTCGCCATGGCCGGCAAGGTCGATTTCTCGGTCGACGACCAGCCGCTCGATTTCACGCAGCATTTCTATTACAAGGGCTGCATGTTCAGCGATGTGCCGAACATGGCGATCGTGTTCGGCTATCTGAACGCTTCTTGGACGCTCAAGGTCGATATCGTCGCCGATTTCGTCTGCCGTCAGCTCAACCACATGGCCGCCACCGGAAGCGACATCGCAGTGCCGGTGCTGGGCAGCGACGGCCCGGTCAACGAGGAACAGATTTTCGATTTCTCCTCGGGCTATGTCCAGCGCGCGCTCGACATCCTGCCCAAGCAGGGCGACCGCATGCCGTGGCGGCTCAACCAGGATTATCTGTTCGACCGCAAGGTGCTGCGCGAGGAGGCGGTGGACGATGGCGTGCTCACCTTCCGCAAGGCGGCTGCGCATGTCGAAGAACCCACCGCGATCGCGGCGGAATAAGGCTCATTCCGCCGCGTTGAACGCCGCCTGATATTCGGGCCTGATGCTGGCGATCGTCTGCTTGGTCACGGGGACGCTGATCTCGTAAACGCCTTCGGCATAGGGACCCGCCACATAGGGCGCGGCAACGAACAGGATGCGGTCGAACCTGTCCTGCCCGACGGCGGACGGGATGATCACGAGGTCGCTGAAGGGCGGGCAGACGTTGAACATGTCCTCGGGATCGGACGACATATATTCGCCCCGCCGCACCTGGCGCTCCGCCTTCAGCCCGTCGCAATAGAGCGTGCGCATCGGTTCCAGCGCCGTCTTCATGTCGGTGAACAACGCTTCGGGCTTGAGCTTCTTGCCTGCAGCCTTGTCCCACAGCAGCACCTCATAGCCGGTATTGCCGTGCGCCCCGCCCGAATAGCTGCTGATTTCGCCCAGCATCGCGAGCAGCGGCGGCGTGTTGCCGGTGGTCGACCAGCTCGTCCCCAGCATGTGCGGGTTATAGGGATAGTCGTTCGCCTTGGCGTCCTTCTCCGCCTCGTCCGCCTGGCTTTCCAGCTGGGCCAGGCCCTGTGCGCGGTCTTCCTCGAGCAGCTTGACCAGCGCCGGGATCGCGGCGGCTTCGGCGGGATAGGAATAGCTGTACGTGAACTTCTCGGTTTCGCGCTCGAACGCTACCGGCTTGGCCGCCGCTTGGCTGTCCTTCGTTGCAGCGGGCTGGGCCTTTTCTGCCACCGGCGCGTCCTGGCCGCATGCGGCCATCGCGGGCAGCATCAATGCGGCCAGCGCCGCAAGCGCCAGAGAGCCAGGTTTTCGAACGATCATGATTCTCTCTCGCAGTTGCGCGTCAAATTGCTGTAAGACCTGACAATGATTGATTTGTCCTCCCTCGTCCAGCCGGACCTTGGCCAGAGCGCGCGCAGCATCCACCTTGTCGACAAGGCGGGATTGGCCGATTGGCTGAACGCCGCGCCGCCGCGCATCCGCAACCACCTGTCCGCCATGCGCTTTGCCGCGCGCCCGCACGAGCTGGTGGTGGTGCCGGGCGATTCCGCCGATGACTGGGCGGTGGTGCTGGGCGTAGCCGATGCGGCAAATCTGCGCCCCTGGTGTCTCGCCAAGGTCGCAGAAGCGCTCGCCGCGGGGCATTATCGGCTCGCAGGCGATGCGCGCCCCGGCGATGCGCTGATCGGCTGGGCGCTCGCGCAGCACCGGTTCACCGCCTACAAGAAGCCGGAAGACAACCCGCAGGGCCCGCGCGTGCTGCTGACCAACGATCCGGCGCGCCGGGAAGCCGCGCTGGCGGAGGCCGAGGCGACGGCCTGGGTGCGCGATCTGGTCAATACCCCCGCCGAGGACATGGGTCCTGCGGCGCTGGAAGAAGCCGCGGCGACGCTCGCGCGCACCTATGGCGCGCTGCTCGACGTGACCCGCGGCGATGCGCTCGAAACCCATTATCCGATGATCCATGCGGTCGGGCGTGCGGCGGCGCGCAGCCATGCCCCGCGGCTGATCGAATTGCACTGGGGCCGCGACGATCATCCCAGGGTGGCGGTCGTCGGCAAGGGCGTGTGCTTCGACAGCGGTGGTTTGGACATCAAGCCGGCGTCGGGCATGCTGCTGATGAAGAAGGACATGGGCGGCGCGGCGCACGCGCTGGCGCTGGCGCAGTTGATCATGCGGATGAAGCTGCCGGTGCGGCTGCACATGCTGGTCGGCGCGGTCGAGAACGCGATTGCGGGCAATGCCTTTCGCCCGGGCGATGTGCTCAAGAGCCGCAAGGGCATCACCGTCGAGATCGGCAACACCGATGCCGAAGGTCGGCTGGTGCTGGGCGATTGTCTGGCCAAGGCGAGCGAGGCTTCTCCGGATCTGATCGTCGATTTCGCGACGCTGACCGGTGCCGCCCGCGTTGCGGTGGGGCCGGATCTGCCCGCGCTTTTCTCTAACAGCGATCCGCTCGCCGAGGGGCTGCTCGCCAGCGGAACGACGGTGGGTGACCCGTGCTGGCGGCTGCCGCTCTGGCCGGGATATGAAGAAATGTACGCGAGCGACATTGCCGATATCGGCAATACCGGCGGCTCGTTTGCGGGATCGATCACCGCCGCGTTGTTTCTGCAGCGCTTCGTGGCCGAAGGCGTGCCCTGGGCGCATTTCGACACCTATGCCTGGCGCCCGACCCCGCGCCCCGGCCAACCCAAGGGCGGCGAAGCCATGGGGTTGCGCGCCAGCTGGCACTATCTGCGCAGCCGTTATGACGCGAAAACGACCCCGCAATGACGGGGCTTGGACAAATCGCGGCAACTGGGCTATCAGCCCCGGCTGCGCGGTGCCCGGCACCGGCAGGGACAGATCATCATGACGCGGCATGGCTTGAGGGACTGGGGTAATTGACACATTCGACACGTTCTGCGGCGGAAGCATCGCCGGTGGATGCCGGATCGGCGCTGCAGGACAGCTCTGACGCCCCCGCAGCGGGGCAGCAGCGCTTCGTGCTGAGCGGTCCGGTCGCCGATTACGACCCGCGCGTCACGGCCATCCGCGGCGATCTGGCGGATATCGCGCTCGCTGGAAAGTTCTTCGCGCCGCATTATGTCGCGCCGCAGCTCCATCGCGTAGCCGATGAAGCGGCGATGCTGCGCAAGGCGGGCAGCGCCGATGCCGAGGCGGTCAGCCAGCTGCAGCCGGGCGAAGGCTTTGCCCTGCTCGACAGCGCGGGCGACTGGGGGTGGGGCTATGGCGTTCACGACGGCTATTGCGGCTATGTCCGGCTTGACGCGTTGACCCGCGACGCCGCCGCGCCGACCCATGTCGTGCATGTCCGCCGCGCGCTCGTCTTTGCCGAACCGGCGATCAAGACGCCAATGGTGGCGAGCCTGCCGATGGGCGCGCGCGTCGCGGTTCAGGGCGCCAGCGAATGCGGCAAGTTCCTGCAGGTCGAAGCCGGCTGGATGTCGGTGCGCCATGCGATCGGCCTCGATGCGCTGACCTGCGATCCGGTCGATCGCGCGCAGCAGCTGATCGGCGCGCCCTATCTCTGGGGCGGACGCGGCGGCGATGCGCTCGACTGTTCGGGGCTGGTGCAGCTGGTGCTGATGCTCGCAGGCCTTGCCGCCCCGCGCGACAGCGACCAGCAGATGGCGGCGCTGGGCCGCGCCCTGGGCGATGACGAGCCGCTGGAACGCGGCGACCTGGTCTTCTTCCCCGGCCATGTCGGGATCATGGCGGATACCCAAACGCTGGTGCACGCCAATGCCTTCTGGATGCAGGTGGTGGCAGAGCCGCTGGCCGATGTGATCGCCCGCTTCCCCGAAACCACGCCGCAGCCGGTTCTGGCGCGCAAGAGGATCGGCTGATGCTCAAACTGTTCATCGATGGCGCCGCCGGGACAACGGGCCTGGAAATCGCTGAGCGCATGGCAGGGCGGGGCGAGTTTCGCCTGATCACGCTCAGCGATGCCGATCGCAAGAGCGTGTCCGCGCGCGCCGCTGCCATCCAGGACGCCGATTTCGTGATCCTGTGCCTGCCCGATGCTGCTGCGCGCGAGGCGGTTGCGCTGGGCGAGGGCGCGGACACGCGCTTCATCGATGCCTCGAGCGCGCACCGCGTCGCCGATGGCTGGACCTATGGCTTTGCAGAGCTGCGCAAGGGCCAGCGCGAGGCGATTGCCAGCGCTCGGCTGGTGAGCAATCCCGGCTGCTACCCGACCGGTTTCCTGGCGCTGGTCGCGCCGCTGGTGGCCGAGGATCTGCTGCCCGCCGATCACGGCTTCATCGTCAATGCAGTGAGCGGCTATTCGGGCGGTGGCAAGGATCTGA
The DNA here is from genome assembly GCF_001557175.1 of Blastomonas sp. CCH9-A1. Classification (NCBI taxonomy): domain Bacteria; kingdom Pseudomonadati; phylum Pseudomonadota; class Alphaproteobacteria; order Sphingomonadales; family Blastomonadaceae; genus Blastomonas; species Blastomonas sp. CCH9-A1. Next base: position 81,835 of record NZ_LSHM01000062.1, read on the forward strand.
TCCAGCGGATGCAGGTCGATGCGCCCGAAATCGGGTTTCGTGCCTATGCTCTGGGGCTCGAGCACAAGCACCTGCCCGAGATGCAGGTGCATGCCGGGCTCAGCCGCGCGCCGATCTTTGCGCCCGCGGTCGTCCGCGCCTTTCGCGGCATGCTCGTCGATGTGCCGTTGTTCCTCGATCCCGAGCTAGGCTTTGCCGATGCACGGACCTTGCACGCCGCGCTCGCGGACCATTATGCAGGCGAACCGCTGGTCAGCGTCGCAGCCATCGATGCCGTGCCCGGCGAGCTGCTGGTGAGCGAGGGCGATGCGGCGACCGACCGGCTGTCGCTCTACGTGTTGCCCAGCGCGGATGGCTCGCAGGTGCGGCTGGTCGCGATGCTCGACAATCTGGGCAAGGGCGCGAGCGGGGCTGCGGTGCAGAATCTGAATATCATGGCCGGACTCGACGAACTGGCCGGTTTGCGCGCCTGAGGCCGGGTCTGGTTCAGGTGCGCAAGACCGTCCGCTTGGCGGCATAAAGCGCACGGTCAGCGCGCAGGAACATCGCTTCGGCATCATAGGCCATCGCGTTTTCGGCGATCGCGATGCCATAGCTTGCTCCCACCTCGAGCAGGTGCCCGTTCCAGACGATCGGCGTCCTGAGCAGGTTGATCGCCTCTTTCGCGCGCCGGGCGATCCTGGGCAGGTGACGGTTGCTGGGCAGCAGCACGGCAAATTCGTCGCCGCCCACCCGCGCCACCATCAGGGCATCGAAAAAGGCCTGGGAAAGGCGCTTGCCGAACTGCGCCAGACAGGCGTCTCCCGCCAGATGGCCGTAGCGGTCATTGATCGCCTTGAAGCCATCGACATCGAACAGGATCAGCGCGCCCAGCGGCCGGAAGAAGGGGGCGGCCATGCTGGCGTCCAGAAAGCGGGTCTGAAACGCCGAGCGATTGGAAAGGCCGGTCAGTCCGTCGGTTTCGGCGGCGAGGCGCAGATTTTCCTGCTCGCGCCGTTGCTCGGTGATGTCGCGCTTGGTGCCGTTGAGCCGGACGGGGCGCCCTGCCTCGCATTCGATATTGGCGACAATCTGGATCCAGCGATCTTCGCCGTCGGTGCGCGTGATCCGGGCATCGAGCGTGAAACCGCCCGCACGCTCGATCGCGTGGCTGCGCAAGCGATGCAGCACCTCGCGCGATTCCGGGTCGTACAGTTCGACCACGTCACCACGATTCAGGCCTTTGTCGCTGCGCAGACCGAACATGTCATAGACCTTGCGCGTCCAGTTCAGGCCATCGGTTCGCAGATCGCATTCGAACAGGCCGATCCCGGCATGGTCCAGACTGCGCAGAACTCTGGCGATGTCGGGCTGGCCCGGCACAGGCTGTGCGGGCTCGATGGCAGCGGTGTCATCCGGGGCGGCATGCGCGGACGTACCGAAATCGTGAAAGTAACCGTCCATCACCGCTAATGCATCGCTCCCTGGATTGCAGAAGGCAGACTAGCGGTTGCGAGTTAAGGCCAGGTTACCAAATCCCTAAACCTTCGGACGGTCAGAAAAACGCCTGAATTCCGGTCTGTGCACGGCCCAGGATCAGCGCGTGAACATCATGCGCGCCCTCATAGGTATTAACCGTTTCTAGATTCACCATGTGGCGCATCACCTGATATTCTTCGCTGATGCCGTTGCCACCGTGCATGTCGCGCGCCATGCGGGCGATATCGAGCGCCTTGCCGCAATTGTTGCGCTTGACGATCGAGATCATCTCGGGCGCGAACCGGCCCTCGTCCATCAGCCGCCCGACGCGCAAGCTGGCCTGCAGGCCCAGCGCAATCTCGGTCTGCATGTCGGCCAGCTTCTTCTGGAACAGCTGTGTCGCGGCGAGTGGCTTGCCGAACTGGACACGGTCGAGGCCGTACTGCCGCGCGGCGTGCCAGCAGAATTCGGCCGCGCCCATCGCGCCCCAGCTGATGCCGTAGCGCGCGCGGTTGAGACAGCCGAACGGACCCTTCAGGCCTTCGACATTGGGCAGCAGCGCGTCTTCACCGACCTCGACCTCGTCCATCTGGATCATGCCGGTGGTCGAGGCGCGCAGGCTGAGCTTGCCCTTGATCTTGGGGGCATTCAGGCCCTTCATCCCCTTTTCCAGGATGAAGCCGCGGATCGCGCCGCCATGCGCGTCGGACTTGGCCCAGATCACGAAGACATCGGCAAACGGGCTGTTCGAGATCCAGGTTTTCGCGCCGGAGATGACATAGCCGCCATCGACCTTTTTCGCGCGGGTCTTCATGCCCGCCGGGTCCGATCCCGCATCGGGTTCGGTCAGGCCGAAACAGCCGATCAGTGCGCCCGCGGTGAGGCCGGGGAGATATTTGCGGCGCTGTTCGTCGCTGCCATAGGTGTTGATCGGGTGGATGACGAGCGAGCTTTGCACCGACATCATCGAACGGTAACCGCTATCGACGCGCTCGACCTCGCGCGCGATCAGGCCATAGGCGACATAGCTTGCTTCCGCGCCGCCGAATTCTTCCGATATAGTCGCGCCGAGCAGCCCGGCCTCGCCCATCATCGGGAACAGTTCGGGCGCGTCGATCTCCTCGCGAAAGGCGTCGATCACGCGTGGTTGCAGCACGTCCTGCGCAAATCCGCGCGCGCTTTGCTGGATCAGCCGCTCCTCTTCGGTCAGCTGCTCGTCGAGCAGAAAGGGGTCTTCCCAGGTGAACGGGATGGTTTCGGCCTTGCGGATGGTGTCGTGCTTCATGGGCCGAAGGTCTAGCGCAGCTTTGGCCGCGCTCCAACCGGATTTTGCGCAAATAAGTTGACGTAAGCGTAAAGCCGTTGCGGTGAACCGGTGTCCGCTTTCGGCACAATGAACCTGTTAACCATCAATTACCATGGGCAATGGTTAAAAATGCGTTAACTCATGGACCATGCAGCGGCTTCAATTCCTTCGCACCCCAGCTCAGCCCCACAGCTTCCGCTCGGCGCTGTCGCCGCGCGTCCTCGCAGCGACCCCGGTGGACGAGCCCGAGGTGCTGGCCAAGCGCAAGCGCGCGCAGCGCAACGAGGAAATCCGCCTTTTCTTCCTGAGCTTTACCGCATTCTTTGTTGCGATCAGCTCGTTCATCTGGTGAGCTGATCGAGAAACCGCTTCGCATCGGCGCGGATCGCCTGCTTGTCCTTGTCCGCCCGCTTCGCCCAGTTGCGATAGGGCATGGCGAGCCGTTGGTTCTTGCCCAGGACCTCCTCGTTGCGGTCGAGAAAATCCCAGTAGAGCAGGTTGAACGGGCAGGCCCTGGCCCCGGTCTTGGCCTTCACGTCATAGCGGCAGTGCTGGCAGTAATCGGACATCGAATGGATGTAATTGCCGCTCGCGGCATAGGGCTTGCTGGCGAGCAGCCCGCCATCGGCGAACTGGCTCATGCCCAGCGTGTTGGGCAGCTCGACCCATTCATAGGCGTCCGCGTACACTTCCAGATACCATAGATGGACCGCGTGCGGATCGATCCCGGCGATCAGTGCGAAATTGCCGGTGATCATCAGCCGCTGGATATGGTGCGCATAGGCATGGTCCAGGGTCTGGCCGATCGCCTGTTTCAGGCAATGCATGTCGGTCTGGCCGTCATAATAGAAGCCGGGCAGGGGGCGCGTCGCATTCAGCGCGTTGCGCTGCGCGTAATCCGGCCCCTCGCGCCAGTAGATGCCGCGCACATATTCGCGCCAGCCGATGATCTGGCGGATGAACCCCTCGGTGGCATTGAGCGGGGCCTTGCCGTCGCGATAGGCCTGCTCGACCGCGCGGCACAGATCGAGCGGATCGAGCAGACCGCAATTGAGATAGGGCGAGAGGATCGAGTGCCACAGGAACGGCTGGTCGGTCAGCATCGCGTCCTGATAATCACCGAACTTTGCCAGCGCATGGCGGATGAAATGCGCCTGCTGCCTCGCCGCGTCCTCGGCCGTGGTGGCGAAGGCGAAATGGTCGAGGCTGCCCGGATGGTTACCGAAACGCTTCGCCACCAGATCGAGGACCTCGCGGGTGATTTCGTCGGGCTTGAACTTGAGCGGCTGGGGGATCAGCAGCGGCTCGTTCGGCGGCGGCTTGCGGTTCTCGCTGTCGTAATTCCACTCGCCGCCCTCGGGCTTGCCTTCGTCGTCAAGTAGCAGCCCGGTCTTGCGGCGCATCTCGCGATAGAAGAACTCCATGCGCAGCTGCTTGCGCCCTTGCGCCCAGGCGTCGAATTCCTCGTGCGTGCAGACGAACCGGTCATCCTCGCGCAGCTCGACAGGCACGTCGAACCGATCCGCCCATTCCTCCATCGCCGCTCGCACCCGCCATTCGCCGGGCAGGGTTGCGATGATGCGGTCAGGGGCGTGGCGCTCGATCGCGCGCGCCAGTTCGCCGGTGAACGAGCCCGCATTGTCGGGGTCGTCGAGATTCACATAATCGACCGTCCAGCCCACCTCGCGCAGCGCCTCGGCATGGTGGCGCATCGCGGAGAGGATGAAGGCGATCTTGGCCTTGTGATGGCGGACATAGCTCGTCTCCTCATCCACCTCCATCATCAGCAGCACCGCCCGTTTCTGCTCGACGCCGCGCAGCGCCGAGAGGGAAAGGCTGAGCTGATCGCCCAGGATCGGGATGAGGATGGTCATGAAAGGCCCCTGTTCGACGAGCCTGTCATGATGGGGTCGCGCGGGCTGCAATCAATGGTCGCAAAGAGCTTTGATCGCGGCGGCGCACGGGTTACGAGGCGATGTCAGCGCTGAGGCTGGCTGAGGACCGCTGCCATGCCCCATTCCGCCCCGCGTGCCATCGAGGAGCCGAGCGCGCTCGTTGCCGCGTTCCGGGGCGCGCGGAACCATTGTCCGCGCTGCGACCACAAGCCGCTGTTCGCGCGCTACCTCAAGCCCGTGGAGCGCTGTGCGTGCTGCGGGCAGGACTGGACGCTGCACCAGGCCGATGATTTTCCCGCCTATATCGCGATCTTCATCAGCGGCCATCTGCTCGCGCCGGTGCTGATCGCGGCAGGGTCGCGCGAATTGCTGCCCATGGGCTGGCTCGCGCTGATTGCGGTGGTGGGTGCGCTGCTGCTGACGATCGTCATGCTGCAACCGGCGAAAGGCGCGGTAATCGCGCTGCAATATCATTGGCGGATGCACGGCTTCGACCCGGCAGCGCGCGAGGCCGATCAGCCCGAGGGTTGACCGGTCAGATCTTCTTCCAGATCTGCGACTTGCAAAGCAGGCCGCCCAGGATGCAGCCGCTGATCTTGATCCGCTTGGCGTCGAGCTGCACGATCCGCGAATAATAGGTATCGCCCAAGTCCGGCACGAAGACGCGGCCCTTCCAGTGGCCCGGCTTGGTCAGGCGATAATCGCGCAACAGGCTGGTGCCGATCAGGTTCGGCGTGCCCCCAGCGGCGGCGTCCTTCTTGGCGATGTCGCTTGCCCAGCTGACCTTGCCGCACAGGTTCTCGCCGCACGGCTGGGTGACGACGCGGACATCGCCGGTCGGGTTTTCCCAGGTGCCGTGGATGGTCTCGGCCATGGCCGCCTGTGCGCTCAGCCCCGTCGCGATGAAACCCATTGCTCCCCAAGCGAGACCGCGCGCCCGCAAACGCCCCAGATGCATCATACGACCCTTTGCAACCCTGTTTTCCCGGCGCGTCCCTTGGTGGCAACAGCCCCGCGCAAGGATGACGATTAGGCCATGATCGCGGTTCCAAGTCGAGCGGCATTTGCCTCGGTTCGGCGAATTCCGGCTCGGACCCGCAGCATTTCCTTCATCGAATCCTTACCAATATCGGTTAAAAGGCGCGCGACATGACCCAAGCTGCGTCCGCCCAACCCGATCCATGTCCGCCCAGCGCGGTGAGCCATGGCGCGGGGCTGATTGGACTGGTCGGACTTCTTGCCTGGATCGCGCTCGCGCGGCATTTCGGCTGGGACGGGCCGAGCGCCGCGCTGGTCTGCTGTGTCGCCACCGGGCTGCCGATGGTGCTCTGGTCGATCTTCGTAGACAAGGTGCATCTGCGCCCGAGCACCGGCATCGACTGGAGCCATCCGCGCGCCGTGAAGGACGTGCTGGACATCAGCACCATCAAGCTCACCGGCCTGTGGCTGACCTGGTCGCTGATCGCCGCGATCTATGCGACCGCGCGCTGGTACTGGACCGGCAATTACCAGTTCTCGATGGCGGTGTTCATCTATGCCTCGCCCTTCCTCTTCTTCCTTTCCATCCCCTATGTCATCTGGATCGACCGCTATCTCAAGCAACCGCGCGACGGCGCCTGGCATTTCGGCGCGATGATCTCCGGCCAGTCCGGCTGGGATCGGGAGCAGATCTGGCACCATCTGCGTGCCTGGGCGGTGAAGGGTTTTTTCCTTGCCTTCATGCTGTCGATCGTGCCGGGCGGCTATGCCGATATCGTCAACGCCAATGTCGCCGAGATCGCGACCAACCCGGTCTGGATCGCCAACTGGCTGATCATCGCGATGTTCCTGGTCGACGTGCAGTTCGCGACCGTCGGCTATGTGCTGACCTTCAAGCCGCTCGATTCGCACATCCGCACCGCCAATCCCTTCATGGCGGGCTGGGCCGCGGCGCTGATCTGCTATCCGCCGTTCATCCTGATGGGCGATAACGGTCCGCTCAACTATCACGTCGCCACCGCCGACTGGGCGTACTGGTTCGAAGGGCACACGGCGCTGCTGGCGGTCTGGGGCGTCTGGCTGGTATTTCTCACCGGAGTCTATGCCTGGGCGACGGTCGCGTTCGGCATCCGCTTTTCCAACCTCACCCATCGCGGGATCCTGACGCACGGGCCATACCGCTGGACCAAGCACCCGGCCTATCTGTCCAAGAACGCCTTCTGGTGGTTTTCCACCATGCCATTCCTGGTCACCAGCGGTTCCTGGCAGGATGGGCTGCGCAACACCGTGCTGCTCGCCGCCGTATCGGGCGTCTATTACTGGCGCGCGCGGACCGAAGAGCGGCATCTGATGGCCGATCCCGATTACGCCGCCTATGCCGCCTGGATGGAACGCCACGGTCCCGTGCCGCGCGCGATCGGCTGGCTGACGGGCAGACGCGCGAAGGTCGATGCCGTGGTCGCACCCGCCGAATAAGCCTGCAATTGCGTTCTTTGCGGCTGGTAATGCCCGCCATCGCCCCCATATCGCGCCTCCGTTGCAGCAGCAGGTGGAGATGGCATTGATCGACAATCGGATTTTGCGCATGGCGGCGCTGGGGACGGCGGCGTTCGTCCTGACGACGGTGGCAGCAGGCGCGCAGACGGCAGCCAAGCCCGGCGATGCGGCGCGCGGTGCCCAGGTCTATCAGACCAACTGCACCGGCTGCCATGCGCTCGATGCCAATAGCGTCGGCCCGGCGCATCGCGGCGTGTTCGGGCGCAAGGCTGGCAGCGCGCCCGGTTTCGACTATTCGCCCGCCCTCAAGAAAGCAGGCTTTGCCTGGGACGCGGCGAAGCTCGACAAGTGGCTTGCCAATCCGCAAGGCTTTGTCCCCGGGGCCAAGATGCCCTTCCGCCTGATAAATGCGCAGCAGCGCGCCGATGTGATTGCCTATCTCAGGAAGGAGAGCGGCAAGTAACCGTCAGCAGCCCCACGGGCGAAATATTCCCCAGCGCCTCTTTCGCAGCGGGGCCGAAAGAGGCATATTGCGGGCATGGACGGCATCTCGGACAGCATGGACAGGTTCTTCGGCCATTCGGCGACCACCCAGGGCATCACGGTGCGGGTGGCGGTGAGCTTCCTGCCCGATCGTTCGCGCGCGGACAATGCGCGCTGGTTCTGGTCCTATCATATCCGCATTGAGAATCATTCGGACCAGGCGGTGCAACTGCTCACCCGCCATTGGGTGATCACCGATGGCCGCGGCGGGGTGCATCAGGTCGATGGCGAGGGCGTGGTCGGCGAACAGCCGGTGATCCAGCCGGGCAAGGCGCATGATTATGTCTCGGGCTGCCCGCTCAACACCCCGACCGGGCGGATGGAGGGCGTGTATCGGATGCTGCGCGACGACGGGCAGATGATCGCGGTGGAAATCCCGCGTTTTCCTCTGGTCGCACCGGCGGTTGCCGACTAATCACCGTTTCCCATGAAGCGTACCCATCTTCCGCTCAACGGCCTGCGCGTGCTCGACGCCGCCGCCCGGCATCTGAGCTTTACCCGTGCGGCCGATGAGCTGGCGGTGACGCCCGCCGCCGTGGGCCAGCAGATCCGTGCGCTTGAAGAAATGCTGGGCGTCGTCCTCTTTCGCCGTACGCCCAAGGGGCTCGAGCTGACCGATGAGGCGGGTGCCGGGCTCGATGCGCTGCGCAGCGGCTTCCTGCAGTTCGAAGAGGCGGTGCGGGCGATGCAGCAGGGCCAGTCGAGCTTTCGCCTGACCATCGCGGTGCCGCGCGACTTTGCCGCCAAATGGCTGCATCACCGGCTGATCGGCTATGCCGCCGCCAATCCCGAAATCCGCTACACGCTCGTCTCGGGCGACAGCGATATCGACTTTACCGAAGCCAATCTCGATTGCGCGATCCGCCTCGCCGATGGTCCGGCGGAGCTCGAAGGCGCGCAGATCGGTCCGGCGCAGTTCGTTACCGTTTCCGCGCCCGGCTATGACGGAGACCGGCGGATCGAATGGCCCGGCTGCCAGCGCGGCGCGGGCGAGGACGAAGCCGATGATTCGACCGTGATGCAGGTCGCCGATGCCGGCCTCGGCCTCGATGCGGCGATTGCCGGATTCGGCATTGTCACCGTGCCGTGGCTGCTTGCCGAGCGCGATCTGACCGAAGGGCGGCTGGTGGCGATCGGCGAGGCACGCGAATCGCGCCGCGCCTTCTGGGTGGTCGCACCCACGCCGCAATGGCGGCAGAAAAAGGTCAAGGCGCTGGTCGCCGCGCTCACTGCAGCATGAGTAGACTTCCCGTCCTGAGGAGTGACCGGCTGACGCTGCGCCAGGTGCGCGTGAGCGACGCCGAGGCGCTGTTCGAGATCCTGTCCGACGACGAGCTGATGACCTGGTGGGCGTTCGGGCCGCACCGTTCGGTCGAAGAAACGCGCGCGATGCTGGAGCCGGTGGCGGCCGAGGATGCCAGCTGGCGCAGCTGGGCGATCACCCGCACTGGCGAGGATATCGCGCTCGGCTGGGTCAATGCGCACCAGCGGCGCGAGAATGTCAGCGAGATCGGCTATATCCTGGCGCGCTCGGCCTGGGGCCAGGGCATTGCGCGCGAGGCGGTCGGGCGGGTGCTCGACCAGCTGCTCGTCGCCGAAGGCCAGCGCCGCGTCTTCGCCGACACCGATCCCGACAACCGCTTTTCCATCGGCCTGTTGCAGAAACTGGGTTTCCAGCTGGAGGGCCATCTGCGCGCCGAATGGGAAACGCATATCGGCGTGCGCGATACGCTGCTGTTCGGGCTGCTCAGGGACGAGTGGCTGGCGGTCCAGCAAGCTGATCAAGCAGCCGCGCCATCAGCGTGACGAAGCCCGGCTGGTCGATGTCAGCCGCCGGATTGTTGACCAGCGCGCTGACGACATAGCGCTCGCCGGTTTTTGAGCGGAGCAGGAAGCTCATCGCCATGATTCCCGGCTCCGACCCGCCCTTGTAGCCAAGATAACCCCAGCGCCCTGCATTGACCGGGGGGATGCCGGGGTTGATCTTCAGGATCGCGCGGGTGACCGGATCGCCCTCGCGTTCGAGCATCGCCAGCAGCCGCGCGATATCGGCGGGGCTGGCAAACCATTCGATCGTGTCGATCTGGTTGGGCCCGCCGGTATAGACCGACAGGTCGAGATTCTTGAGGCGCAGCGTATCGCCTGCCTCGGCCAGCAGCCTGGTTTGCGCGGCATCGTCGGCAGCGAGGAAGCGGTCGCGCAAGCCAGTATTGGCAGGCATTTTAAGCCCGGTGACTTGCTGCGTGGAAAGCAGCGGAATCATGTCCGAAGGCTGGGCATGGCCGCTCGCCCTGACGATCGCGGCGAGCCTTTTCTGCCCGATGGCGGCGATCAGCGTGTCGGTGGCACTGTTGTCGCTGACCGAGATCATCAACGTCGCGAGCGTCTGCAGCGTCATCGGCGCATTGTCGGGCCAGTCCTGGCTGATGCCCGAGGGGTGCGATTTCTGCGTCAGCGGAAGCACGTCGCTCCACTTGCGCTCGCCCGCGCGCACGGCCCGGTCGATCTCGGCGAGCACATAGAGCTTGAAGACAGACGCAATGGCGAAGCGTTCATCGGCGTTGCGGGCGATCACGGTTTCCGCGCCCTTGTCGGTTAGCTTCTGCACGACCAGTCCGGTGCGACCTGACAGCGCGGCGATATCGGCAGCGATCTTGTCGAGGCTGTCACCCTCGGTCCGCGTGCCGGTGATGAACAGGCCCGAGAGCTTGCCGTCCAGCATGCCGATGGTGAAGGTGACAATCGCCCTGTCGAAGCGGATATCGACGCTGGCCGAGCGCGCGTCCATCGGGCGCACTGCGACCACCGCCTGCGCCTCTCCATGCTGTGCCTTGAGCCCGGCGACCACTTGCGCGAGCTGCGCTTCGGGCACGGCAGCGACAAAGGCGGGGTTGAAGATGTCCGACGCGCTGGCCGGGCCCCGCAGCAGCGCGAGCACGCTGGCGGCGCCCTGGTCGAAGGCGGGAGAGGGGGTTACGGCGGGTACGGGGGGTGTCTGGGCGTGGGCGATGGGGCTAGTGATCGCGAGGCCCAGCGCTGCGATTGTCGCCAGCAATTGATGAGGCCTGCGCGCAGGTCCCTCGACTTCGCTCGGGACAAACGGAAAGCTCATTCGCCATTCGCCATGTTTTGCGAGGTTGCTCTCCCCTCCGTTTGTCCCGAGCGAAGTCGAGGGACGACTTACGACCCGCCCCCTCAGGCCCAAACCCTTACGCGTCGATCGCTTCACGATCGACCTGCGCGGCGTGGTTCTGGATGAAATTGAACCGGTGCTCGGGGTTCTTGCCCATCAGTTCGCCAACCAGTTCCTTGACCGCCGCATATTGCTCGTAGGCCGGCGGCAGCGTGACTCGCAGCAGCGAGCGGGTCGCGCGGTTCATTGTGGTTTCGCGCAACTGGCCGGGGTTCATCTCGCCCAGGCCCTTGAAGCGGCTGACCTCGACCTTCTTGCCTTTTAGGATCGTCGATTCGAGTTCGGCGCGGTGGGCATCGTCGCGCGCGTACCAGCTCTTGGCCCCCACCACGAGCCGGTAGAGCGGCGGCTGGGCGAGGTACAGGTGCCCTGCCTTCACGATGTCCGGCATTTCCTGGAAGAAGAAGGTCATCAGCAGCGTCGCGATATGCGCGCCGTCGACATCGGCATCGGTCATGATGATGATGCGGTCGTAGCGCAACTGGGCCGGGTCGCAATGCTTGCCGGTGCCGCAGCCCAGCGCCAGCGCGAGATCGGCAATTTCCTGATTGGCGCCGATCTTGGCGCTGTTGGCCGAGGCGACGTTCAATATCTTGCCGCGGATCGGCAGGATCGCCTGGGTCTTGCGGTCGCGGGCCTGCTTGGCCGATCCGCCCGCGCTGTCGCCCTCGACGATGAAGATCTCGGTCTCAGCGCCCTCGACCCCGGTGCCGTCATTGCTGCAATCGGTGAGCTTGCCCGGCAGGCGCAGCTTGCGCGCGCTGGTCGCGGTCTTGCGCTTGACCTCGCGCTCGGCCTTGCGCTTCAGCCGTTCGTCCATCCGCTCGAGCACCAGCCCGAGCAGCGCCTTGCCGCGCTCCATATTATCGGTGAGGAAATGATCGACATGGTCGCGGATCGCCGCCTCGACCAGTCGCGCCGCCTCGGGCGAGGTCAGCCGGTCCTTGGTCTGGCTCTGGAACTGCGGATCGCGGATAAACACCGAGAGCATCAGCTCGCTGCCGGTCATCACGTCCTCGGCCGTGAGCCCAGCCGCCTTCTTGTTGCCGATCAGTTCGCCGAAAGCGCGCAGCCCTTTCAGGATCGCGGCGCGCAGACCCTGTTCGTGCGTGCCGCCATCGGGCGTGGGGATGGTGTTGCAATAATAGCTATAGCTGCCGTCGGACCAGAGCGGCCAGGCGACCGCCCATTCGACCCGGCCCTTGCCTTCGGGAAAGTCCTGGCGACCCGCGAAGAAATCGGATGTGGCGCATTCGCGATTGCCCAGCTGCTCACGCAGGTGATCGGCCAGGCCGCCCGGGAACTGGAACACCGCCTCTTGCGGCACCTTGTCGTCGGCAAGCTCGGGATCGCATTTCCAGCGGATCTCGACCCCGGCATAGAGATAGGCCTTGGACCGGACGAGCGCGAACAGCCGCGCGGGCTTGAACTTCGCACCGGCGCCAAAAATCTCCTCATCGGGCACGAAGCTGATCGTGGTGCCGCGCCGGTTGGGGGCAGCGCCGACCTTTTCCAGCGGTCCGAGCGGATTGCCGCGCGAGAAGCGCTGCGCATAAAGCTCCTTGTTGCGCGCGACCTCGACCAGCAATTCGGTCGACAGCGCATTGACGACCGAGACGCCGACACCGTGCAGGCCGCCGCTGGTCGCATAGGCCTTGTTCGAAAACTTGCCGCCCGAATGCAGCGTGGTGAGGATCACCTCGAGCGCGGACTTTCCGGGATATTTGGGATGCGGATCGACCGGAATGCCGCGGCCATTGTCGCTGATCGTCAGGTGATTGCCCGCGCGCAGCGTCACTTCGATCCGCGAGGCATGGCCAGCGACCGCCTCGTCCATGCTGTTGTCGAGCACTTCGGCGGCCAGATGATGCAGCGCGCGCTCGTCGGTGCCGCCGATATACATGCCGGGCCGGCGGCGCACGGGCTCGAGCCCCTCGAGCACCTCGATCGCCGAGGCATCATAGCTTTCGGCAGCGGCAGCGGACTTGGCGAAAAGATCGTCGGACATGCCGCAGCTATACGGCGGAAATGCCCGGACGGGCAAGCGGCCCGCCGGACTTATCCGCCAGAATGTTCAGGCTTTGATCGCCTCAACGCACCCTGGGTCCGCCGAACGGCATCGGCGGGGGCGGACGGCGCGTGCCGCGCGGCAGCTGTGCCTGATAGGCGCGGCCGCAATGCTCGACGCAATAAGGGAAGCCGGGATTGACCGGCTCGCCGCAGAAATGGAAATCGGGCTCGCCCGGATGGCCCATCGGCCAGCGGCAGATGCGGTCGGTCAGGTCGAGCAGGCTGGTCTTGTCGGCGATTTCCGGGCTGGGGCGCGCAGGCACCAGGCGGCGCGGCGGCGCGGGCGGAATCGGCGCCTGCTGGTCGCCGGGACCCTGGCGCAGAAAGCCTCCGGGGCCGACCGAAACGATGCGCGGCTGCGGCTTGGCTTCGGGCGCGGCGGTAACTTCGCCGGCATCGTCGATATCATCCTCGTCCTCATCGACCACCGGCGCGGCTACCACCGGACGCGGGGCAGGGGTCGGCGCGGGAGCAGGAGCAGGCGCGGCGCGCACCGGCTTGGCGGTGGCTGCGGCGGGCGCATCGGTCTTGAACGGCGGCTCGTCCGCCGGGGCTTCGGCCTCTGCCTTCTTGGCAGGCTTGGGCGCGGCCTCCTTCTTCGGCGCGGGCTTGGGCTTGGCTTCGCCCGGCTTGACCGGCGAGGGGCGCGACTTCAGGCCCAGGCGGTGTGCCTTGCCGATGACGGCGTTGCGGCTGACCCCGCCCAGCTCTTCTGCGATCTGGCTGGCGGTGAGGCCTTTCTCCCACATGGTTTTGAGCTGATCGATGCGCTCGTCGGTCCATGACATGAAAAGCAATTCCTTCTTGACCTATTGGGGCTTGCCCGGTCTGGTGACCGCCGATAGGCGCATCCACCATGAACGATCAAGCACCAAATCCCCCCGTTGGCGTGGCCCAGACCGGCACAAGACCGGAAGGTCGATCGCCGAGCCCCTTTGCGGAACCCGGTACCGTGAGGATCAGCGCGATAAACTGGGGAGGACTGAAAGCTCTCTATATGAAAGAGGTGCGTCGGTTCTTCAAGGTGCAGTTGCAGACCATCTGGGCGCCGGCGATCACCACGATGCTCTATCTGGTGATCTTCACCGTCGCATTGGGGCGTAGCGGGCGCATGGTGCTCGACGTGCCGTTCGGCGATTTCCTCGCCCCCGGCCTCATCGTGATGGCGATGATGCAGAACAGCTTCGCCAATTCGAGCTTCTCGCTGCTCGTCGGCAAGATCCAGGGCACGATCATCGACTATCTCATGCCCCCGCTGTCCGAGCTCGAGGTGCTGGTGTCGCTGGTGATCGCTGCGGTCACCCGGGCGTTCCTGGTCGGAGGCGCGGTCTGGCTGGCGATGCTGCTCTGGCCGGACATCCACGTGATGCCGCAGCATCTCTGGGCGATCCTGTGGTTCGGGCTGATGGGCGCGGTGATGCTGGCATTCATGGGCGTGCTCACCTCGATCTGGGCCGAGAAGTTCGACCATGCCGCCGCGATCACCAATTTCGTGGTTGCCCCGCTCGCGCTGCTTTCGGGAACCTTCTATTCGGTCGACGCGATGGCCCCCACGTTCCGCGCACTGAGCCATGCCAACCCGTTCTTCTACGTGATCTCGGGTTTCCGCTACGGCTTCATCAGCAGCACCGATTCGCCGCTGCTGGCAGGATCGCTGCTGCTGCTCGCCATCAACGCCGCGCTCGGCATCGGCTGCTATGCGCTGCTCAGGTCGGGATGGAAGCTGCGCTCCTGACCGGCGGGCCGACCGCCGCCGATCCGGCGGTCAATGCATCGTGCGCAGGCGATAGCGCCCGCCGCTGAACGGACCGAAAAGCTGCGGCACCGCAGGATGGTCTACAGGGCCGTTGCTGTCGTCCTTCACCAGATTCTGCTGGCTGACATAGGCGATATAGCTGTTCTCGGCATTTTCCGCGAACAGGTGATAGAAGGGCTGGTCCTTGGCGGGACGCAGTTCCTCGGGAATCGATTCATACCAGTCCTCGCTGTTCGCGAACACCGGATCGATATCGAAGACCACGCCGCGAAAATCGAAAATGCGGTGCCGCACGACATCGCCGATCGCATAGCGCGCTTTCGCCACGCGCGGCATCACCACCGCACCGGAACTGGCGCTGCCATCGGGTGCATCGTCTTGGCCGAAACGGAAAGGATGGTTGCTCATAGGCTTAATCTAAGGTGTTGCGGCGCAGCATACAAGCTTTCCGGCGCGCACAGGCCGGATTCCCCCTTGGCAAGCCGCTTGCCTTGCGCTAATGGCCCGCCTTCTCGCGGATCGACCACGCATTTTCATGCCCCGCGAGAACCGATTGGATCGCCGAAACGCCCGTTTCGGCCCGCCCGGACGGAGAGGTGGCAGAGTGGTCGAATGTACCGCACTCGAAATGCGGCGTGGGTGCAAGCTCACCGTGGGTTCGAATCCCACCCTCTCCGCCAGCGTCGTCCTCGATCTTTTGGCCGTATGGCCGTCAATCCCGTGCAGTCATGACCTTGGGCAAGGAAACCCGATGCATCTCAATGCGTAAGCTTTGCTGTGCCGTGGTGGCGCAGGAGGGATTATGGCGGGCGAGGCTTTTTCGGTTCGGTCATCGCGCGGACACTGGTTATCGGCGGCTGCAGCACGACTGGGCCTGGGCCAGGGCATGACCATGCGCGAGTTTCTGCGCTCTCCGTCGGGCGTGGGTTCGGCGTTTCCCGCATCGGCGGCGCTGGTCAGGGCCGCGCTCGATCCCGTAGACTTTTCGGCTGCGCATCTGGTGGTCGAGTTCGGCCCGGGCGAAGGGCCCTTCACGCGCGAGCTCTTGCGCCGCATGCCGGTTGGCAGCACGCTGCTGACGATCGATACCAGTCACCGGTTCACCCGCTATCTGCAGGAAAGCCTGCCCGATCCGCGCTTGCATGCTGTCACCGGATCGGCAGCGTCGCTGGGCGCGATCCTGCGGCGGCTGGGCCTTGGCCCGGTCGATCGCATCGTCACCGGCATTCCCTTTTCCACAATGGCACCAGAACTCGGTGCGCGCATCGTCGATTCGAGCGCGGACGCGTTAGGTGAGCAGGGCCAGATCATCGCCTATCAGATGCGCGATGCGGTCGCGCCCTTGCTGGCCGCGCGCTTTGCCGAGGTCCGCACCGCGCGCATATGGCGCAACATGCCGCCTTGCAGAATCTACTGGGCGAGCGGTAGGTCTGGCTGACACACAAGCGGCGGTTCACGCCGCCGCAGCTTTCGGGTTTGGCCGGGGCCGGGGGCATGCGCTGGAAGCATGCCGCCGGCCCCGGACTGTGCCGACCCCCCTGAGGCCGGTTCGCTTCGGCCCCCGACCGAAGCATCCCGCCACCTGCAGCCTCCCCCGAAGCTGTCCCCCAGGCGACCGGGATCAAACTGGACGACTTCAGAACAACGCGTCGTCGAACAACGCGTCGTCGTCATCTGCAGGGCCGCCATGGCTGGCGTCTGAGTGCGGCTTGTCCGCAATCAGCCGCGGCATGCCGGGCAGCAAAAAGGCATCGTGCACCACCCGCTCGCTCGCCATGGTATAGCTGCGCGCCATGCGGTCCATCACCATCCGAACGACCTGATCGTCGCGTCCCTCGAGCGATAGCGGATCATCGCGACCCAGCTCGATCGTCAGCAGCGCCTCGATCCTCTCGAGCGCATCGCCCAGATCGAGGCTCTCCTCGAGCTCGTCGGTGGTCGAACGCAGCGCCCCGAGCAGCCCACTGGCCATTGTTTCGGACACCGCCATCGCCTGCTCGGTGCGCTGGGCGCCCTCGCGAATGGCGTTGAGCGAGCTCGCCAGCCCGTCGCCGTCCTGCCCGACTTGTGCATCCGCATGCTGGCGCATGCGCAACGAGATTGCGCCCAGCCCGGTGGACTCGGCCGTGATCTGCTTGATCGTCTGGTCGAGCGCATCGGAACTCGCGCGAATCTCGTTGGCGATCACCGCGACCGGGCGACCGATCGCCTCCACCCGGCGGCATTTCAGGCCGATATTGATCGCCATCTGCTGCACCTCGATCCGCAGGATGCGCATCGCGGCGGCGCGGCCCGACAGGTCGTCGACGGTATCGACGATGATGCGCAGCGTCTCGGCGGCCTGGGCATCGGCAAGCTGCAGCTGCGCGATCATCGCGCTGGCTTCTGCAATGCCGGCTTCCAGGCTGCGCAGGAACACCTGGCCGTCCTCGCTGCCGCCACCCTTGCTCAGCGCGATCAGCCGGTCGGCCTCGGGCACCATGCTGCGCAGGGAGCGGACCAGGGCCTGGGTTTCGGTGCGGAACTCCTGCGCAGAGGAGGTGAGCTGCGCGAGCAGCAGCCGCAGCAGATGATCGCGGGTCGCCGCCTCGTCCTCGGCGGAAAGCCCCGCCGTCGCGAGCGTCGCCTGCATGTCGGCATAGCCTTCGAGCACATGCTCGAGCCGCTGGCGGGCAATGTCGCCGACCTGAATCGCGCCCAGCACGTTGGCGACGCTGCCCTGGATCGAGCGGGCGAGCACGGCATTCTTGTCGGCAAGCTCCGCCAGCATCGCCTGGTGCTTGCGCAGGGCCGCAGCATCGGCCTCCAGCCGATCAGGCACGTGCGGCACGACGCGCTGGCATTCGCTTGCGAGCAGCCGGTCGTTATGCTCCATGCTGCGCAGGCTGGCAGCAAGCCCATCGAGCTTGGTCTGAAGCGCGCCGACCTCTTTCTCGCCCGCCGACAGCTGGCCCGACATCGTGTTGGCAAAATCGACGAAGGTTTCGGCGCCCGATGCGGCGATCTTCACGTTGAGACCGAAAATATGGAGCACGTGCAGCGACTTCTGCACATCGGCAATGTGCGCGGACAACCGCCGCGAGGCCTGCTGGATCTCGCCCATGTCCTGCGCGCGGCCCTGCATCTGGTCGCCCACACTCGACAGGCGCCGCGCCGCGGTGGTGAGATTGCTGACCGCAGCCGCGCCGTCGCCCGACTGGAAGGTCGAGGTGGCCTCGCGCAGGGCGCTGACGATGCCGTCGATCGATTCCACCGCCTGGGCCAGCGTCTTGCCCACGGTCACGAAGCGCGCGTCGATACCTTGCGTGATCTGGCTGAGCAGCACGCTGATCGTCGCCTCCCCGGCGGGGCTGGCGTCGCTTGCGCTGATCCTGGCATGGAGCATTACGGGTCTGGTCCTTGTTCAGCGGGCGGTGGCGTGAAGCAGTTCGCGGGCGATCGCGCCCAGGGGTATGACCTTGTCGGCTGCGCCCCGCGCGATCGCTTCCTTGGGCATGCCGAAGACGATGCAGCTTGCCTCGTCCTGGGCGAAGGTGCGCGCACCGCACTGCTTCATCTCGAGAAGGCCGCGCGCGCCGTCATCGCCCATGCCGGTCATGATGATGCCGACCGCGTTCGATCCTGCATTGCGCGCAGCAGAGCGGAACAGCACGTCGACCGAGGGGCGGTGGCGCGAAACCAGCGGCCCTTCGCGCACGCTGACGAGGTAGCGCGCGCCCTGGCGTTCCAGCAGCATGTGCTTGCCGCCTGGCGCGATCAGCACATGGCCGCGCATCACGGTGTCGCCGTCCTGCGCTTCCTTGACGCTGACATTGCATAGCCCGTCGAGCCGCTTGGCGAAGGCGCGGGTGAAATTCTCGGGCATGTGCTGGACGATAACGATGCCCGGCGAGTTGGCGGGCAGGGCCATCAGCACCTCGCGCAGCGCTTCGGTACCGCCGGTCGACGCGCCGATGCAGACGACCATTTCGGTGGTCTTGCTCATCGCGCGGCCCGAAGGCGGCATCAGCATGGCATCGGCGGTCAGCTTCGCCTCGACTTTGCGCGGCGAAGGGGCCGGCTTGCGCCCCGTCACCCGGGCCCTGGCCGCGCCCTTGACCGTCTCGCGGATCATCATCCGCGATTCCGCCAGATGGTCGGCCACACCCATGCGCGGTTTCAGGATCACGTCGACGGCTCCCGCCTCCAGCGCCTGCATCAGCGTTTCGGACCCCTGTTCGGTCAGCGACGAGCACATGACGACGGGGACGGGGCATTGCTCCATGATCTTGCGCAGGAAGGTGATGCCGTCCATCCGCGGCATCTCGACATCGAGCGTGATGACGTCGGGAACCTCGTCCTTGATGTAGCGCGCGGCGGCAAACGGATCGGACGCTGCGGCGATCACCTCGATATCGGGATCCTCCTGCAGCACAGAGGTCAGCGTCTGGCGCACGCTGGCGCTGTCGTCGATGATGAGCACGCGGATCTTGGGACGGACCATGATCGCTTACACCTTCTGGAAGACCGTGTTGCAGACGGACTTGAGCTGTCCGCTGAACCCGGCGATCGATTCGGAATGCCCGAGGAGCAGATAGCCACCCGGACGAAGTTGTTCGCACAAACGGGTTACCACTTTGTGCTGAGTGGGTTTGTCGAAATAGATCAGTACGTTACGGCAAAGGATGATATCGACCGGCGCGCCGATCGGATAGTGGTCGTTCATCAGGTTGAGACGGCCGAAGCTGACCTTCTTGCGCAGCGCAGCAGCAATGCGAACGTCCCGACGGGAGGGGTCTTTCGGCTCCATGACATAACGGCGGCGCAGTGCGGGCGGCACTGGTGTCACCATTTCTGCGGGATAGATGCCCCTGATGCCGGTCTGCAGCATCTCGGTGTCGAGGTCGGTGGCCAGGATTTCGTAATCGGGGCCATCCTTGGTGCGCGCATAGTCGTCGAGCACCATCGCCAGCGTATAGGCTTCCGCCCCGTTGGAGCTCGCCGCGCTCCAGCAGCGCAGCATGCGCTGGCCGCGCTTCTGGTAGTCGGGCAGGATGTCCGAGACCAGAAAGTCGAAATGGTTGCGCTCGCGGAAGAAGTCGGTCTTGTTGGTCGTCACCGCGTTGAGGAAATCGTCCATGTCCGCCTGCGAGACGTCGCCGCTCAGGATATAGGCGCAATAATCGGCGATGCTGGCAAAGCCGTTGTCGCGCACGCGCCGCCGCAGGCGACCCTCGAGCATCGTCGTCTTGGACGGCGGCATGCGGATACCGGTGGCGCTGTAGATAAGCGCGGACAGCGCCCGAAAATGCTGCGGGCTGATGCCGTCCGTGACCGGCATGGCAAGTCTGGCGGTGGCTGCAGCCATGATCAGTTTCCTCCTTTGGCAGGCAGATCGCGATGGAACATTTGCGGGGCCGTTTCCTGGGTCATAGCGTGACGTAGATGTTGATATTGGCGGTGTGATCGGTGCGATCGTCGCCATCGCGGAACACATGCTGGTTGAGATAGCCGGGCACGATCTCGGCATTCCTGGCGAGCGGGATCGAGACGCCGACGAAATTGCGCCACAGCGACAAGCCGCCGCGCTGGACACTGGTCCGGTTGAGGTCGACAAAGGGCTCCGTGTAGGCAACCAGCTTGTTGTTCGCCGAAATCGGCGCGCGCAGCTGGACAAATTGGCGCATCCGCCAGCTCGTGCCGTCGCGGTCCTCGAACGTGCGCTGTTCCAGCCTGGACCGGGAATCGAGCGTGAGACCGTTTTCGGTCGTCAGCAGCCGGACATTCAACTCCTGATAATAGCGATGCTCGTCGAGCAGCGCCGGGCCGACCGGATCGGTGCGGACATAGGCATAGCCGAGCCCGACATTGACATTCTTGCTGATCCGGTAGCCGGCCAGTGATCGCAGCAGCAGCTGGCCCAGACGCTGGGCATCATTGGTGAACCGCTCCTGGGCCTCGAGCCGGACATAGACCTTCTTGTCGATGTTGATCGTGGCGAACTGTCCTGCCCAGGCATTGGTGTCCTCGGCCGCCAGGGCGGCGGCCGGGCCCATGAGCGCCGGGGCCAGGGCAAGGAGAGCCAGGCGGCGCAGCATCGAGTTTGCCCTAACCATAGCACGGCAACCGCCAGGCCGGCGCTCCGGCCCATAGCGGGCCTGCGGTTCGGGGGCGAGCGGGTGATCCAGCATCAGGCAACCTTCGCCATCGGATGCAGCTGCTGCACATCCTGCGCGGTGAAGATGCTGGCGACATCGATGATCACGATGAACCCGCCCTCGTTGCGGACCACGCCCGTGATGTAATCCGAATTCCAGCGGACGCCGATATCGGGCGCATTCTCGATCCGCGCGGTCTCGATCGTGGCCACCGACAAGACCTTGTCGATGACCACGCCCAGCGACAGCATGCGGTCTGCCAGCGGGATATCGAGAATCAGGATGCGGGTCGACAGTGTCGGCTCGGCTGCGGGCAGGCCCAGGCGGACGCGCAGGTCCACCGTGGGCACGCCCTGACCGCGCACATCGGTCAGACCCAGAAAATAGTCGGGTCCGTTGGGCACCTGGAAGGGCGGCTTGTGGTCCAGGATCTCCCGGACCAGGCCCACCGGGACGGCGAAGACCTCTTCGCCGATCCCGAATTCGACCACCTGGATTTCGTGCTGATTGTTCATGCGGCTTCTCCAAAATGCGCGTCGTCGGAATCGACCCCGCCGCGCTCCAGATCGAGCGCGAAGCCCTGCACGCGCTCCTGCTGATGCGCGACCGAATTCGGCTTGTGCGCGGGCTTGGAAGATCTTGCGGGCTTGGCAACGCGCGTGACCGGGCGAGCGGCTGGGCGATGCGCCACGGCGCTGCGGCCATTGCCGGCATCCACCCGGAAGAACGCGATGGTTTGCTGCAGTTCCTCGGCCTGGCTTGCCAGCTCCTCGGACGTGGAGCTGATCTGCTCGGAGGCGCTGG
The DNA here is from genome assembly GCF_001557175.1 of Blastomonas sp. CCH9-A1. NCBI lineage: Bacteria > Pseudomonadati > Pseudomonadota > Alphaproteobacteria > Sphingomonadales > Blastomonadaceae > Blastomonas > Blastomonas sp. CCH9-A1. Next base: position 103,472 of record NZ_LSHM01000062.1, read on the forward strand.
CATTCTGCTGCGTCACCTTGTCGAGCTGCTGGATCGCCTCGTTGATCTGTGCGGTGCCGATGTCCTGTTCGCGGCAGGCGGCGCTGATCTCGGACACCAGCTCGGCGGTGCGGCGGATATCCGGGACCAACTTTCCAAGCATTTCGCCGGCTTCTGCGGCCGCCTTGACGGTCTCCGACGAGACCTGGCTGATCTCTGCGGCAGCGCCCTGGCTGCGTTCGGCGAGCTTGCGCACTTCGGAGGCGACGACCGCAAAACCGCGGCCATGCTCGCCGGCACGCGCGGCTTCCACCGCAGCGTTCAGCGCGAGCAGGTCGGTCTGACGCGCGATTTCCTGGACGATGCCGATCTTGTCGGCGATCATCTGCATCGCGCCCACGGCCCTGTTCACCGCCTGACCGCTGACATCGGCATCCTGGGCCGACTGGCGCGCGATCTTTTCGGTCTGCGCGGCATTATCGGCGTTCTGCTTGATGTTCGCAGCCATCTCTTCCATCGAGGCCGAAGCCTGTTCGGCAGCGGCGGCCTGTTCGGTCGCGCCCTGCGACACCTGCTCGGAGCTCGACGACAGTTCCTGACTGCCGGCGGCCACGTTGCCCACGGCCGAAACCGTGTCGCCCACGACGCCACGCAGGCGCTCGATCATCAGATTGACGCTGGTCAGAAGGTCGGCAATTTCGTCATTGGTAGTGATTTCGGCAAATTTCGTCAGATCGCCCTCGGCAACCTGGCGCATTGCGACATCGGCACGAGCCAGCCCGCGCGAGATGTTGAGCGACAGCCAGGTGGCTGCGCCCAGGGTGATGAGAACGGCGATGACGCCAAGCGTCAGCATCAGGTTGCGGGCATCCGCGTAGAACTGGTCGGACGAGGCTACGGCGGCGGCCAGCTGCTTTTCGTTGAAATCGATCAGCTTCTCGGCGGTCTTGCTCATCTTGCTTGCCTGTTCGCGGCCCAGACCCATGGTCAGCGCGGCAGCGGCGGTGCGATCACTGTCGCTGAGTGCGACGACACGGTCGGAAGTGGCAGCGAGGTCTTCCCACTGTTCTGCGAGCTGGGTCCACATTGGCCTGGCCTTTTCGGAGGCCTTGTCGAGTGCGAGGTTCAGCGTTTCCTCGACCTTCTTCTTGTTGGCGGCATGGCCGGCCTTGAGGTCGCGGCGCTTGGTTTCGTTATCCTGCATCACGAGGTTCTTTTCCATGCGGATCACCATGGAAATGCCGCCGTCGATGGCGCGTGCGCGGCCGAGCTGGGCAGTCGGCCCCTCGATCACCGTGTTGAACGTGGTGTTGAGGTCGCCGAGCCGCATCACCCCGATGGCTATCACGCCGACAAGGATCAGCAGGAGCACCGCAAAGGCGGATGCCAGTTTGAGTTTTATGGTTGCACGCATGGGTTCAGTCTCGCTTCAGTCGCAGTGGAAGTGAGCAGTAACTCGCCGCCAGAGGTTGTTGAGGATGGGTGATGGCTTGCCGGTCCCGGCAGTGTCCGGAACCGGCATTGCATCAGGCGGCCTCTCCAAAATGGGCGTCGTCTTCGTCTGCGACGCCTCGTGTCAAATCGAGTGCAAAGCCCTGGACCCGCTCCTGCTGGTGCGCCACGCTATGGGGCTTCGGCTTGGGTGCGGCGGGCTTGGCGGGTTTCGCGGTACGCTTGGGCTGAGCGGTGGCCGGACGGCGGACGCTCTGCACGGCGCGGCCATTGCCGGCATCCACCCGGAAGAATGCGATCGTCTGCTGCAGTTCTTCGGCCTGGCTTGCCAGTTCCTCGGACGTGGAGCTGATCTGCTCGGACGCGCTGGCATTCTGCTGCGTCACCTTGTCGAGCTGCTGGATCGCCTCGTTGATCTGT
>NZ_LSHM01000063.1:0-821 GCF_001557175.1 Blastomonas sp. CCH9-A1
CGTGAGGTTTGACGGAACAACGGCATAGCCGATCCGGCCTGCATAGGATCTATTACGACACCGAACTGGCGTTCGGGTCAGAGGATCCGGCCAATCCAGCGATGACTCGGCGCGTCGTCACGCTGATGCGGCCAGCGGACTACTGATCATTGTGAGGGACAGGCATATCGCCGCGTTACCCGGCAGCCGTCCAAAACCTGATGGGGAGGTAAAGATCGCATGAGCAGACACAAAGTACCGCTTCGTGACGGGATTGCGGCGGCAAGCGCCTTTGTCGGGTGGGACCGCCCCTTGCAGACCTATTTTGCGCAGGTTCTTAGCACCCCTGACGAGGACGGAGAGGAGACCGAACTCGTGTGGGTCGGCACTGCCTTCGGCGAGCTGCCCCGCGCGGTTGACGCAATCCGCGTGCTGGAGCCCTATTGCCAGATCGAGGCAAGTCTTGCCGCACAGCTAGAGATCGACAGGATGGCATGCCTCGCCACGCGCGACGGACCCAATCAGCTCGAAGCCAAGGCTTTCATGGCGCGTGTCAGCCAGATCAAGGACACCGAGCCCGAAGCATAGGTCGGCACGGACCGCGCATGGCTCGAAGCAGGGCCGGTTCATCTCCAAACCACGCATCGAGGCTCCTCAGCCCTCTGGGCTGGACAGGATTACGCGCGCCTGCGGTGGCTGGCGCACGGGCCGGGCCACGGGCCCGGAGGAGAGGGGGGATGGGAGAAGGTGTTCCGGACAAGGGGTTCGGACAGCATCAGGAGAATGTGACATGAACATCGGCACCCTCAAGGCCAACGCAGAAGGCGTTCACATCGGCCGCA
>NZ_LSHM01000064.1:0-3174 GCF_001557175.1 Blastomonas sp. CCH9-A1
CAAGGGGGTCCCTTTTGCGCGCCGATAGGGGGTCCCGATTGAACGCCGATTGACACGATTCTGTCGCTGACCTCGTTCGTCATGGCCTCAATGCGCAGATCGAATGCGGCCGCTGCAGGCGAATGGTGATCATGCCCGCAGCCCGGCTTCGCGATCAGTGCTTTGCCAGGTCGATCCCGCTCAAACTGGACATGGTAGCCCGGCACTTGCGCTGCAGCTGTGGTCACCGCGGTGCCAGGATTGATCCTACCGGCAATTAGCCGACCTGCGCTCCGCAATCGGGCTGGCACCATCAATCAGGAAGCGAAGGGCGGCACCGAAGCGCCGCCCTCCTGCCAATCACAGAAACTCAATGTTCTCGGCGATGATCTCGCAGCCATAGCGGTCATTGCCTTCGGCGTCCTGCCAGCGCGAGTAGTGGATGCGGCCCGTCACGGCGAGCTGGTCACCCTTGGCCTTGTGCTGGCGCAGCGGGAGCCCGAGGCCATTGAAGACGGTGACCTTGTGGAATTCGGCATCCTTGACCGGGTAGCCGGTTTCAGGGTCCTTCTGGACCTTGCCGTCGCGGATGACCGGGCGTTCGGTCACGAGGATCAGTTCGGTGATGCGGGTGTCGCTGCGGTCGCGGGCAACAGGGTCCTTGGCGAGACGGCCGACGAGGTTGACGATGTTCATTGCAAGAGCCTCCTTGGTGCCGACGGCTCGTCCGCCGGTGCCCTTATCGAGCCTCGGCGGGAGAGCTGGGACACCGCGCGCATTTGCGCGCGGGAAACCTCAGAAATCGAGTTGGTGCGGGCAGCCCGGCTTGCCGGGCAACACGGCTCGCATTTCTGCAGGTTGGCCCTAAGCTCGACCAGATAGGCAGGGGCACTGGGCGGCGGACGTGCTGGTGGCACAGGGGTTGATTGCGTGCCTGAACATCAACCTCGCCGCGCCACAGCTTGCTGCCGTCGGTGTTGATCGCATTATTGATCGCCCGTCCTCGCCGGTCTCAGCAAGCGAGTGGTCCCCTTGGCGCAGTGGTCCGGAATGTCCGACCTTGGCGACCTGCGGTGACGATCCCAAGGTTGGCGTTATTGGCTTGGCCTTGATGCACGATCGGACAAGCCCCAAGGGGCGTGGCCTGCCTCCGTGTTGCGGCAATCAATCGCGATCGACGGCAGCGGCGCCCCAGGCTCCGATGGCGTCGATGATCTTTGCCGTGAACCGCGGTGGGAGTCGTCCGGCAATGTACCCGGGCTGCTTCATTAGGGGTCTGATGTCGAACCCGGGCCAGGTGAACCGATTGAATTCCGAAACGACAATGGCGCTGCCAGGAGCGAGCCCGGCGGTGCGTGCGATCTCATCGGGGATTGCGACAGCGTTCTTGCGCCCCTCGCCCTTGGTCGTGATCGCCGCGACCAGGTAGCGCGACCCTTCCACACCAACGACGACGACAAAGCGTTCCTTGACGCCTTCGTCGCGGCCCCGTCTCTGCTCTTCCTTGAAGAGATAGACGTATCGGAGGATATGGCCTGCGGCGGGGCGGTCAGTCTTCCCAGCGGTCATTGGCGAGTTCACTGGCCGAAGGCCGTGCATTGGCGAAAGCTTGGCGGTCAGCTTCGGTCATGTCGGACGAAGCGACAGCTTCGATATTCATGTGATCTGCGATCATACCGCGCGCCGCCTGTTCAAGATGGCGGAAATATTCGCTATCTGCGATCACATGCCGCTCGCGGCCATGGCTGGTCAGGACGACCGGCTGTTTGGTTGCCAGATCAAGGAACTCGCCGGTGTTGTTGTGAAACCGGGTCAGGGGAACCCTGGGGTGCTCATTCGCCGTCGCTGGCATGGTCGTATCTCCTCTTGGCACCCAAAATAGCAATTATTGCCAAAATAGCAAGATTCTGTGGCGGCGCTCGCCACGCTAGCCGTCCACCTCTACCACCAACAGCTCTGGCAACAACGGCACGAGGCCCGCATCAATCGCAAAGCCCAGAGTCCTTGCGAGGCGGTAGGCTCGAGCGATTGACCCGTCTGGAACATCGAGCGCCTTTTCAATGTCCGCAAGGGTTTCGCCAGCGCCGGGCTCACAGACCGCGTGAAGCTTGCCCGGCTCTGCGGTGATAGCAAAGGGCCAGGTCATCGCGACACCGACGACCCCTTCGTCGAGGACGAGCAGAGTATCGCCAGCAGCGATAGTATCGTCGGTTTGCACGGCGTCGTAGGCATTGCCCGTCGAGGCGAACGCATGGATCCGCCAGGCGCTGAAGGCGAAGCGTTCGCTGTCGGTCAGCATGGCAGGATCCCTTCGGAAAAGGCGCGCTGCGCCGCCTCCGGAAAGGCTGCGGTGAGGTTCCGGTGAAGCGGTCCGGAGGACGCTGGGAAGAATGCGCCGGTGCTGCTCGGCCGTGTGATCCGCAGCGCGCTTGCGACGGCATCCACGACGAAACCCGCAAGCTGATTGCTCGCTGTCAGTTTGCCGAATTCAGGCGGTGCAAACCCGGCTTGATGCCAAAAGGCGAAGCCGGTCTCGAGGGTCTCGATATAGCTGGCATGGCTACCATCGTCCTGTTCGTCGTCGACGCTCGCCTCGACCGTCCGGTAGGTCCCGAAATCATGGGCGTTAGCCTTGATCCGCAGGGTGATCCCGGCGGGCGGAGGCCCGGCGACCGCGATCAGCGCAGCCCTGTAGAGCATTGCTTCCGCGGTATTCACGAGGTCGAAGTTCGGGGTGTGGCCGATCTGCGCGCAGTCTTCGTTCCACGGAGCCCCGCCAAGATCGAGAGTCCAGTTTGTCTGTGCCATTCAAGCCTCCTTTGCTTGAACGGCACCTCCCCCTTCTCTTTCGCAGGCAGAGTTTCCGCTGCAGGTCGGCTCGGCTTGCAAGCACCGGGCAAAAGAAAAGGCCCGCCCGCGACGAATGCGCGGACGGGCCTTCCCGATGTGACCGGCGCGGGTCGCGGCACCGGTCACGGGGGGCTTGTCCCGGTCAGGCGTCGACGCTCGCGCGCGTCTTGCCCTTGGGTGCCGGAGCGGTGCTGTCGCCCAGACCGTCGCCGGTGGCAGCAGCGCTGTCAACGCTGCGGTCGCTGGCCGGTTCGTCGCCGGTGGCAGTCAGCGGCGGCAGGGCGCCTTCACTCTCGCTGCCGAAGCCGTCGAGCGAGGCCTTGGGCTTCGAGCGGCGCCAGGCGA
>NZ_LSHM01000065.1:0-22191 GCF_001557175.1 Blastomonas sp. CCH9-A1
CTGTTTTGCCGTGATTTCCGAGCCGTGAAATGTTCCATTTCACTCGAAATCACTCAAATGCGCCTGCGACCAACGAGAAAGCCCCGATGACCGATACCGCGATGATTTCCGCCGCACCGCTCGAGCTTGCCAGCCGGCTGATCGCCTGCGAAAGCGTCACGCCCGCTACCGGCGCGGTGTTCGATTGTCTCGAGGCGATGCTCGCGCCGCTCGGCTTTGCGGTGACGCGCTTCATCTGCGGCGCGGCGCCCGACGGTCCGGTCGAGAATCTGTTCGCGATCCGGCGGCCATCGGGCGATGCGGGGCGGCATTTCGCCTTTGCCGGGCATCTCGACGTGGTGCCGCCGGGCATGGGCTGGGCGAGCGATCCGTTCGAACCGCAAGTCCGCGGCGATCTGCTGCACGGGCGCGGCGCGGTCGACATGAAGGGCTCGATCGCGAGCTTCGTCGCCGCCGCCGCCGATATTCCGCGCGAGGCGGGGACGCTGAGCCTGATCATCACCGGCGACGAGGAAGGGCCGGCGATCTACGGCACCCGCGCGCTGATCGACCTGATGCTGCGCGAAAATACCATTCCCGACCTGTGCCTGGTGGGCGAGCCGACCTCGGTCAACCGTCTCGGCGACATGGTGAAGATCGGGCGGCGCGGCTCGGTCAACATGTGGATCCGCGTGGCCGGCCAGCAGGGCCATGTCGCCTATCCGCATTTGGCCGACAATCCGATCCCGAAGCTGGTGGCGATCCTCTCGGCGATCGAGGCGGTGGTGCTGGACGAGGGCACCGACTGGTTCCAGCCGAGCAATATCGAGGTGACCGACCTGCATGTCGGCAACCCGGCGCACAATGTCATCCCCGCCGCCGCCGAGGCGCGGATCAGCATCCGATTCAACGATCTGCACAGCGGCGAATCGCTGATCGAGCTGATTCGCGGCATTGCCGAGCCGCTGGGCGGGACGGTCGAGGCGAAGATTTCGGGCGAGGCCTTCCTCACTCCGCCGGGCGAGCTTTCGGGCATCATTGCCGAGGCAATCCGCGCGGAGACGGGGGTGGAAACCGAGCTGTCGACGACGGGGGGCACGTCCGACGCGCGCTTCCTCTCACGCATCTGCCCGGTGGTGGAATTCGGCCTGTGCAACGCGACGATGCACAAGCTCGATGAAGCGGTGGCTGTGGCGGACCTGGACGTGCTGGCGCGAATCTATCGCCGCGTGGCGGTCGCGGCTTTGGTGGGGACGAGCTGATCCGGCAACCGGCGCTCTGTAGCGTCCCTCGACTTCGCTCGGGACAAACGGGGGTAAATAGGCTCAGCTGATATCGGGAGGCCCATTTCCTAGGGGCACCATCCCATTTTCCGTTTGTCCCGAGCGAAGTCGAGGGACGTGTGCGCTAAACGAGCCCCTCAATGCGCGGCGTCGCCGCTCACCCATTCGACCCATTCGGGGAAGAAGACCGGCGCGCGCAGCGACCAGCCCGGAGCAGTGGCAGCGGCTTCGCTGATCGACTGGAGCAGCATCTTGCGCCGTTCGGGCTGAATCTGCGGCAGCGCGGCAGCGGCGCAATAGGCCGAGGGCAGCCAGGGGCGCACATCGGCGCCGAGCAGGCGTTCGTACAGGAAGCGGAAGGCGGAAAAGCTCTCGATCCGGCCCTGCGCCAGATCGAACGCTGCCAGCCGCACCAGCAGCGCCATGAAATGCTCGAACCCGTCCTCATGCGGTGCATCGGGCACATTGCCGCGCAGCAGCTTGAGATCCTGATAGACCAGATAATGCATGCGGATCGAGGCGGTTTCCTCGGCATTGCGCGCCCAGCGCTTGAACGCGTCCTCGCGCGCGAGGCCGATATCGAGCGCGCGCTTGATATAGCGCTGTGCCGCGGGTGAGAAACTCGCGAACTCGCGCAGCTCGGCAAGCGTGAGTGCCGCTGCGGAATTGCCGGATGCCGCGCCGGGATGGCTGGCCATGCCCCATTCTCCTTGCATCGCCACCGCAGAGTCGCCGCGGTGGAACGAGCAAGATTGGTCACAAGATGGTTATTATCGGGTTAACCATGAAATCCTCCCACAGCGTCCTGGGGGAGGGGGACCGCCCGCATAGCGGGTGGTGGAAGGGCAAACGGATAGTTCTGGCATGGAAGGGCTCAGGGAGGATTTTTTAGTCAGTCCACCTGGCCCGAGACGAGCTCGGGGAGGATCTGGTGTTGTCAATCCGCCTGGCCCGAGAGCGCGTCGAGCATCGGACGGATCGGGGTCAGGTCATAGCCAGCCTGCGCCGCGATGCGAGTGAGTTCGGCGGGGCTGCGCCCCTGCTTGGCCTGGGCGAGCGACCAGAGCAGCGTCGAGCGCGTGCCCGATCGGCAATAGGCGAGCACCTTGCCGCCGCTCGCCTCGGCCTTGTCCAGCGCCGCGATCATCGCATCGACCTGCGGGGCGGAGAAACCGGCATGGGTGACGGGAATCGAGACATAATCGATCCCGGCAGCCTTTGCTGCCGCCTCGATCTCGGCGCTTTGCGGCGCGCTCGGGTCCTCGCCATCGGGGCGGTTGTTGATGATCACCGTCACGCCTTCCGCCTTGGCTGCCGCCACCTGATCGAGGCTGATCTGCGGGGAAACCTGAACATCATCGGTCAGCGGTGTGAACATGCTTGTCTCTTTCATGGCTATGGGCATGGCTGCGGGTGCGGCGGTGGCAGACGCGAGGATCGGCGGCATCTGCACCGGCGAACGGTCGGACTGGTTGCGGTCCTTGCAGGCGGGCAGCATCAGCAGCGCGGCGGCCAGCGCAAGGGCGGCAATCCTGGAAAGCTTGTCACTCACGAAACGGCTCCCATGCTTTCTCGACCAGTGCGCGCGACGGCGCATCGGTCATCGGATCGGCCAGGATCGCGCTATAGCGCTCTTTCAGCCCGGCGCAGCTTTCATCCATCATCGCGTTGAGGAATTCGGCGCGCTCGGCATCATAGGGCTCTTCGCCGGCAAAATGAAGACAGGCCTGCGCGGCATGCACGAACAGCCGCACGCGATAGGTCGCGCCTGGATGCTGTGGCTCGCCATACATGTCGTTCCACGGGCCCGAGCGCGTCGGTTGCTCGACCTCCGCCGCCTCGGCCTCGACCGGCGGATCGAGCGCTACGCCCTGCAGCGCCAGTGCCGCGAGAATTGCCGCCGTCATCGTCATGCCGCCACCTCTTCCTTGGCGCGTTCCTGCGCCTGGCGTTCCCACATCGCCGCATAGAGCCCGCGCCTCTGCAGCAGCTCGCGATGCGATCCCTGCTCCGCCACCTGGCCCTTGTCGAGCACGATGATCGTATCGGCATGGGTCACGGTGGAGAGCCGATGCGCGATGATCAGCGTGGTGCGGCCTTCGGCCAGCGAACGCAGCGTATCGAGAATCTCGGCCTCGGTGGCGCTGTCGAGCGCGCTGGTCGCCTCGTCGAAGATGGTGAGCGGCGGGTTCTTGAGCAGCGTGCGCGCGATCGCGACGCGTTGCTTCTCGCCACCCGACAGCTTCAGCCCGCGCTCGCCGACCTCGGTGTCATAGCCGTTGGGCAAGGATTCGATAAACGTGCCGATCGCCGCGCCATGCGCCGCGCGCTCGATCTCCTCCTGTGTCGCGCCTTCGCGGCCATAGCCGATATTATAGCCGATGGTGTCGTTGAACAGCACCGTATCCTGCGGCACGATGCCCAGCGCGGCGCGGAGCGAGCCTTGCGTCACCTTGGCGATATCCTGCCCGCCGATCAGCACCTGGCCCCCTTGCGGATCGTAGAAGCGGAACAGCAGCCGCGCGATGGTCGACTTGCCCGCGCCCGAGGGGCCGACCAGCGCCAGCGTCTGACCAGGTTCGACCCGGAAGCTCAAGCCGTGCAGGATCTGCCGGTCGGGATCATAGCCGAAATCGACGTTGCGGAACTCGACCGAGGGCTGGCGGATGTCGAGCGCGGGAGCACCCGGCACATCGACGATCTCGGCGGGCGTGTCGATCAGGTCGAACATCGCGGCCATATCGACCAGCCCCTGGCGGATGGTGCGATAGACCATGCCGAGCAGGTCGAGCGGGCGGAACAGCTGCATCAGCAGCGTGTTGACCAGCACCAGATCGCCGACGGTGAACTGCCCCTGGCTCCAGCCCCAGATGGTATAGGCCATCGCGCCTGCCATCATCAGGTTGGTGATCAGCGACTGGCCGATATTGAGCAGCGCGAGCGAATTTTCCGACTTCACTGCCGCATTGGCATAGGTGCGCGCGGCATCGCCGTAGCGCTTGGCCTCGCGTTCCTCGGCGGTGAAATATTTGACCGTCTCGTAATTGAGCAGCGAATCGACCGCGCGCGCGAGCTGCTTGCCGTCGAGCGTGTTCATCGCTTCGCGCAGATGGTTGCGCCAGTCGGTGATCTTGCGGGTGAAGACGATATAGATCGCCACCATCGCCACCGTCGCCAGCACCAGCCCGAAGCCGAAATTGATCCAGAAGATCACGAGCACCGCGATGAGCTCGAGCACTGTGGGCGCGATGTTGAACAGCAGGAAATAGAGCATCACGTCGATGCTCTTGGTGCCGCGCTCGATCACCTTGGTGACCTCGCCGGTGCGGCGGGCGAGGTGGAAGCGCAGCGACAGCCGGTGCAGCTGGACGAAGACATTCTCGGCCAGCGTCCGCGTTGCCTCCTGGCCGACGCGTTCGAACACCACGTTGCGCAGATTGTCGAACAGCACCGATCCCAACCGCGCCGCGCCATAGGCCAGCACCGCGATGATCGCCGCCATCGCCATGGTGGTGCCGTCGATTGTCATGCGGTCGACCGCGGCCTTGTAGGCAAAGGGCATCGACAGCACCGCCGCCTTGCCCAGCAGCACCATCAGCATCGCCCCGCAGATTCGCAGTTTCAGATCGGGCCGATCCGCTGGCCAGAGATAGGGCAGGAACCGCCCCAGCGTCTCGCGCATGGCGGGCGGGGCCGTTCGATCGGCAGAGGAGGGGGTTTGCGGCGGCATGCTATGCCCTCGATAGGGGTGATGGTCGGCGGTTCCAACCCCTTGGGAACAAAAACCCCAAACGCCAATTGGGCTGGTTGTCACCCGTAAAATGCAAGTTTTTCAGTGCCTCCGGCCATTTTCATGTCACGTTCGATTGCAAAGTTACATTTCGGCCTATATCCTCATGGAAGCAAACACGGACAAGATAACGGTTCCGGGCGCTTCATCCGTTGCTATCGACAATCCGCCAGCCCTGAAGGGATGACACGCAGGTGAGTGCGCAACCTGAAAGAAGCGCATTGCAGAACGAACTTGCCCTGGTGATGCGCTCGCCGGAGTTCGTCCGCTCACCCGTGTTGCGGCGTTTGCTCGAATATCTTGTCGAACAGACACTTGCGGGCAACGGGGAGCGGCTCAAGGCCTATCAGATCGCGGTCGACGGCCTGGGCCGGGACGACAGCTTCGATCCGCAGAGCGACAGCTATCCGCGTGTGCAGGTCGGTCGGCTGCGCAAGATGCTCGAACTGCATTATGCCGGGCTGTCCGCGCAGGAGGCCGCAGGCCGTCATCGCATCGTCATTCCGGTGGGGCGGTACAATGTCGAGCTGGCGCCCATGGCAGAGCCGGCCGCCACCGCGCCGGTTGGAGCCGGACCTCAGTCGTTGCCGAACTCAGGGGGCGATACGGCCGCCTTCGGGGGCGCTGCAGGCGCGGAAGATAGCCAGGGACACGCCCGCTCGCAGGCATCATCCCCGGCGCCATCGGGGATCGACCGTGGCTGGATTCTCTGGGTGGTGCGTATCCTGCTGCTGCTCGGCCTGCTCTACGTCATCTGGTTGCTGGCCAAGCCCGAAACCGCCAGCGAAGAGGCTGCACGGCGCGACATGCGCCGCCAGATCGCGCATGTCACGATCCTGACCGAGCCGGCGAGCGGCAATGACGCGCTCAACACCGCCGCGCAGATTGCCGAAATGCACCTGCAGCGCTTCGAGATGCTCGCGGTGACCAGCGCTGCGCACGAGGATGTCAGCGAGACGGAGAGGGCACGCGCGTACCAGCTGGTCGTCCGCGGCAGCGGCTCCGGTCCGGCCCGGGCGAACGCGCCGATCTTCCTCGCGCTGCGCCACAAGGCGAGCGGGACGACCTTGTGGTCCTATGAGGTAAACCATGACGGCACCGAGATCGCGGCGCCGGATGTCGAGCAGGCCATCGGGAACGGCATTTCGGAGGTCGCGCGCTCGGGTGGGGTGATCATCCAGCATCAGCGCAAGCTGCTGGGCGGCGACACGTCCCCCGGCTATCCCTGCCTGATCGCCTATGACAGTTACCGCCAGAGCCGCGATCCCGCGGAGCGGGCGGCGGTGAGCCAATGCCTCGATGCATCGGCCAAGCTGTTCCCCAACGAATCGCTGGTGCTGCAGGCGCAATCGTTCCTCGAACTGTCGCGGCCGCGCGGCAAGAGCCTGGTGCCGCTGACCCCGACCGCCAGGGGGCGCGATCTTGCAGAAGCTGCGTTGCGCAACAACGGAACATCGGCGCTGGCGCAGATCGCGGTGGCGCGCTCGGCCTGGGCGCGGGGCAACTGCCCGCGCGCGACCGCCTTTGCCCGCCGTGCGATCGAGAGCAATCCGCTCGAGCCTGATACGCTGGGCCTTGCGGGCAGCTTGTTGATGGCGTGCGGCGATTACACGGGCGCCGAACCCGTGCTAGAACGCGCAAGTGCGCTGAACGAACAGCCCGGGGGCTATCAGATCTCGTCGCTTGTGATCACGCGCGTCATCAACGGCAAGCGCGCCGAAGCGTTGCAACTCGCGCTGAGTGCGGAAAAGCCCGAACTGGAGACGCAGCCCAATTTCCTGCTCGGGCGCGCACTGGCACTGGCCGCCAACGGCCGCGTTGCGGAAGGCCGGGCCGATTGGCGCGCGCTGGAAAAGCTGGTGGGCGCGCCCTCCGGCGCCCCCGCCTCCGACGTGCTGGCGCGGTTCACCATTTCGCCCTTCTTCGCGCGCCGCATGCAGGCCGAGGCCGAGGCGACCGGGCTGGTCCCTGCGGCAGGCTGACGCGCCTGCAACCCCCGCACAGCACTGATCCCGATTAATGGGAAATTTTCCCAACAGTCAGCATTTGTTCATGTTCAACTTGGGCCTGAAAAAGCCTAAGTCGCTGGAATAGCGTGGTTTTCTCAGTTTGGCACGGCGTGTGCAAAGTATCTGGCATCTCCGGACACACCGACCGGAACCACCAGATACCCACGAAAGGACACCGCCATGACCCTCTTCTCGAACGCCCAGAGTCAGATCGCCGCCGTCGCTCTCGCCATCCTGACCTCCAGCCTGTTCATCGCCGCCAGCGTCGCTCCCGGCGTCGTCGCCTGATCCCCAGCCAGCACCTCAAACCGAAATCGAAAGGACCTTCCCCATGAACATCCTCGCCACCGCTCTCGCTTCGATCTGCTCGGTCATCCTGGTCGCAACCAGCGTCGGCCCCGGCATCATCGTCTGACCGCCCGTTCACTGTCATCTTTCAAGGAAAAGAAACAATGTCGCTCCAGCTTTCCAGCCAGATCGGTGCCGCCGCGCTCGCGATCCTGAGTTCGGCGCTGTTCCTCGCCGCGAGCATCGGCCCCGGCGCGATCGTCTGATCTTCAGGTGATCCGATCAGGCGGTCATCGCCGCCGCAAGCGCCCGGCCCGAGGCCCAGGCGCTTTCGATCCGGGGTCCGATCAGCCAGTCGCCGCTGACCCCCAGCCTCGAACCTTCATCCCACAGCATCGTCCGCGCCGCCGCGCCCGACAGCGCATAGCGCCAGCGATGCGCCTGCACGACCAGTGTTTCGGGAAGCGCCACACCTGTCGCCGCCGCCAGATCGGCGATCAGCGCCGCGATCACGCTGTCGGCCTCGTCCTCGAGATGCGCCGCCGACCAGGCGGGCGATCCCTGGATGACCCAGCTTTCCGGCCCCGTGCGCCCCGGCTTGGCGCTGTTGCGCGCCGCCCAGCCGATCGCGCCCATGTCGCGCAGGCAATCGGGACCGAAATCGACCCGTTCGGCAAAACTTGCCATGACCGTCCAGCACGGCTGCGATACCGTGGCCTCGGCCAGCGCCGCCCATTCGGGGGCATGGGAGGCAAGCAGCGGCGCGACCTGCTCTGCCGGAACCGCGACGATCGCGGTATCGAAACTCTCGCTGCCCGCATCGTGCTCGAACCGCCAACCCGCGCCCTCGCGCACGATCCGCTCGATCCGGCAGTTCCAGCGGACATCGTGCCCCGCCGCCTCGGCCTTGATGATCGCGTTCATGCCCGGGGTACCGACCCAGGCATTGTCGCCCGCCGCCGCCCAGCGCGCCGCGACGCCCTCGACCTCCCAGCGCGCGACCGTTTCGGCAAAACCGGCGTCCCGCACGGTGAAATATTGCGCGCCATGGTCGAAATACGCCATGCCCTGCCCGGTTTCGGTCCGGCGGGTGGACATCCGGCCGCCCGGGCCGCGCGCCTTGTCGAACAGCACGAGCGCGTGCCCGGCCTTTGCCAGCCCGCGCGCTGCGGTGAGCCCTGCCAGCCCGGCTCCGATGATTCCGATCTTCATGTGGTCAGCGCCTCAGCAGGAACACGGCATGTTCGGCGAGCAGATTGGCCATGCCGCGCGATGTCGGCTTGCCGCCCGACAGGAACCACGCGCCATCGCAGGTCCAGCCGCGCGCCGCGATCAGATCGCGGAAATCCTCGATGCTGACATGGTGGATATTGGGCGTGTCGTACCAGCTTTCGGGCAGCAGCCGGGTGACAGGCATCCGGCCTTGCGTCGCCAGCGACAGGCGGATGCGCCAGTGCGCGAAATTGGGGAAGCTGACGAACGCCTGCCGCCCGATACGCAGCAGCTGTTCGAGCACCAGATGCGGCGCGCGTGTCGTCTGCAGCGTCTGGCTGAGGATCGCGTAATCGACGCTGTCCGACGGATAATCGGCAAGATCGGTATCGGCATCGCCCTGGATCACCGAAAGGCCGCGGGCTACCGCCGCGCTCACGTTGGCCGGGTCGAGCTCGAGCCCGCGCGCGCGCACCTGGCGCGTGTCGCGCAGCGCCGCCATCAGCGCGCCGTCGCCGCACCCGATATCGAGCACGCGCGCGCCGGGCGTCACGTTCTCGGCGATGATCTGGAGGTCGGGGCGCAAACCGGTCACGCGTTCGCCCCCGCGCGCAGGAAACCATCGACGATGCGGTTCATTTCGGGGCATTCGAGCAGAAAGGCGTCATGGCCGAAGGGCGAGGACAGCTCGACAAAGCTCACCTCGGCCCCGGCGGCGTTGAGCGCGTGGACGATGCGGCGCGATTCCGCGGTGGGATAGAGCCAGTCCGTATCGAAGCTGATCAGGCAGAAGCGGGTCTTCGTGCCCATGAACGCTCTGGCGAGCACCCCGTCATAGGGCTCTGCGAGGTCGAAATAGTCCATCGCGCGCGTGATGTAGAGATAGCTGTTGGCATCGAACCGGTCGACGAAACTGATCCCCTGATGGCGCAGATAGCTCTGGACCTGGAAATCGGCATCGAAGCCGAAGCTGCTGCCGCTGCAATCCTGGTCGCTCTTGTCCTGCAGCCGCCGACCGAATTTCTCGGTGAGGCCCGCTTCGGAGAGGTACGTGATGTGCGCCGCCATGCGCGCCACGGCGAGGCCCGATGCGGGCACGTCGCCATCGGCATAATAGGCCCCCTTGCGCCAGCGCGGATCGGCCATGATCGCCTGGCGGCCGACCTCGTGAAACGCGATATTCTGCGCCGAGTGGCGTGCGGTCGAGGCAATGACGAGCGCGGCGCGGACACGGTCGGGATAGAGCACCGGCCAGCTGATCGCCTGCATGCCGCCCATCGATCCGCCGATGACGGCGGAGAGCACGGGAATGCCCAGATAATCGAGCAGCAGCGCCTGCGCGCGGACCATGTCGGCGATCGACAGCACCGGAAAGTCCATGCCCCATGGCTCGCCGGTCGCGGGATTGACCGTTGCCGGGCCCGAAGAGCCCATGCAGCTGCCGATGACATTGGCGCAGATGATGAAGTCGCGCGATGGATCGACGGGCTTTCCCTCCCCCACCAGCCGTTGCCACCAGCCGGGCTTGCCGGTGATCGGGTGCGTCGAGGCGACATACTGGTCGCCGGTCAGCGCATGGCAGATCAGGATCGCGTTGCTCTTGTCGGCGTTGAGGCTGCCATAGGTCTCGTACGCGATCTGCACCGGTGCGAGCGCGGCGCCGCAATCGAGCGGCAGCGGTCCGAGCAGCGTGATCCGCCGGTCGAGGCCGAAACGTTCGTCGGAAAGAGGGGCAGATGCGCTCGCCATGGGCCGCGGGCTTGGCGTCAAGCCGTGCGGCTGTCAATGGGGCGCGATGATCGCCGAGCGCGCGTCATGCCGCTCAGAACAGCCCCTCGATCTCGCCATCGGCATCGAGCCGTATCGCTTCGGCGGCGGGGACGCGCGGCAGCCCGGGCATGGTCATGATCTCGCCGCAGATCGCGACGACAAAGCCCGCGCCCGCGCTCAGCCGCACCTCGCGCACCGGCAGGACGTGGCCCGTCGGTGCGCCGAGCAGCGTCGGATCGGCGGAGAAGCTGTACTGCGTCTTGGCCATGCACGCCGGCAGATGGCCGTATCCCGCCTCTTCCCAGCGCTGGAGCTGCGCCAGCACGGCGGGCGTCGCCGAAACGCCCTCGGCGCGGTAGATGCGCTTTGCCACCGTCTCGATCTTGGCGATCAGCGGCAACGCATCGTCATACAGCGGCTTGAACTGCGCTCCGCCGCTGGCTGCGATGCGCGCGACCGCGTGTGCCAGCCCTTCCGCGCCCGCCCCGCCTTCGGCCCAGTGGCGACACAGATGCGCCTCGCAGCCCTGCGCCTCGGCCACTTCGCGCAGCACCGCGATCTCGGCCTCGCTGTCGCTGTGGAAATGGTTGATCGCGACGACGACGGGCACGCCGAACTGGCGCACATTCTCGATATGGCGGATCAGGTTGACGCTGCCGCGCCGTACCGCCTCGACATCCTCATGGCCGAGTTCGGCCTTGGCGACGCCGCCGTTCATCTTGAGCGCGCGCACCGTCGCCACGATCACCGCCGCCGCCGGATCGAGCCCGGCCTGGCGGCACTTGATGTCGAAGAATTTCTCCGCGCCCAGATCGGCGCCGAACCCGGCCTCGGTCACCACGAAATCGCCCAGCGCCAGCGCGGCGCGCGTCGCGATCACCGAATTGCAGCCATGCGCGATATTGGCGAACGGCCCGCCATGCAGCAGCGCGGGGTTGCCCTCGAGCGTCTGCACCAGATTGGGCTTGATCGCCTGGGCGAGCAGCACCGCCATCGCGCCTGCCGCCTTGAGGTCGCTCGCGGTCACTGGCTGGCGCTGGCGGGTATAACCGATGACGATGCGGCCCAGCCGTTCCTCCAGATCGTCAAGGTCGCGCGCCAGGCACAGGATCGCCATGACCTCGGACGCGACGGTGATGTCGAAGCCGCTTTCGCGCGGGAAGCCGTTGCCGACCCCGCCGGTCGACTGGACGATGGCGCGCAGCGCGCGGTCGTTGATGTCGAGCACCCGCCGCCAGACCACGCGGCGCACGTCGATATCGAGCGCATTGCCCCAGTATATGTGGTTGTCGATCATTGCGGCGAGCAGATTGTGCGCCGAGGTGATCGCGTGGAAATCGCCGGTAAAGTGCAGGTTGATGTCTTCCATCGGCCCGACCTGGGCATAGCCACCCCCGGTCGCGCCGCCCTTGGTGCCGAAACAGGGGCCGAGCGAGGGTTCGCGCAGTGCGAGCACTGCCTTGTGGCCGATCCGGTTGAGCGCATCGGCGAGCCCCACCGATGTCGTGGTCTTGCCCTCGCCGGCGGGCGTCGGATTGATCGCGGTGACCAGGATCAGCTTGCCCCTCGGCTCGGCGCCGTCGAGTCCCGCCGCCTTGAGGTCGATCTTGGCCTTGTAATGGCCATAAGGTTCGACCGCTGCATCTGGCAGCCCGAGCGTCTCGGCAATGGCGGAGATGCGCTGCAGGCTAGCGGCGCGCGAAATCTGAATATCGGTGAGCATCGGGCCTCGCGGGAACAAGCGTTGACCGATGGTGGTAGCGGTCATGCCGGTACAGGCAAGCGCCGATGATCAGCGGACGATGATTTCCACCCGGCGGTTGCCGCCATTCTCGGTCTCGTCGGGGGTGGGGAAGCGCAATTCGGTCTCGCCGCGTCCCGTCGTGGTGATGACCTCGGCCGGGAAGCCCAGCTGCACCAGCCGTTCCTTGATCTCGTCGGCGCGCTTCTGCGACAGGGTGAGGTTATACTCGGCCTTGCCGACAGTATCGGTATAGCCGATGATCTCGAGCTCCGCGCCGGGCCGCGCCCTGAAATGCTCGGCAAGAGCATCGATCATGCCTTCCGATCCTGGCGCCAGCACGGTCGTGTCGGGAATGAAATACATGGTGAAGCGCGCCGGTGGCGGCGGCAGATTGGCGATCAGGCTGCGCTCCTCCGGCTTGAGGGCCGCCTCGCCCACACCCTTGGGGCGCGGCGCACAGCCCGAAAGCCTGGTGCGGGTGAAAGATCCGGCAATGGTCAATCCGTCGGGATTGCCGCATTTCTCGTCGATCACCGCCAGTGCGCCCTCTTCCCCGCCTTCCTCGCTGCTGAGCAGCAGCAGCGAAGGCCCGGCACAGCCGGCCAGGGTCAGCGCGAGCAACGCGATCGAAAGCCCCCTTGCGCGCATCATTCGGGCACGTTGATGATGAAGCGGGTGCCGCGCACGCCGAGCAGCGAGGTGGGGGTGCGCACCTTCATCGCGTCCCGCCGCGACTTGGCGATCTGGCCCGAAACGACGCCCAGCGATCCGCGCTCCACCCGGGTCTCGAAGGCTCCCGAACGCGTGGTGCGGTCAAAGTCGAACTTATCGACCGCGATGCGGCTGTTGGGGCCGACCGAAAAGCGGGTGTTGTCGGCAAAGGCGACCGCGATCTGCCCGCCCTTGCCGGTGACGAGCACGTCGCCCGGCAGCAGTGACGTGCCCACCGCAGCGTTAATCCGCGTGCCCTTGCGCTCGATCTGCGCGGCGCCTGCGCTTTTCTTGACCCGGCCGATATCGGCCCAGGCGGGTTGAGCGGTCATGGCCAGCAGCGACAGTGTTACAAGCAGTACGCGTCTCATATTAGGCATCCCCACTTGCCCGCATGCATGGCATAACCTGCGCCATGACGTCGCGCAATTTCAATCCGTATCGCTGCGATCTGGACGGCAATGGTCCCGAATCGATACATCGCGCGGTCGCGCAGGCGCAGGCCTTTGCCGAGGAACATAGCCTGTCCCCCATGCTCGGCGCAAAGCTTGCCGTTCTGGTCGAAGAGGCTGTGACAAATGTTTACGAGCATGGCGCGGTGGAAGGGTCCCTGTCCGGCTGGCTGGACCTCTATCCGGACCCAGCGGGAATCTGCATCATCCTGGCCGACAATGGCCGCCCTTTCGACCCGCGCGAAGCTGATGAGATCGATGCGCCGAACGCGGAGCGCGGCGGCGGAGCCGGGCTCGCGATGATCCGCGCCTGGGCAGAGATTGCCGATTACCGGCGCGAGGACGGCTTCAACCTGCTCGAACTCGTGCTGCTCGGCTGAGCGTCGGCGCGGCAGGCGGCGTTCAGGTCTCTGCCACCAGCGGGTTGATCGCGCCCTTGAGCTGGCTGCGCTGGTCGATCAGCCGCGCCATCTCGCCCTCGCCGGTGCGCAGCCGTGTCGGGGTCGTGCCCGCAAACAGCTTCAGCTCGCGGATCATGTGCGACTGGTCGTAGAACGCGTCGCGCAGATAGTCTGCTTCGTCGGGTTCGGCATCGATCAGCGAACGCGCGGCGCGCAGCGCGCGATATTTGCGCGACAGATATTTGGGCGGCATCCCGTAAAGCTGTTTCACCCGGCGGGTCAGCTGACGTTCGGAAAGTTTGCTCTGAGCGTGCAGGTCGGTGACCATCGGCGATACGCTGGAGGCAAGCCAGGCATCGACCATGCGCGTGAACTCGACCATCTCGGGCGAGACCTGATCGACAAAGCCCTGGATGATCTCATCGGCCGCAGCCGTCATCTGCGGCAGGGTATCGAGAGTGCGCAGCAACGCCATGCGCTCTTCGATTCGCGGAAACACGGTGGCTGCAGGCACCACCTTGTCGACGAAATCGGCAGCGCTGGCATGGGTGAGGGCGCCCCATCCGGCGGCGGTAATGCCCATGCCGAACATGTGGAACGGCCCCTCGATCTCGAATCGCACCGCTGCCGTGGTCGGCCCGACCAGCACCGCCCCGGTGCACACGGTCGAACTGCCGTCGGGCATGTGCAGCGTCACGCGTCCGCCGGTGGCCATGCGCAGCTGTGCAATCGCCGCGCGCTCGCCGTCCACCACCAGAGGTTCGGGGCAGGTGAGGCGATAATAGACCGAGACGAACTCTCTCAGCGGTTCGCTGGGCAGCGCATATTCGAGATGTGGCATTGGCGACCCCAATCGGCCGTACGACAGGCGCGGCGTTTGCGCCGTCCTCCTCTCGCCGGATTTATCTTTCTGTCGACCCGGGCGAGGGTATAGCTCCAAATCGGACCAAAAAAAAGGCGACCCCGAAAAAATCAGGGTCGCCTGTTAGGAAAAGAACTCTCGGCGTCTCCGCCTTGAGCCCTTCGGGTCGCAAGGCGGTGTATAATCGCAAGCGAGTCAGGGCGATTGGACAGATTCGACATTCTGAAAAATCGTGCAAAATCGGGTGTCTGCCCTGAAACGCCGCAAAACCGGGGTTTTCAGCCGCCCGCCTGGATCCAGGCGTCGATCCGCTCCTCGAGCACCGTCAGCGGCACCGGTCCGCTCCGCAGAACGGCATCGTGGAACCGCGCGAAACTGAACTTCGGCCCCAGCGTCTTCTGCGCCTTGTCGCGCAGCTCCATGATCTTGAGCTTGCCGATCATGTACGCGGTCGCCTGGCCGGGATAGACGACATAACGCTCGATCGCCTTGGAGATGTCGCCTGGCGGATTGGGGGTGTTGTCGGTCAGATACTGGATCGCCTGCTCGCGGCTCCAGCGCTTGTGGTGAATGCCGGTATCGACCACCAGGCGGCAGGCGCGCCACAACTCCATGCCCAGTCGGCCGAAGTCCGAATAGGGGTCTTCGTAAAAGCCCATGTCCTTGCCCAGCTCTTCCGAATAGAGCCCCCAGCCTTCGGTATAGGCGGTGACCCCGCCAAAGCGCCGGAACGGCGGCAGGTCGCCCAGCTCGGTCTGAACCGCGCGCTGTAGGTGATGGCCGGGCAGGCCTTCGTGATAGGCTAGTGCCTCGAGCTCGGTCGAGGCCATGTCCTTGAGATTGTAGAGGTTCACATAATAGGTGCCGGGGCGCGAGCCGTCGGGCGCGGGGCTCTGGTAGAAGGCCTTGCCCGCCGATTTCTCGCGAAACGCCTCGACCGCCTTGACCGTCAGCGGGGCCTTGGGTAGCGTCGCGAAATAGTCGGGCAGCTTCGCCTGCATCGCTTTCAGCCTGGTATCGACCGTGGCGAGATAGTCCTCGCGCGTCTTGAAATAGAAGCGGTCGTCGGTGCGGACAAAGGCGAAGAACTCCTGCAGGCTGCCCTTGAACCCGACCTTCTTCATGATCTCGCGCATTTCCCCGTGGATGCGCGCGACATTGTCGAGCCCGATCTGGTGAATCTGGTCGGCGCTAAGATCGGTCGTGGTGTAATTGGCGAGCAACTGGGTGTAATAGGCGCCGCCGTCCTTGAGCCGCCAGATGCCGTCCTCGGTCGGCGCGATGGCCTGTTGCCGCTCCATCTCGGCGATCAGCCGCTGATAGGCGGGCTTGACGCTGGTGGTGAGCGCCTGTCGCCCCGCCTCGATCAGCGCGGCCTTTTCCGGTGCGGCAATGTCGAGCGCCTCGACCTTCTTGGTCAGGTCCGCAAGCAACGTCGACGGCGCGCCCTCATTGAACGGCGCGCCCTTGATGACGTTGCGCGCATCGTCGAGGACGAAAGGATAGACCCATTTCGGCGGCATAACGCCCGCTTCCGAGCGTTGCCTGGATTCGGCGACCAGCGCATCCATCTGCGGCCCCATGCCCTGCAGCCGCTGGACATAGGCCTCGGCGTCCTGCTTGCTCTTGACGCTGTGGATGTTGATCAGGAACGCGGGCATCTGGCTCTGCGCGCCGTTCATCTGGTCGAAGATATACTCGTTCTTGCGATAGGGGTGCGCGCGCGCCGACCGCTCGGCCTGATATTCGAACAGGCGGTAGCTAAGCCGGTCCTCGGGCGAGAGCTTCGCAGGGTCGAACCGCGCCTTCATCGTCGCCAGCGCCTTCTGGCCGCGTGCGAAGGCCGCGGCCTCGGCGGCATCCGAGGGGTCGTTCCACTTGCCGTAATCACCGTCGCGAATGCCGCGATAGGCCTTGCCCTGCGGCGCGGCGGCGAGATTCTCGGCATCGACCTGGTCGAAGAAGGCCTTGAGTTCGGCGTTCTGCGCAGCGGCCTCGGCGGGCGCGCTCTGGGCGCTGGCGGAGACGGTCAAGGCAAGCGGACTGGCCGCGAGAAAAAGGGCAAGGGCGATCGGGCGTAGGGTCATGAAGCGGTTTTCCGTTATGTCGTGCAGGGTTAATGGCGAAGCTATCGGGAGTTACCGCATACGTAAACCGTCTCGCCGCCGCTTGACCATCGGCCCGTCGCAAAGCCATAGGGCGACATGCTGTTCTCGCTCGCCCGGCCCGCCCTTTTCCTGCTCGATGGCGAGGATGCCCATCGGCTGACCATCGCGGGCCTCCGCCTGCTGCCCGCCTCCGCGCCGCCCAGGCCCGATCCGGTGCTGGCGATGCGCGTTGCCGGACTCGATTTTCCGACACCGGTGGGGCTTGCGCCCGGCTTCGACAAGAATGCGCAAGCGCCGCACGCGATGTTCGGCTTCGGCTTCGGTTTCGTCGAGATCGGCACGGTGACACCGCTGCCCCAGGCGGGCAATCCGCGCCCCAGGCTGTTCCGGCTTGCCGAAGACAAGGCGGTGATCAACCGCATGGGCTTCAACAATCACGGCGCGGAGGCCGTTGTCGCGCGGCTGAAGGCCGGGCAGGGGCGTGCCGGGATCATCGGCGTCAATATCGGCGCGAACAAGGATTCGGCCGATCGCATCGCCGATTATGCGATGATGACGCGGACGATGGCGCCGCTCGCGCGCTATCTCACGGTCAACATTTCCTCGCCCAACACGCCGGGCCTGCGCGCGCTGCAGGACGCCGGTGCCCTGTCCGACCTGCTCGATGCGGTGACCGAGGCGCGGGGCAGTCACGGCTGCCCGGTGTTCCTCAAGCTCGCGCCCGATCTGGAGGCAGCGGATATCGACGACATCACCCGCATCGCGATCGACAAAAGGCTCGACGCATTGATCGTGTCGAACACCACGATCTCGCGGCCCGCCTTGCGCTCTCGCCATGCTGGCGAGGCCGGCGGGCTTTCGGGCGCGCCGTTGCGCGACCTGGCGCAGCAGCGGCTCAAGGATTTCCGCTCGGCCAGCGGCGGCGCGATCCCGCTGATCGGCGTCGGCGGCATCGCGAGTGCCGACGACGCCTATGCCCGCATCCGCGCCGGGGCCTCGCTGGTGCAGCTCTATTCGGCATTGGTCTATGAGGGACCGGGGCTCGCCGCGCGAATCAACCGGGGGCTGGAGGCGCTGCTCCAGCGCGATGGCTTTGCGACTTTGAGCGAGGCAGTCGGCGCTGGCTGAAGGTTTTAGGGGGCACGCGAAGACGCGAAGGATCCTCGTCTTCCGGCGAATGCCGGGATCCAGAGGCAATGTCGAACTGTCGGACTCCTGGGCTCCGGCTTTCGCCGGAGAACGGAAAGCTCAGAACAGCTTCGCGCCTTCGCGACTGTGCGCGAAACCCCGCGAAACTGTCCGAATTGATCGATTGGGTCGATCAATAGGCGGCAAATCTCTCATTGGCGTTCTCAATTGCAAATGATTATCAATACTCTTGTTGACCCGACAGGAGCCATGCCATGCCCCGCGATCTTGCCAAGACCCTGAGCTATCTTGCGGTGCATCTCACCGTGGGTTTCTCGGTCGCCTATGCCTTCACCGGATCGATCGAGATCGCCAGCGGCCTCGCGATCATCGAGCCGATGATCAACGCGGTCGCATTCTTCTTCCACGAGAAACTCTGGGCGGGCCGGTCGTCGGGCGCGGTTCTGCTGCCCAGCTGATGCGGTGCTTGCCGCATCGCACCATGCCAGTATAACGCTTGGCATGAGCTTCATCTCCCGCACCTTCGTTGCCGCCGCCGCGCTGGCTTTGTCCTCGCTCTCGATCGCCTGCCATGCGCAGAGCACGCCGCCCGCCGATACCTCCGCTACTGCGCCGCTCGGCAAGGGCGTGGTCTCCTCGGCCGATCCGCGCGCAACGGCGGCCGGGCAGGAGATGCTGCGCAAGGGCGGGTCTGCTGCAGATGCCGCGATGGCGATGATGCTCGCGCTGACCGTGGTCGAACCGCAAAGCTCCGGCATCGGCGGCGGCGGGCTGCTCCTCCACCATGACGCGGCAACGGGCACGCTTGCGACCATCGATGGGCGCGAGATGGCCCCGGCCTCGGCGAGCGAGCAGTTGCTGCTCGGCGCAGACGGCAAGCCTTTGCCGTTCATCGAAGCGTTCCAGGGTGGGCGCAGCGTCGGCGTGCCGGGCAATATCCGGCTTATGGCGATGACGCACGCCAAATGGGGCAAGCTGCCCTGGGCCGATCTGTTCGGTCCCGCGATCAAGCTCGCGGAAGAGGGCTTTGTCGTCAACGACGCGCTCGCCAGGGCGCTGGCGCGGCTCGCGCCGATCTGGGCGCGCTTCCCCGATGCGCGCGCGATCTACTGGAACGCGACCGGACCCAAGACCGTCGGCGACCGCGTCACCAATCCCGCGCTCGCCGAGCTGCTCCGCGCGGTGGCCAAGCAGGGCCCCGATGCCTTCTATACCGGCAAGCACGGGCAGGCGCTGGTCGATGCGGTGAGCAAGGCCAGCGTCAATCCGGTGGCGATGACGCTGGCGGACCTTGCCGCGTACAAGGCCAAGGAGCGCCCGCCGGTCTGCTCGCGCTATCGCGGCTACAAGATCTGCGGCATGGGTCCGCCCTCCTCGGGCGCGACCACGGTGCAGCAGATCCTGGGCATGCTCGAGCCGCACGATATCGGCGCGATGGGCCCGGATAATGCCAAGACCTGGCACCTGATCGGCGAGGCGATGCAGCTCGCCTATGCCGATCGCGAGAGCTATCTGGGCGATGCCGACTTTGTTTCGGTGCCGGTCAACGGCCTGCTCGATCCGGCCTATGTGAAGTCGCGCGCGGCGCTGATTGATCCGGACAAGGCGCTGAACAAGTATGAGGCCGGCACCCCGCCGGGGTCCGAGCCGCGAACCGCCGCATTGTCGAGCGAGGTCGCCGGTACCACCCATTTCGTCGCGGTCGATGGCGCGGGCAATATCGTCAGCATGACATCGACCGTCGAAGGCCCGTTCGGTAGCCAGCTGATCGCGAACGGCTATTTTCTCAACAACGAGCTGACCGACTTCACCTTCGCGCCCGAAAAGGACGGCAAAAAGGTGGCCAACCGCGTGCAGCCGGGCAAACGGCCCTTGTCGTCGATGTCGCCGCATATCGTCTATGATGCTCAGGATCGCCCGGTGCTTGCCGTCGGTTCGGCGGGCGGCAAGCGTATCATCATGCACGTCACAAAGGCGCTGATCGGGGTGATCGATTTCAAGCTGCCTGCGGGCGAGGCGCTGGCCCTGCCCAATATCTATTTCGGAAACGGCTCGCTGATCGTCGAGGGCAAGACGCCCTTGGGCGGCATGAACGAGGCGCTCGCCGCTTTCGGTCAGCCAGTGGTCGTTGACGAGCTGGGATCGAAGCTCAACGCCGCGCAGTTCAACGGCAAGGGCTGGACCGGCTATGCCGATCCGCGCAGCCCGGGCGTCGCGCTCGCCGAATGACCGCCTGATCCTGGGGCCAGCGCTTTCGACCAAGGCGGCGCGGGCTTCGACCAGCACAAGGCCGCGGGGCAGACAGGCGGGTCATCGCAGGTTAAGACTGGCTGTGATGAAACTTTCCGTTCCCCGCGCCATAACCCGCCCGGCCCGCCCCCGTGTCGACCAGCAGGTCGCCCTGCTGTCGATCCTGGGCTTCTGGCTGTTCTACATGATCATCGTCACGCTGCGCGCGGCGGTGCTCGATTTTCCCGCGCAGCAGGAACTGGTGGTGCGCCGCATCGCGGTCACCCTGTTCGGCGTGCTGGTGAATGTGGTGCTGTATTTCGGCCTGCGCTGGTTCGAGGACAAGCCGCTCACCCCGCGCATCGTCGCGGCGGTGGTCGGTTCGATCCCGGCGGCGCTGGCGATATCGGTGTTCAACTATTTCGCGTTCAACGTCTATGATCCGATGAGCGTGTTTCAGGACAATGAACTCGCCGAGAAGATCGTGACATTGGATCCGGTCGCCAACGTCCTCGAATTCGCCATTTCCAGCTATTATTTCCTCAGCTCCTGGGCGATGCTCTATCTGGCATTGAGCTATGCCGCCGAAGTCCGCACCGCCGAGCGCAAGGCCGCACGCTTTGCCCAGGCCGCGCAGCAGGCGGAGCTCCGCTCGCTACGCTATCAGGTCAACCCGCACTTCCTGTTCAACACCTTGAATTCGCTCTCGACTTTGGTGCTGCGCAACCGGCCTGACGAGGCCGAGTCGATGATCATGAACCTCTCGACCTTCTATCGCACCAGCCTCACCGGCGATCCGCTCGACGATGTCCGTCTGGAGGACGAGGTGCAGCTGCAGCAGCTCTATCTCGCGATCGAGGAGGTGCGCTTTCCCGATCGCCTGCGGATCGAGATCGATATTCCGGACGAACTGATGGATTGCTGCGTGCCCGGGCTGATCCTGCAGCCGCTGGTCGAGAATGCGATCAAGTACGGCGTCGCCCGCGCCACCCGCCCGGTCACCATCCGCATCGGCGCACGCGAGGGTGATGGCGTGCTCCACCTGACGGTCAGCGACGATGGCGATGTCATCCCGACCGATTCGGACAAGGGCAGCGGCATCGGGCTCGCCAATGTCCGCGACCGGCTCGACGCGCGCTATGGCAGCGCCGGACGGATCGAATGGCATGTCCCGTTTGAAGGAGGCTTTGTGGTGGAATTGACCTTGCCGGCGGTGCGCCATGACTGTTGAGAGCGACGCCGCTCCGCTCAGGACCATGATCGTCGATGATGAGCCGCTCGCGGATCAGCCTGGTCGGCACCGCGAGCGACGGCGAATCCGCGCTGCGTCTGGCGGAGCAATTGAAGCCCGAGCTGGTCTTCCTCGACATCAACATGCCGCGCCTGGACGGCATGGGCGTCGCGCGCGCGCTCGGCAAGACCGGGCAATCGCCCGCGATCATCTTCGTCACCGCCTATCAGGCGTTCGCGGTCGAGGCGTTCGACCTTGCAGCGATCGATTATCTGCTGAAACCCGTCGCCACCGACCGGCTGGAGCGTGCGGTGGCGCGCGTGCTCGAACGGCGCAGCGCGGTGCTCGCCAACCCGCCCGCCACCCCGCCCGCGCAGGGCGACTGGGTGCGCGAATTCTGGGTGCCGCATCGCTCCGAACTCAAGCGCATCGACGCCGACCTGATCGAGCGCATCGATGCCGAGCGCGATTACATGCGGCTGCACGTCGGCACGCGCAGCTATCTGATGCACGAGACGATCAAGACGCTCGAGGAGCGGCTCGACCCGTCGCGCTTCGTCCGCCTCCACCGCTCGCACATCGTGCGCAACGACTATATCACGAGCCTGCGCCACAATGGCGGCGGCGTCTGGTTCGCGTGCCTGGCGGATGGCAGCGAGCTGCGCGTGGGGCGGACGTATCTCGCAAGGGTGAAGGAAATGGCGGGGCGCTGACCACCCTTGCTCTCTCCCCCATGGGGGAGAGATGCAAAGGCTTGCCAGCTCGCTGGCTAGCCGCAGCTGAGAGGGGCCTGGCGTATCGGGGCAGGCATCAGCGCATTCCCCCCTCCCAAACCCTCCCCCCTAAAGGGGAGAGGGCTTAACTCGCTTCCCACCTCAGCCCCTCGCACCAGAACTCCCCTCCCTGAAAGGGAGGGGCAGGGGGTGGGTCAGCCACGCTGGAGCGCCTGCACAACCCCGGCGAGCCCCGCCCA
>NZ_LSHM01000066.1:0-114960 GCF_001557175.1 Blastomonas sp. CCH9-A1
AGGAGGGAGGGTTGGGAGGGGGGAGTGCTCTACGCAGGCCCCTCTCAGCTACGGCTAATCGGCACAGCCGATAAGCCTTCGCATCTCTCCCCTGAAGGGGAGAGAGCAATCGGGTGTGCCGCTCTGGGCCATCGATTTGGGGAAAAAAACAAAACCCGTAGCGGAGCATCGCGCTTCAACGCTCTGGGTAACCATGAAATGAGAGGGGCCGCCGGGAGTCACAGCTCCCCGCGCGGCCCATCACATGGTCAGCGGCCGGAAGTGCCGCCTTCGGAATGTATGTCGCGCTTGATGAAAGCGCCTGCCCTGACCAAAGGGCAGATGGCTATCAGCCGCGAACACTCCGAATGGACTTGACCGACCCTCTTGCTGAACCATGAGACATCGGATCACCTCCTTTCGCTATGTTGAAACCAAGTGAAGGGCCATTCGCAAAAACCCGGTTTTACTGGGGTTCTGACGATCTGTATTCCTTGCACCCCTTATGTGAATCATCGCCGGAGCCATCGCAAGTCTTGTAATTCAATTTTTTCCGGGTAATCATCTCGCGCTCGCAAAGCGCCGTGTGCGCGGTTAAGAACCGGCCCCATGGCAGAGCAGACCCCCCGCCCATCGTCCGACAAGCCGCGCAAGACGCGGATCGACCAGTTGCTGGTCGATCGGGGGCTCGCCGAGAGCCGCTCGCGCGCGCAGGCGCTGATCCTGGCGGGGCTGGTGTTCGCAGGCGAGCGCAAGGTCGCCAAGGCGGGCGAGACGGTGATGAGCGATGCCGCGATCGAGGTGCGCGGGCGTGATCATCCCTGGGTGTCGCGCGGCGGCATCAAGCTCGCGCACGCGCTTGACCATTTTGGCATCGATGTCACCGGCATGACCGCGATCGATGTCGGATCGTCGACCGGCGGCTTTACCGATGTGCTGCTGACGCGCGGCGCGGCGCATGTGTTCGCGGTGGACAGCGGCACCAACCAGCTCGCCTGGAAGCTGCGCCAGGACGACCGGGTCACGGTGCACGAACAGACCAGCGCGCGCATCCTGACCGAGGCGCATATCACCCGGCCGATCGACATCGTGGTGTGCGATGCGAGTTTCATCGCGCTCGACAAGGTGCTGCCGGTGCCGATGTCGTTCGCGAAGCCAGGCGCATGGCTCGCGGCGCTGATCAAGCCGCAGTTCGAGGTTGGCAAGGACCAAATCGGCAAAGGCGGGGTGGTGCGCGATCCAGCGCTGCACGCGGCGGTGTGCGACCGGGTGATGCGCTGGCTGGAGAGCATCGACTGGCCTGTCACCGGGCTGACACAAAGCCCGATTACGGGCCCGAGCGGCAATATCGAATTCCTCGTCGCGGCGCAGAAGGGGCGCAGCTGCTGACCCGCAACGGCACGGAAAACCTTGGTAAACCGCGCTGGCGTGCGCCAAACGAATCCGATATGCGAAGGGTCAAGCCCTTTTTGCGGGCAGGAGAATCCGCCTCGATGAATGAAATTGCCTCTCCCATGCAGCTCCGCCTCGCCTTTGTGCGCTGGGCGCTGCTGTTCGTGCCACTGGTCGTTCTGCTCGGCTTCGGAGTCAGCAATTTTTCCGGATCGGGTGAGGAGAATCGCTGGTTCCAGGCGCTGGTAAAGCCCGAGGCGCAGCCGCCGGGTGCGGCGTTCGGCATCGCCTGGTCGATCCTGTACGTCATGATGGGCCTTGCGCTGACCGTGGTGGTTACCGCGCGCGGCGCGCCCCTGCGCGGTCTTGCGGTGCTGCTGTTCTTCGTCCAGCTCGCGCTCAACCTCGCCTGGCCGATCTATTTCTTCCGCATGCACCAGGTGTCGGGCGCCTTCTACCTGCTGGTTGCGGTGTTCGTCGCCGCCTTTGCCACGACGATCGTGTTCGGGCGCATCCGTCCGCTCGCCGCATGGCTGATGGTGCCCTATCTCGCCTGGCTATGCTTTGCCTCGGTGCTCAACAAGCAGATCGACGAACTCAACCCGAATGCCGAACAGCTGGTGGTGCCGCGCGATGCGCAGCGCATCCAGCTCGCCCCGCCGAGCCAGTAACGCGCGGTTGCGATTGGCGGGCACGGTCCCCACATGCTATTACCGTGGGAAGCCCATGATAAACTGATATTGGGACGCGGGACGCGTCTTTCCCCAAGGAGTGAGACATGCAGAACAAGTCCGAATTCGGCGGCGATTTCGCCAAGTTCATCAACGGCCTGGCCGGCACCGTCGCGGGCATGAGCCGCGAGGCGGGCGAGAGCGCGCGCGAACGCACCCGCGAGTGGATTGCGGGCCTCGATTTCGTCAGCCGCGAGGAATTCGAGGCGGTCAAGGAAATGGCCGCCAAGGCGCGCGAGGAGTCGGAGAGCCTCAAGGCGCGCGTTGCGGCGCTGGAAGCGGCCCTTTCGGCCAAGGCTGCAGGCGGGGCCGAGTAAGGCGACATTACCCCTGCTTATCCACAGTTTTTGAACAGACTTCGAGACAAGGCGGACGGTGGTCGATCGTCCGCCCATTGCGTGCAACCGGGCATCGGGTCATCTTGGAACATGTGCCATGGGGCGCGAAAGGAATTTCATGAACGAACAGCAGCTTGACCTGGATCGGGAGGAAGCCGCGCCGGTCGACATGCTGGCCGCGCTGTTCGAAGCGCGCGGCTGGCCGTGCGAGATGGTGGGCGAGGACGAGCTGCTGACCGAGGTCAAGGGCAGCTGGACCAGCTATCAGCTGCGCGCGATCTGGCGGCACGAGGACAATGTGCTGCAACTGCTCGCCATGCCCGACATCCGCGTTCCCGACGACAAGTTCGCGGTGATCTGCGAGGCGCTGGCGCTGATCAACGAGCAGCTGTGGCTCGGCCATTTCGACATCTGGTCGAACAGCGGCGTCGTGCTCTATCGCAACGGCATGATGCTGGGGAGCGATGCGATGCTGGGGCTCGATCAGGCGCAGCTAGCGGTGGAGGCAGCAATCGACGAGTGCGACCGCTTCTATCCGGTGTTCCAGTTCATCCTCTGGGGCGATAAGAGCCCGCAGGAAGCGCTGGCGGCGGCGCTGATCGATACCCAGGGCGAGGCTTGAGCACGAGAGAGCTGACGCCTGACCCTGATCCGTTTGTCCCGAGCGAAGTCGAGGGACGCATGCACAACGGTTCAGAGTAACGTCCCTCGATTTAAGTTTACCCTGAGCGGATGGCTTGCCAGCCAGTCGAAGGGCTCGGGACAAACGGAGGTGGGATGCCTGACCTTTTCCCAAAATCCCTTCTGGTCATAGGCTCGGGCAATATGGCTGGTGCCATGCTGCGCGGCTGGTTTGCGCAAGGACTCGATCCTGCCAATGTCACCGTGGTCGATCCGTCACCGCGCGACCTGCCCCAGGGCGTACGTCACCTGACCGAAATCGATCCCGGCCTTTCCGCGCCCGACTGGCTGCTGCTGGGAATCAAGCCGCAGATGCTGGGCGATGTCGCACCACAGCTGGCGGGGGTCGACCTGTCGCAGGCGCTGGTCGTCTCGATGCTTGCGGGGGTGGATTGCGCAGGGCTGCGTGCTGCGCTTCCGCACGCCCGCGCGGTGGCGCGGATCATGCCAAACATGGCGGTGAGCATCGGCCAGTCGGTCACCGCGCTCTACGCCGACGGGCTGGGCGATGACGACCGCGCCCGGCTTGAATCCTTGTTTGGCATGCTGGGCTCCGCCGAATGGCTGGCCGAGGAGGCGCAGATGCACCTTGTCACCGCATTGAGTGGTTCGGGCCCGGCCTATCTGTTCCGCTTCATCGACGCGCTGGGCAAGGCCGCGGAAGGTCTCGGCATGCCCGCCGATCAGGCCGCGCGCTTCGCGATGGCGATGGTACGCGGCTCGGCCGAGCTGGCGCACCGTTCCGACGAGAGCCCCACCCAGCTCGCCGAGCGCGTCGCCAGCCCCGGCGGCACGACGCGCGCTGCGCTCAACGTGTTCGATGCCGACGCCGCGCTCGACCGGCTGGTGGCCGAGGCCATGGCAGCGGCGGCCAAGCGCAGCGTCGAACTGGGTCAGTAACCGCTCAGCTGCAGGGCAGGTCGTAGAAGGTCCGGATCTTCGTCCAGGCCTCGTCTGCCGTCTCGACAAAGCTGAACAGGTCGAGATTGCCCGGCGAGATCACGCCTTCCTCCGCCAGCGCCTCGAAATTGACGACGCGGTTCCAGAAGTCCTTGCCGAACAGCATGATGGGGATCGGCGCCATCTTGCCGGTCTGGATCAGCGTCAGCAGTTCGAAGAATTCGTCGAACGTGCCGAAGCCGCCGGGGAAGACGGCGACCGCGCGGGCACGGAGCAGGAAGTGCATCTTGCGCAGCGCGAAATAATGGAACTGGAACGACAGGTGCGGGGTGACATAGCGGTTGGGCGCCTGTTCGTGCGGCAGCACGATGTTCAGCCCGACCGAATCCATGCCGACGTCGGCCGCGCCGCGGTTCGCGGCTTCCATGATCGAGGGGCCGCCGCCCGAGCAGACGACGAACTGGCGCTTGCCGTCTTCGACCACGCCGCATTCGCTGGCCAGCTGCGCAAGCTTGCGCGCCTCGTCATAATATTTCGCCTTGGCGACCAGCCGTTCGGCAACCTTCTTTTCCTCGGGGCTGCGCGCGGCCTCGACCATGCCTTCGGTCTTGTCGGGCGCGGGGATGCGCGCGGAGCCATAGATCACCAGCGTGGAGCCGATTCCGGCCTCTTCGAGCAGCATCTCGGGCTTGAGCAGTTCCAGCTGGAAGCGCACCGGGCGCAATTCCTGGCGCAACAGGAATTCGGTGTCGCCAAAGGCCAGACGGTAGGCCGGGTCCTGGGTCTGGGGGGTGTCGTGAACCGCGCGTTCGGCGGTCTTGGCGTCTTCGGCGGCGCGGCGAAAGCGCGGCTCGGTCAGGTCTTTCTTGGTCATCGCCCGCAATTAAGGGGCGATCGCCTTATCGGCAATAGCCTTGGCCGCTCATGTCGACATGCAGGTGATCGCGGTGCGCGGCATTGTATTCGGGTCCGAGCACCGTTCCGAAGCGCTTGCAGGCGCTGGCATGGATGGTGCGCAGGAACGCGCGCTCCTGGTTGCTGCCGTTCCACCCGTCCTTGACCGAGATGCGGCGGCCATCGGCCAGCACGAACCCGGCAATGTCGATGGCATTGGCATGCGCATGCTGCGAGAGCTTGAGCGAGCCGGCAATATTGCGGCAGGAATAGCTGCCCATGGTCTCGATCTTGACGAGCGGGCTGCCCAGCATCTGCTCGGCGGCGCGGGCAATGCCATATTGCGCCCATCCGGCAAAGCGCTGCGCCAGTTCGCAGCGCACCGGGCCGATATTGCTGATCGCCAGCTCGCTGCGCCCGCGCCCGGCTTCCATCAGGCTGATCGCCGAAAGGCGAACGCTGCCGAGCTGCGAGCAGCCCGCGCCGAAGGTCTGGTCGGGCACCGGTGTGAAGCGGACCTTGGCCTGGCTGAGCTGGCTGATGCACTGGCGCGTGTCGGCCAGCGGCGGAGCGGGGAGTGCTGGGCGCATCGCCTGCTGGCTTCGTGCGGGAGCGGAAACGGGCGCCCGCGACAGGCCGCGTCCTTCGGGCAGCATCGAGCAGCCTGCGATCAGGACCGAAAGCGCCGCGACCAGCGCCATGCGCTGCAGCTCGGGCGATTCGATCATGGCGGTGAAACGGGGATCGAGGCGACGCGGCGCGGACCGTGCACTCCTGTGCAGGCCCGCGCCTTCGCCAGCGTTCATCTGCGCACTGTCGCCGCCGCCCAGGGGCAGCGGGCCACCAGCGGCCAGGGAGGGACCTTGATGAACGCCTCGTTCCATGGCGTTGATCCTACTCAATGAAATTTAACCCTGTTGTTCCGAAAATGGTTAACGCTGCGATAGGGAACGAAAGCGCGGCATTGCGCGGACCTTGCGGCAGGACTAGCGCTGGCCGGGACGAAGCGGTGCGCTTTGAGGATGGGTGCGGACACGATGTTGCGATTGATCAACGTGCATGGGTTTTTCTGGGTGTTGCTGGCGATTCCCGCGATTGGCATGTCCATCGGCTTCCTGCGCGATCCGGTGACCGCATTCGATCTGATCCACCCGAGCGGCGAGTTCTCGGTCCGATTCATGATCATCGCGATGATGATCTCGCCGCTGCGCGCGATCTTCGGGCGCAGGCGCTGGCTCGACTGGCTGCTCGCACGGCGCCGCGCACTGGGCGTGGCGGCGTGCCTTTATGGCGTGCTGCACCTGGCCTTCTATCTCTATGACATGGGCGACTGGGGCATGATCGCGGAAGAGGCACTGATCTTCAGCATCTGGACCGGCTATGCGGCGCTCGCCATCTTCGTCGCCATGGGGGTGACCAGCAACAACGCCTCGCAACGGGCGATGCGCGCGAACTGGAAGCGGCTGCAGCGGCTGGTCTATCCTGCTGCCTTGCTGATCGCGCTGCACTGGGTGTACGTTGACGGCGAATATATGGGGATGGTCGTGCATTTTGTTCCGCTGCTGATTCTGGAAACCGCACGGGTCATGCTTATGTTCAAGCGGCGTTCAGCGCGCCGTGGCACACAGGCAGGAGCATTGGGGCTTTAACCGCTTGAACGCTTGAGAGAAGAGGGACGTCTGATGAAATTCGCACAGGCCATGCTGGCCGTCGCCGCCGCCACCGCGATGCAGTTTTCCGCTGCTCCGGATGCCTTTGCCACCGGCAAGATGAAGTGCGACGCGGGCCCGCAGACGGGCTGGAAGAGCCGCACCGATCTGGAAGCCAAGCTCAAGAAGGACGGCTGGACGGTCAAGAAGTCGAAGGTCGATGGCGGCTGCTACGAGGTCTATGGCGTGACCCCCGAGGGCCAGAATGTCGAGGCCTATTTCCACCCGGTGACCATGGAAAAGCTGCTCGTCTCGCAGCGCGGCAAGGTCATTTTCAAGAAGTGATTCGTCGCCGCCCTGTGCATTTGTTGCGCAGGGCGGCGCGAATCTGGACCCGTTCGGCATTTGGTGATTGCTTTATGTGCAATTCGCCCCTAGGGCCGTCGACGGGCCACGCGGTCCCAACGCCGCGCGTGCTCTCTGCAAGGAGAGACTGACATGACTGATACCGTTGGTGCGGGCGCTGTGCTCGCCAAGAAACCTGCCACCCTGCCTGCCCGCCCGTATTTTTCCTCGGGCCCCTGCGCAAAGCCGCCGGGCTGGTCGGCAGCACAACTTTCCACCGAATCGCTGGGACGTTCGCACCGGTCGAAGATCGGCAAGGCGCGGCTGCAATATTGCATCGACCTGATGCGCGAGCTTCTGAAGCTCCCCGACACCCACCGGATCGGCATCGTGCCCGGATCGGACACCGGCGCCTTCGAAATGGCGATGTGGACGATGCTGGGCGCTCGCCCCGTCACCGCGCTTGCCTGGGAAAGCTTCGGCGAAGGCTGGGTGACCGATGCCGCCAAGCAGCTCAAGCTCGATCCCGTCATCCTGCGCGCCGATTACGGCCAGATCCCCGATCTGAACGCGGTCGACTGGTCGCACGACGTGCTGTTCACCTGGAACGGCACCACCTCGGGCGCGCGCGTCCCCAATGGCGACTGGATCGCGGCCGACCGCGAAGGCCTGAGCTTTGCCGACGCCACCAGCGCGGTGTTCGCCTATGACCTGCCCTGGGACAAGATCGATGTCGCCACCTTCTCCTGGCAGAAGGTGCTGGGCGGCGAAGGCGCGCATGGCGTGCTGATCCTCGGCCCGCGTGCGGTCGAGCGGCTCGAGACCTACACCCCTGCCTGGCCGCTGCCCAAGGTGTTCCGCCTGATGAGCAAGGGCAAGCTCGCCGAAGGCGTGTTCAAGGGCGAGACGATCAACACCCCGTCGATGCTGGCGGTGGAAGATGCGATCTTCGCGCTCGAATGGGGCAAGTCGCTGGGCGGTGCCGATGCGATGATCGCGCGTTCCAACGCCAATGCAGCGGCGCTCGACGCCATCGTTGAGGCGCGTCCGTGGCTCGGCCATCTCGCGCCCGATCCCGCCACACGATCGACCACCAGCGTCTGCCTGACGGTCGAGGGCGCGGACGAGGCCTTTATCAAGGCCTTTGCCGGACTGCTCGAAAAGGAAGGCGCGGCCTTCGACATCGCGGGCTATCGCGATGCCCCTCCGGGCCTGCGCATCTGGTGCGGTGCGACGGTCGAGACCGCCGATATCGAGGCGCTCGGCCCCTGGCTCGACTGGGCCTATTCGGAACTCACTTCCAAGTAACACCCACCCGCCCTCTCTCCTTTAGGGGAGAGGGAAGAGCCGCGCAGCGGCGAAGGGAGAGGGGCTTACCCGCTTCATTTCACTCAACAATAGGGCCGGGACCAGAGGCCGTTCCCCTCTCCCCGGCCCTCTCCCTTGAAGGGGAGAGGGAGACATAAAATGCCCAAAGTGCTTATTTCCGACAAGATGGACCCCAAGGCCGCGCAGATCTTCCGCGAGCGCGGTTGCGAGGTCGATGTGATCACCGGCCAGACCCCCGAAGAGCTGGCCGCAATCATCGGCCAGTATGATGGTCTCGCCATCCGCTCCTCGACCAAGGTGACCAAGGCGATCCTGGATGCCGCGACCAACCTCAAAGTCGTCGGCCGCGCCGGAATCGGCGTCGACAATGTCGACATCCCCGCTGCCTCGGCCAAGGGCGTGGTCGTGATGAACACGCCGTTCGGCAACTCGATCACCACTGCCGAACATGCCATCGCGCTGATGTTCGCGCTTGCCCGCCAGCTGCCCGAGGCCGATGCCTCGACCCAGGCCGGCAAGTGGGAAAAGAACCGCTTCATGGGCGTCGAGCTGACCGCCAAGACGCTGGGCCTGATCGGCGCGGGCAATATCGGCTCGATCGTGGCCGACCGGGCGCTGGGCCTGAAGATGAAGGTCATCGCGTTCGATCCCTTTCTGACGCCCGAACGCGCGGTGGAACTGGGCATCGAGAAGGTGACGCTCGATGACCTGCTCGCGCGCGCCGATTTCATCACGCTCCACACCCCGCTGACCGACCAGACGCGCAACATCCTGAGCAAGGAAGCGCTGGCCAAGACCAAGAAGGGCGTGCGCATCATCAACTGCGCGCGCGGCGGGCTGATCGACGAGGCGGCGCTCAAGGACGCGCTCGATTCGGGGCATGTCGCAGGCGCGGCGCTCGACGTGTTCGCGACCGAGCCGGCGCACGAGCATCCGCTGTTCAACACGCCGAACTTCGTCGCAACGCCGCATCTGGGCGCTTCGACCAGCGAGGCGCAGGTCAATGTCGCGATCCAGGTCGCCGAACAGATGGCCGACTATCTGGTCAAGGGTGGCGTGACCAACGCGCTCAACATGCCCAGCCTCTCGGCGGAACAGGCGCCGAAGCTGCGCCCCTATATGGCGCTGGCGACCAATCTCGGCCGCCTCGTCGGCCAGCTCGAGAGCGACCGCGTCAAGAGCATCGCGATCGAGGTCGAGGGCGCGGCGGCCGAGCTCGACATGAAGCCGATCACCGCTGCGGTGCTGGCGGGCTTCATGAGCGCGTTCAGCGACGCGGTGAACATGGTCAATGCGCCGTTCCTCGCCAAGGATCGTGGGCTCGACGTGCGCGAGGTGCGGCATGACCGCGAGGGCGATTATCACACGCTGGTGCGCGTTTCGGTTGCGACGGCGGATGGCGAGCGCTCGGTCGCGGGTACGCTGTTCGGCAACGCGACGCCGCGTCTGGTCGAGATCTACGGCATCAAGATCGAAGCCGATCTCGCCGGGCATATGCTCTACATCGTCAACCGCGACGAGCCGGGTTTCATCGGTCGTCTGGGATCGACGCTGGGTGAGGCCAATGTCAACATCGCGACCTTCCACCTCGGTCGCCGCGAAGCGCGCGCGGGTGGCGAGGCGGTGCTGCTGCTGTCGCTCGACGGCGCGGTCGAGGAGCCGGTGCTGTGGAAGCTGTGCCAGCTTGCCGGAGTGAAGACCGTCAAGAGCCTGAAGTTCGATTGACCTTATATTGCCCTGCCTGCAGGCCGAGAGGCCGGGGCAGGGCAATCGCCGCCGAGGCCACTGCGCCTATTTGTCGCGGCGGGCCAGCGAGATGGTGGGGCGATAGGTGTTCTGCATCGGCTTGAACCGTGTGAACACGTGATTCTCCAGCGGCTTGTTGACCTTCGTGTCCCAATTGGAATTGTTGAAGGACAGGCTCTGCACCTCCTTGGTGTCGATCCTGAGGTCGGATGTCAGCTGCGCGCCGAACTGGCCGTTGCGTACCCAGCGCACCTCCGCCTCGAAACGCCCCAGGCCCGGCCGGTCGATCTCGACCACATCGCCGGGCTCCAGAGGCGCGGCGCACCGACCGCCCAGGCCACCGCTCGAAATGTCGCGGATCACCCCATCGGCGCTGCCGAACCTTTCGTGGAACAGCGTGACCTTCATCAACCGATGCACACGCGGCTCGCGTTGCGGCAGGTTCGCATCACCCTGCGGCGCTGCGTCGAAGGTAGGTCCTGTCAGTCCTTTTTTGCCGAATGACATGGTGGGTGCGTCCTTTGCACCTCAGCCCTAAACAGAAACCCTTAAATCGAGGTAAAACGCAAGAAGCGCCGGTCAGGCC
Source organism: Blastomonas sp. CCH9-A1 (assembly GCF_001557175.1). Taxonomy (NCBI): domain Bacteria; kingdom Pseudomonadati; phylum Pseudomonadota; class Alphaproteobacteria; order Sphingomonadales; family Blastomonadaceae; genus Blastomonas; species Blastomonas sp. CCH9-A1. Next base: position 10,571 of record NZ_LSHM01000066.1, read on the forward strand.
AGCTCGAACCGGTCAAGATACTGATCGAATTGAGCTTCACCCAGGCTGGTCAGCGTCACGCGGGTGCGCCGACGATCCGAACGGTCGGGCACCATGTCGGCATAGCCCTTTTCGCGCAGCTGGTGAATCAGCCGCAGCGCGGTGCTTTCCGGAGCATCGCTCATCAGGCACAGGTCGCTCATCGAGAGCTGATTGCCGTTGCGCTTGGCGGCCAGCAGCGCGACCAGCATGTCCCAGAGCGGGTTGCGCAGCTTGAGCTCGGGGAAGCAGCTGCTCCGCAGGCGTGCCGATTGCTGTTCGCGCATCACCAGCCGGGTGCGGCGATCACCATCGTTCTGCGCCGTGCGAGGAGCATCGTTCTGCACGCCTTCCGGGCGGATGGGACGGTGCCACGTGGTGGCGGGGCGGGGGCTGGTCTCTCTCGCTAACGATTTCACGTGCATATCCCTGTTGTTGCGCGCGCGCCCGTTGGCCTTGTTATCGCCTCATCCGATCGATCCTTCTGACCGATGGGCGGCGTTGGCTCTGTGACGAGAGTTCTTGCAGCATCTTCAATTGCTTACCACCCCGGTTTTTAGGGGGTGGACCCGTAACAGGGGTATTTTTTGCTTCCATTTCGGATCGAATATTGCGCGTCGGGCTACGAAACCTGCCGAGCGATCGACGAAGAATTCACTGCTATGCGCGCAATTATCGCGTGAAATCGGGTCTTTAACCTTTGCCCGCGCCTCGCGAGCCTTGTCCGGGTTCGCTGGGCGATTGCGCTTGGTCAGCGCCGCGGTAAAGGTGTCAAAAAAAGCGCAAGTTACAACGGACCCGAGGCGATGACCGAAATGCTCCACCTTCCGATGCGGTCGTGGCTGTTTGCCCCTGGCGACAGCGAGAAGAAGATGGCCAAGGCGGCAGAGAGTGCCGCCGATATCGCGCTGTTCGATCTGGAAGATGCCGTCTCGACCGAGAACAAGCCGATGGCGCGCAGCCTGGTGCGTGACCAGCTGGCCAGCCGAAGCGATGGGCTCGAGCGGCTATGGGTGCGGGTCAACCCACTCGACGGACCCTGGACGCTGCAGGATCTTGCCGCGATCATGCCCGCGCGGCCCGGTGGCATCATGCTGCCCAAGGCGCGTGGTCGGCACGATGTCGAGCTTCTCGACCATTATCTCTCTGCGCTCGAGGTGGCGAACGGGATCGAACAGGGATCAACCCCGGTGATCGCGCTGGTCACCGAAACGGCCGAGGCGATGTTCACCACCGGCGACTACAAGGGAGCCGCGCGGCTCGTCGCGATGAGCTGGGGCGCGGAGGATCTGGCCGATTCGATCGGCGCGGCCAGCAATCGCAATGCCGATGGAAGCTATGGCTTTACCTATGAGCTCGCGCGCAGCCTTTGCCTGCTCGGTGCAGCCGCTGCAGGGGTTGCCGCGATCGAGACGATCCAGGGCGATTTCCGCGATCTGGATGGTCTGAAGGCACGCGCCGAAAAGGTGCGCCGCGACGGCTTTGCGGGCATGCTCGCGATCCATCCGGCGCAGGTCGATGTCATCAATTCCGCCTTCACCCCCAGCGAGGAGGAGCTGGCTGAAGCGCAGGCGATCGTCGACCTGTTCGCGGCCCATCCCGGCGCTGGGACGATCGGCTACAAGGGCGGCATGCTCGACCGCCCGCATCTGTCGCGCGCGCTGCAGCTGCTGGCGCGCGTGGGCCGGGGCTGAACGCGACCCTCTCGCAAATTCTGCAACCGCTCCCCTTGCGTTGCAAAGATGCAACACTATGTCTTGGCGGCAAGGGCTAGATAGGGTGGAGAAACTCCCATGAACCTCGAGAAATTTACCGACCGCGCCAAAGGCTTTCTGCAATCGGCGCAGACTGTTGCCATTCGGATGAGCCATCAGCGGATCAGCCCGGAACATATCCTCAAGGCGCTGCTCGAAGACTCCGAAGGCATGGCCGCGGGCCTGATCGCGCGTGCGGGCGGCAACGCTCCCGCTGCAGTGCAGGAGGTCGACGCCCTGCTCGCCAAGGTGCCTGCCGTCTCGGGTGGTGGCGCGCAACAGACGCCGGGTCTGGACAATGACGCGGTGCGCCTGCTCGACAGCGCCGAACAGGTTGCCAGCAAGGCGGGCGACAGCTTTGTCACCGTCGAACGGCTGCTGCTCGCCATTGCGCTCGCCAAGGGCACCAAGGCGGGCGATGCGCTGGCCAAGGCAGGCGTGACGCCCGAGGGGCTCAACACCGCGATCAACGATCTGCGCGGTGGCCGCACCGCGACCTCGGCGAGCGCCGAGGAAAGCTATGAGGCGATGAAGAAATATGCCCGCGACCTGACGGCGGTGGCGCGCGAGGGCAAGCTCGATCCGGTGATCGGCCGCGACGAGGAAATCCGCCGCACGGTGCAGATTCTCGCGCGCCGCACCAAGAACAATCCTGTGCTGATCGGCGAACCCGGCGTCGGCAAGACCGCGATCGCCGAAGGCCTCGCGCTGCGCATCGCCAATGGCGACGTGCCCGACAGCCTCAAGGACCGCCGCCTGATGGCGCTCGACATGGGCGCGCTGATCGCGGGCGCAAAATATCGCGGCGAGTTCGAGGAACGGCTCAAGGCCGTGCTCGACGAGGTCAAGGGCGCCGAGGGCGAGATCATCCTGTTCATCGACGAGATGCACACGCTGGTCGGTGCCGGCAAGGGCGAGGGCGCGATGGACGCCTCGAACTTGCTCAAGCCCGCATTGGCGCGCGGCGAACTGCACTGCATCGGCGCGACGACGCTCGACGAATATCAGAAGCATGTCGAAAAGGACCCCGCGCTCCAGCGGCGATTCCAGCCGGTGTTCGTCGGCGAGCCCAATGTCGAGGACACGATCTCGATCCTGCGCGGCCTCAAGGAAAAATACGAACTGCACCATGGCGTGCGCATCACCGACAATGCGCTGGTGGCGGCGGCGACGCTCTCCAACCGCTATATCTCGGACCGCTTCCTGCCCGACAAGGCGATCGACCTGATGGACGAGGCCGCGAGCCGCATCCGCATGGAAGTGGAGAGCAAGCCCGAGGAGATCGAGGCGCTCGACCGGCGGATCATCCAGCTCAAGATCGAGGCGTCTGCGCTCGGCAAGGAAAGCGATGCGGCTTCGAAGGACCGCCTCGCCACGCTGCAGAAGGACCTGGCCGAGCTGGAACAGCAATCGGCCGAGCTGACCACGCGCTGGCAGGGCGAGAAGGACAAGATCCATGCCGAGGCGAAGCTCAAGGAAGAGCTCGACGCTCTGCGCATCGAGCTCGAACAGGCGCAGCGCAATGGCGATCTCGCGCGGGCAGGCGAGCTGTCCTATGGCCGCATTCCCGAACTCGAGCGCAAGCTGGCCGAGGCACAGAGCCAGACGGCGGGTGCGATGCTGCGCGAGGAAGTGACCGAGGACGATATCGCTGCCGTGGTGAGCAAATGGACCGGCATTCCGGTCGACCGGATGCTCGCGGGCGAGCGCGAGAAGCTGCTCGCCATGGAAGAGCATATCGGCAAGCGCGTCATCGGCCAGCAGGCGGCGGTCGAGGCGGTGTCCAAGGCGGTCCGGCGTTCGCGCGCAGGCCTGCAGGACCCCAACCGCCCACTCGGCAGCTTCCTGTTCCTCGGGCCCACGGGTGTCGGCAAGACCGAACTGACGCGCGCGCTGGCGGGCTTCCTGTTCGACGACGACAATGCGATGGTGCGCATCGACATGAGCGAGTTCATGGAGAAGCACGCGGTCGCACGGCTGATCGGCGCGCCTCCGGGCTATGTCGGCTATGAGGAAGGCGGCGTGCTGACCGAGGCGGTGCGGCGGCGGCCCTATCAGGTCGTGCTGTTCGACGAGGTCGAAAAGGCGCATCCCGATGTGTTCAACGTGCTGCTGCAGGTGCTCGACGATGGCCGTCTGACCGATGGCCAGGGCCGCACGGTCGATTTCTCGAACACGCTGATCATCCTCACCTCGAACTTGGGCAGCCAGTATCTCGCGGGCATGACCGAGGACCAGAAGGTCAAGGATGTCGAGCCGCAGGTCATGGAAGTCGTGCGCGGGCATTTCCGCCCCGAATTCCTCAACCGGCTCGACGAGATCATCCTGTTCCATCGTCTGGGCGAGGAGCATATGGCGCCGATCGTCGACATCCAGGTCGCGCGGGTGGCGAAGCTGCTCAAGGATCGCAAGATCACGATCGACCTGACCGACAGCGCGCGCAAATGGCTCGGCCGGGTGGGTTACGATCCGGTCTATGGCGCGCGGCCGCTCAAGCGGGCGATCCAGCGCTATCTGCAGGACGCGCTCGCCGACAAGCTGCTGCGCGGCGAGGTGCCCGACGGCTCGACGTTGCACGTGACGGACGGCGACGGGCAGCTCGTGCTGACGGTTGGGTAAGGGGCGACAACAGCTGAAGAATTCGCGTTCCCCTCCCTGGCCAGGGAGGGGTAACGGCTGAGCCCAAGCTTCTCCTCTCCCACTTACGGGACGGGTGCCCGCAGGGCTTGGTGTGTCAATGCCATATGCCCCCAAACCCCGCTCAGCCTGAGCTTGTCGAAGGCCCCGCGCATCCCTCTCCCTTAGCGCAGCCGTTCTCCGGCGAAAGCCGGAGTCCAGAATCCAGATGGCATTGAGATCGCCCTGGATTCCGGCTTTCGCCGGAAAGCAGCATGGTCATATCGCAAGCTTCGGCGCGGGGCCTTCGACAGGCTCAGGCTGAGCGGGGTTGGGTGCGTGGCGTGTGCACCTAGCTCCCGCTAATCCCCCGCTTCGTCGTCAGATACGTCGCGAAGCTGCCGAGCCAGTGGCTGCCTTCGTAATTCTTGTCGCTGACCGCCTTCAGCCCGCTGTCTGCGTGGAGCTTGGCGGTCGCGAGCAGCGCAGGCACGCGCGGGTCGTCCTTCGGTAGCGCGCTGGCGATTCCCTCCATCGCCCAGGCGCGCGAGAGGTTGACGCCGTCGAGATGGACCAGCTTGCCGTCGGTGGGATCACGCACCTCGCCGGGCGTGAGCCAGCCGGTCGAGCCGTCCGTCGGGATCTGCGGCAGAAACTTGGCCAGCCACGCGGCATATTCGGCCTGCGGCATCACGCGGCGCATCAGGTCGGCCTCCATCAGACAGGGGGAGAGGAAGTCCTCGCCTGAAGGTTCATAGGCGAGCGGGCAATTGACGTCGCTGCGGTGGAACTCGAGCGACTTTGCGACGAGTTGCTTCTCGAACGCACCGTTCTTCACCCGCCGCGCATAATCGAGCATCAGGCCGAAGGCAAAGGCGCTCTGGTTATGCGTGCCCAGCCGGATCGGATAGGCGAGCTTGGGCAGCCAAGCCTCGGTCTCGCCGACGATCTTCTGCTCGAGCGGGCGCAGCGTCTCGCGCCAGGCCTTGAGCTTCGGGTCCTCGCTCTCGTCGAGCTCGGCGACCAGCTGCAGGAACCAGGCAGTGCCATAGGGCCGCTCGAAGCCCTTGCGGCCCTCGCCCTCGATATATTTGAGCTCGGCCGCGATATTCTCCGTGGTGAAGCTGCGATCCAGCGCGGCGAGGATCGCGGGCTTCATCGGCGACTTGGAATCGGTCTTGAGGATGCGCACCAGCAGCCAGTGGCCGTGCACCGACGAATGCCAGTCGAAACAGCCGTAAAAGGCGGGCGTCAGCTCGCGCGGCGGCTTCGCGTCGCCGTCGTCGTTCATCACGTGCGAAATCTTGTTGGGATATTCCTTGTGCACGCAGGTCAGCGCCAGCCGGGCGAAGCGATCGTTCACCGCATCGGGCCGCGCCTCGGGGATCGCGACGGCTTCTTCCTCGCTCCTCGTTCCGGGCGATCCGCAACCCGCGATCAGCAAAACGCCGGCCAGTGCCAGCCCCGTCCAGTTTCTCAATGCCGTGTCCCTTTCCAGCGTCCTTGAGCGAATACACACCAGAAGCGGGGCCAAGACAAGGATCGCAAGCCACGAAATCGACTGAAAGGATGACCGCGATGGCGGCGCATTTCCTGTCTTGCGGCACTGCACAATAGCTGTCACATTTTATGTCAATGACAGGGGATAAACCGCACTTTGACGAGATGCTGCTGCCCGATGGTTCGGTGCGCGCTCCCTATAGCGAATTTTGCGAATGGTATGGCGCCCAGGATGCATCCCGCCTCCGCACCAAGGCGCGCGATGCGGAGAATTTCTTCCGCCGCACCGGCATCACCTTCGCGGTTTATGGCGAGGAAGAGGCGAGCGAACGGCTGATCCCGTTCGACATCGTGCCGCGCATCATCTCGGGCCGCGAATGGGCGCGCCTCAGCCGCGGCATCGAGCAGCGCGTGCGCGCGATCAACGCGTTCCTGCACGATATCTATCACCGCCAGGAAATCCTGCGCGCGGGCCGTATCCCGGTCGAGCTGATCGCGAAGAACGAGGCGTTTCTGCCGCAGATGATCGGCATGGACCCGCCCGGCGGCATCTACACGCATATCATTGGCGTCGATATCGTCCGCACCGGGCCCGACCAGTTCTATGTGCTCGAGGACAATGCACGCACCCCGTCGGGCGTATCGTACATGCTCGAAAATCGCGAGACGATGCTGCACATGTTCCCGGAGCTGTTCCGCAAGGTGCGGGTGCGCGAGGTGTCGGACTATCCGCGCAAGCTGCGCCGCTCGCTCGCCGCCAGCGCGCCACGCGCATGCAACGGCCCGCCCGAGATCGCGGTGCTCACGCCCGGCATCCACAACAGCGCCTATTTCGAGCACAGCTTCCTCGCCGACCAGATGGGGGCGGAACTGGTCGAGGGGCATGACCTGCGCGTGGTCGATGGCCGGGTGGCGATGCGCACGACGCAGGGTTATCGCGCGATCGATGTGCTCTATCGCCGCGTCGATGACGATTTTCTCGATCCGCTCACCTTCCGCCCCGATTCCGCGCTCGGCGTTCCGGGCATCATGGACGTGTACCGTGCAGGCGGCATCACCATCGCCAATGCGCCCGGCACCGGGATTTCGGACGACAAGGCGATCTACAGCTACATGCCCGAAATCGTCGAATTCTATACCGGCGAAAAGGCGATCCTCGAGAACGTGCCGACCTGGCGCTGTTCCGAAGCCGATTCGCTCGCTTATGTGATGGAGCATCTCGACGAGCTGGTGGTCAAGGAGGTCCACGGATCGGGCGGTTACGGCATGCTGGTCGGCCCGGCGGCGAGCCGCAAGGAGATCGCGGCCTTCCGGGCCAAGTTGAAGGCACGGCCCGGCAATTATATCGCGCAGCCCACGCTGTCGCTGTCCACCGTGCCGATCATGACGCGCCAGGGGCTCGCCCCGCGCCATGTCGACTTGAGGCCCTTCGTGCTCGTTTCGCCCAATGGCATCGACATCACGCCCGGCGGCCTGACCCGCGTCGCGCTCAAGAAAGGATCGCTCGTGGTCAATTCCAGCCAGGGCGGCGGCACCAAGGACAGCTGGGTGCTCGACGAATGACCGCCGGTGCCAAGATCAAGGAGGCGCGCTGATGCTGGGCAAGACCGCAGGCGGCCTGTTCTGGATGCAGCGCTATCTCGAGCGCAGCGAGAATATCGCGCGGCTGGTCGATGCCGGTTTCCGCATCGCATTGACGCGATCGGAAGCCGCCGAGGACGAATGGGCCTCGGTACTGACCACCGCAGGCGTCCGCCAGGCCTATGCGCAGCGCTATGACAAGGTCGATGGCTCTAGCGTCATCAACTTCCTGTTGCGCGACAAGACCAATCCGTCGAGCGTGCTCTCGGTGATCGAGGCCGCGCGCAACAATGCACGGCTGGTGCGCACCGCGCTGACCCGCGAGGTGTGGGAGGCGACGAACGAATGCTGGATGACGCTGAAGGAAGCGCTGCGGACCCAGATTTCGGACAATGAACTGCCTGATGTGCTGAGCCTCATCCGCCAGCAGAGTGCGCAGGTGCGCGGCGCGCAGAGCGGCACGATGATGCGCAACGACATCTATTTCTTCGCGCAATTGGGCACGTTCGTCGAGCGGGCGGACAGCACCGCGCGCATCCTCGACGTCAAATATTACGTGCTGCTGCCCTCGCTGTCCTATGTCGGATCGAGCCTCGACAATGTGCAGTGGGAGACGATCCTGCGCTCGGTCTCGGCCTATCGGGCGTTCCGCTGGCTGAACCCTGGCGAGACGAACCCGCGCAACATCGCGCAGTTCATGATCCTCGACCAGGTGATGCCGCGCTCGCTGTCCTTCTGTGCCAGCCGGATGGCGAGCGCGCTCGAAGCGATCGCGCGCGAATATGGCGGGGCAGGCGACAGCCTTCACCAGGCCGCAGGGCTCAGCCAGGAACTGGCCAACACCAATATCGACATGATCGTCGATAATGGGCTGCACCAGTTCATCCAGGATTTCATCAAGCGCAACAACAGCATCTCGGCGCAGATCGAGCAGGAATTCCGCTTCTATCATTGAGGCGGGGCGGAATTTTACAGGGGTTACGGGTCACTCATGCGGCTGCACATCGTCCACAGGACAAGCTATCATTACGACACGCCCATGCCCTATGCGCTGCAGCGGCTGCGCATGATCCCCAAGGATTCGCACGGGCAGAAGGTGATCCGCTGGACGACCAATGTCGATGGCGGCACCAAGCAGGTCGAATTCTACGATCACCACAACAACCATGTCGAGCTGTTCAGCTTCGATCCCGACCAGCATGAGATCATCATCCAGTGCGAGGGCGAGGTCGAGACCAGCGATCATGCCGGGATGGTCGGCCAGCATATCGGCTCGGCGCCGCTCTGGTATTTCAAGCGGGAGACCCCGTTCACCAGGCCGGGCCCCGCGATCCGCAAGCTGCTGCGCCAGTTCGAGGACCCCGGCACCAGCAGCGGCGATGCGCCGCGGCTGCACGCGCTGTCGGCACTGGTGCGCGGTGCGGTGGCCTATCAGGTCGGGCAGACCGGCGTTACCACGACTGCGGAAGAGGCGCTGAACGCCGGGCACGGCGTGTGCCAGGACCATGCGCATCTGTTCATCACGCTCGCGCGCATGCTGGGCTATCCGGCGCGCTATGTCAGCGGCTATCTGCTGATGAACGACCGGGTCGATCAGGATGCCGGGCACGGCTGGGCAGAGGTCCATGCGCAAGGCCTCGGCTGGGTCGGGTTCGATGTCTCCAACGGCTATTCGCCGGACGAGCGTTATGTCCGCGTCGCGACCGGGCTCGATTATCGCGAGGCCGCGCCGATCGCGGGCATTACCTTCGGGCGCGGCAACGAGGCGATGACGGTGACGCTGCAGGTGCAGCAGGTCCAGCAGTAGAACCACTACTGTGCTTGGCCCATCACCCCCGCGAAGGCGGAGGTCCTGCTATTTTCATCGGCAAGGCAACAGAAGCGGGATTCCCGCGTTCGCGGGAATGACGGTGTTGATGGCGCAGCGGGCAGCGCAACCCGACTTTTCCACAAAGCCCATTGCCGCTTGACCGATTGTTGCGCTTAACGCCTTATGCGCGTCATGCGAATGAAGGGGGAGGACGCTCCTATGACATATTGCGTCGGGATGCGCCTGGACAAGGGGCTGGTGTTCATGTCGGACACCCGGACGAACTCGGGCGTCGACAATATCAGCACGTTCAAGAAGATGTTCACCTGGGAAAAGCCGGGCGATCGCTACATAACACTGATGACGGCGGGCAATCTTGCGACCACTCAGGGTGTGATCAGCGTGCTCGAGGAACGGACCAAGGCTCCAGCCGAGCGCAAGCCTTCGATCATGGAAGCGCCGACCATGTTCCAGGTCGCGCGGATCATCGGCGAGACGTTGCGCGACGAGATTGCGCGGACGCGCGCGATTGCGGGAGAAAGCGCGTCTTCCACGTTCAGTGCCTCGATCATCGTGGGCGGCCAGATCAACGGCATGGAGCCCAAGCTGTTCATGATCTACCCCGAGGGCAATTTCATCGAGGCGGGCGACGACACGCCCTTCTTCCAGATCGGCGAGACCAAATACGGGCGCCCCATTCTGGTGCGCGCTTATGATCGCGACATGTCGTTTCATGACGCGATCAAGCTGCTGATGGTGTCGTTCGATTCGACGATCAAGGCAAACCTGTCGGTGGCGCTGCCGCTCGATCTGCAGATCTATGCCGCCAACAGCTTTGCCGGGCGCAACCGGCGCATTCAGGCGAGCGATCCCTATTACAACCTGATCGCCGACCAGTGGAGCGATGCCCTGAAGAGCGCGTTCCACTCACTGCCCGATTATACCGGGTGATGCCGCTTGCGCCCGCTGGGGCTGCGCCCTAATTTGGGGCCATGAAAACCAAGACGCGCAACATCCTCATTTTTCTGGGCCTCACGACAGCGGTTGTCGGGGGTGCCGGCTGGTATTTCCTGAGCGGTGACAAGGCGCAGCTCGATATCGCCGAGGTCAGCGGCCCGTCGCCGGAAATCACCGCGCCGCGCAAGGAAATCTTCCCGACGATCAACGTTGCCGATGTGAAGCCCTGGGGCCCGAACGAAGCCCCCAAGGCGGCCGAAGGGCTGCAGGTGGCGCGTTTTGCCGATGGGCTCGATCATCCGCGATCGATGCTGGTGTTGCCCAATGGCGATGTGCTGGTCGCCGAAACCAACAGCCCGCCGCGCGAAAATCCCGGCATCGAAGGCATGGTGATGCGCCTGCTGATGAACAAGGCGGGCGCGGGCGTCAAATCGGCCAACCGCATCTCGCTGCTGCGCGACAGCGATGGCGACGGCAAGGCCGAGACCAAGACGCCGTTTCTCGAAGGACTGAACTCGCCTTATGGCATGGTGCTGATCGGCGACACGCTCTATGTCGCGAACACCGACGCCGTCATGGCCTTTCCCTATTCCGAAGGGCAGACGAAGATCACCGCCAAGGGGCGCAAGGTGCTGAGCCTGCCCGCGCAGAAGCCCAACAACCACTGGACGCGCAACCTAATCGCCAATGAAGATGGCACCAAGCTCTATGTGGCGATCGGCTCAGCGTCGAACGTCGCCGAAAAGGGGCTCGAGGTCGAGAAGGGCCGCGCGCGGATCATCGAACTCGACCTCGCGACCGGCAAGAAGCGCGACTTTGCGGTCGGTCTGCGCAACCCGGTCGGCATGGCGTGGGAGCCCAATTCGGACGCGCTTTGGACGGTGGTCAACGAACGCGACATGCTGGGATCGGACCTCGTCCCTGACTACCTCACCAAGGTGGAAGCCGGCATGCATTTTGGCTGGCCGTGGAATTACTGGGGTGGTTACGAGGATTTCCGCGTCGAGCCGCGCCGTCCCGAGCTGCGCGAATATACCCGGCGTCCCGATTACGCGCTCGGCACGCATGTCGCGCCGCTGGGCCTGACCTTTGCGAGCAAGGCGGCCCTGGGTACCGGCTTTGCCAATGGCGCGTTCGTTGCGTTGCACGGATCGTGGAACCGCAAGCCCGCCTCGGGCTACAAGGTGGTGTTCGTTCCGTTCGGAGAGAACGGTCGTCCCGCAGTCACGCGCGATGCCAAGGGCAAGGTCATCAGCGGGTTGCCGGTCAACATACTCTCGGGCTTCCTGACCAAGAGCGGCGATGCCAAGGGCCGCCCGACCGATGTCACAATCGACAGCAAGGGCGCGCTGCTGGTCACCGATGACGTCTCGGGCATCGTCTGGCGGGTAAGCAACCCGCAGGTCAAAGCAAGGCCGGTCGAGACCGCGATGCGCTGAGCTTCGTTGGCGATCGCTTCCCAAAGCCCTCCTCCTTGATGGGGGAGGGTGGGGTGGGGGTGATCGCGCCGGATCAGGCAGCCAATGAGCCATCGAACCCAATCATTTAAACGCACCATCACCCCCAACCGCTGCGACATAGGCTGCAAGCAGCCAAGTCTCCGCAGCCTCCCCCATCAAAGGGGAGGAGATATTTTTGACACTCCCTCTCGCTCCTGCAGCGAGCATGAGAATTGGGCGTGAAAAGCAGGAACGTGCGCCCATCTCCCGCGTAAATCCTGCATGACCGATACGAACGAAAATACCTCGCCCGCGCCCGATCAGGTGCGCCTGGCGGAGAAGGCGCTCAAGCTGAAAGAGCAGGATGCGCAGCGCGACGATCCGGAATATCTGGATCGCCAGACCGATACCGCACATCAGGGCCGCATCGACGGCCCAAGCGATCACGACCCGCCGATGGGCGCTCTCGACGCCGAAGGCCATCGCCCGGTTCTCGAACGTTCCAGAAAGGTCCGCTGATCCATGCATATCCAGTTCAACACCGACAATCGCATTACCGGCGATGAAGCGCTGGCGGCCCAGGCCGAAGAAATCATCCAGTCGCGGCTGAACCGCTTTTCGGGTCGCCTGTCGCGCGTCGAGGTCCATCTCGCCGACGTGAACGGCCCCAAGGGCGGCAGCGACGATATCGTCTGCACGCTGGAGGCGCGGCCAGAGGGCGGCAAACCGGTGACGGTCAAGGGCAATGCGGGGCAGGTCGAGAGCGCGATCCGCGACGCCTCGGACAAGATGCAGGCGCTGCTCGATACGCATTTCGGCAAGTTGCGCACGCACTGATTGCCATAAATTCCAACGAAAAAGGCCCGCTGTCACGGCAATGACAGCGGGCCTTTCTTGTGTCAGACCAACGCGCTTACCAGATGCGGATGCGCTGTTCCGGCGGCAGGTAGAGCGCGTCACCTGGCTTGACGTTGAACGCCTTGTACCATTCGTCGAAATTGCGAACGGTGCCGTTGGCGCGATAGTTGGGCGGCGAGTGCGGATCGGTGTTGAGCTGCTGGCGCAGATATTCGTCGCGCGACTTGTTCCGCCATACTTGCGCCCAGGCCATGAAGAATCGCTGGTCGCCGGTCAGCCCGTCGATCACTTTGTCTTCCTTGCCGTTGAGGTGGATCTTGTATGCGCGATAGGCCATCGAGAGCCCGCCGACATCGCCGATATTCTCGCCGAGCGTCAGCGCGCCGTTGACGCAGGTCTTGCCATCGTCGAGCGGGCAAAGCGCGCTGTACTGGGCGACGAGCGCGCTGGTCAGCTTCTTGAAATTGGCCTGATCTTCGGGCGTCCACCAATCGCGCAGCACGCCGTCGCCGTCCGACTTGGAACCCTGATCGTCAAAGCCATGGCCCATTTCATGGCCGATGACACCGCCAATCGCGCCGTAGTTCACCGCCGGGTCCGCCGAAAGGTTGAAAAAGGGCGGCTGCAGGATCGCGGCGGGGAAGACGATCTCGTTGCGCGGTGGCGAATAATAGGCGTTCACCGTCTGCGGCAGCATGAACCATTCGGTCTTGTCGATCGGCTTGCCGAGCTTGGACAGATTGTCTCGATAGGCCCAGGTGCCCGCCGCGATCGCATTGTCCAGCGCCTTGCCCGGCATGATCGTCAGCGTGTCATAGGTTTCGAACTTTTCGGTATAGCCGATCTTGGGGGTGAACTTGGCGAGCTTCTGCCGCGCCTCGACCTTGGTCGCCTCGCCCATCCACTTGATGTCGTTGAGATTGGCGGCCATCGCCTTGCGGAGGTTGCCGACCAGCTCGTCCATCGCGGCCTTGTTTTCCGCCGGGAAATAGCGGTCCGCATAGATCTTGCCGACGATCTCGCCCATCGATCCCTCGACCGCGGCGACGCCGCGCTGCCAGCGCTCGCGCTGCTGCTTCTGGCCGCCGAGCACGGTGCCGTAGAACGCGAAATTGGCGGCATCGATGTCCGAAGGCAGCACGCTGGCAGCGTTCGAAAGGAAGCCGGCTGCCAGCCAGGCCTGCCAGGCCTCGATCGGCGCGGTGTTGGCGAGCTTGAACAGGCCGGGAATGCCGCTGCCCAGCTTCGCCACCTGTTCGGGGGTCAGCTTCTCCGTCGCGATTTCTTCGGCGGTCGGGCTGAGCTGGCGCACGACATATTCCTGCTGTCCATCGACACCCACGGTCTTGATGAAGGTCTCGACCGGGAAGCCGTTGCCCAGCGCGAGCATTTCGGCCTTGCTCAGCTTGTTATAGGTGATGTTGCGGTTGCGGCCGATGGCGCGGTCCCAATGCTCGGTCGCGATCGCCTTTTCGAGGTCATAGACCATCTGCGCCGCCTTGGCCGGGTCGGCATAGCCTGCCTTGCCGAGCAGGAAGGTCAGATACTGCATATAGGCGGCGCGGACCTTGAGGTTCGCCTCGCTGTCGACGAGATAATAGTCGCGGTCGGGCATGCCGAGGCCCGCCTGGGTGACCTGGAAGATATACTTGTCGGTCTGCTTGGAATCGATGTCGACGAAACCGGCCACCGGGCTGCGGAAGCCGGGCGTGCCGAACAGCTTGGCCAGATCCTCGCGCGTCTTCACCGCCTTGATCTTGTCGAGATAGGGCTGGGCAGGGGCAAGGCCGGCAGCATCGATCGCGGCGGTATCGAGATAGGCGTTGTAGAACGCGGCGACCTTGCCGGCTCCGGTGTCGATCGCGGGCTTGGTCGCCGCGAGCTCGTCGATGATCTTGCGCACGCGCTGCTCGGACTTTTCGGCGAGCAGGGTGAAGGCACCATAGCGCGCGCGGTCGGCCGGGATCTCGAACGTGTCGAGCCACTTGCCGTTGACATAGGCGTAGAAATCGTCGCCCGGCTTGACCGCGGGGTTCATCAGCGTCGTGTCGACGCCCCAGGTGCCCCAGAAATCGCGCGCGGTGGTGGTGATGCCTTCCGCATCGGTGGTGCCGCCGCTGGCGGTATCGCCCGCGGCTTCGGCCTCGATCAGCGTATCGATATCGCCCGGCTGGGCATCGTGCTCATGCGCCTGGGCGGGTGCCGCCGCGAGTGCGACCAGCGCAGCGGACGCAAGCAGGAAATTCTTGACCATTTTAGCTCCCCGGATGGTGTCTGAAGGCCCGGACATACGGGCGCTTGCCATCGACCCGCAGCGTGCGGGAGGCGATGATGGTTTCAAACGTAATCGGACCCCCCAGGGGCTGCAAAGCTTTTCGGCAGGCGGTCGTTTGTCGTCGACAAACGGCTTGGACGATCAGACCGACAGCGTGGCGTCCGCAGGGCTCCAGCGCGACCAGCCGGGCTCGGCCAGGACCTTGCGGCCCGGCAGCACGCTGCGGCTTTCGGTTCCGGCAAGGTCAAGCGTATGTTCGCGGATGGTGCGCATCGCGTGCCAGTTCGAGGTGGCGCGATCCTGGGTCAGGTTCACGGTCATGTAGCCGCGGCTGCTGGTATCGGCCCATTTGAGCTGCGAATTGCCCCGCACCAGCGCGCCCGCAACATCCTTGGGCGATACCGTCGGCGCATAGGTCTCGAAGCCCGGCGAGCTGACCGAATGCCCTGCAAATTCGACGCCCGCCGGCTTGCCATCGGCGGCCAGATCGAAGCCCCAGGCGTTGTGGCTGTCGCCCGAGAGCACGACCAGATCGGCATCCGCGGCCTGGGCCGACTTGAGCAGCGCCTCGCGCTGGACCGGATAGCCGTCCCAGGCGTCCATGTTGAACGGCAGCCCCGCCTTGCTCGCGGCGAGGCCGGCGGCCGAGCGGGTGCGCACGATCTCGGGCGCATCCTTTGGCACCCAATCGGCGGTTTCCATCGGCAGCTTCATCGACCCCATCACGCATTGCTGCGCCCATACCTGCCAGCGCGTGCCCGATGCCTTCGATGCCTTGAACTGCTCGCCCAGCCAGCGCGCCTGGTCGTCGCCCAGCATGTGGCGGCTCGGGTCCATCCAGGTCTCGTCGCGGAATTTCGCCAGCGCCTTGGCCAGATCGCCGCCACCGGCAAAGGCCTCGGCCAGCTCGGCGGGCTTGTCGCGGCCCGACAGGCGGCTTTCGGTGCGGATGATCGTCGCGAGATTGCCGATCTGATAGCTGGTCCACAGCGTATCGCCGGGGCTGAGGTCGGCCACCGGCATCCATTCGCGATAGACCTGCTCGGCAATGCGGCGGCGGGTGGCATAGTCGCCCTCGACCCCGTCCTGATGGTTCTGCGCGCCACCCTTCCAGGCGTCGTTGGCAATCTCGTGATCGTCCCACATTGCGATCATCGGCACGCTCTGGTGCAGCGCCTGCAGATCGGGATCGAGCCTGTAGCTGGCATAGCGCAGGCGATAGTCGGCGAGCGTGATCATCTCGTGATCGGGCTGGACCAGACGACCGGCCAGCGCCTGCGTGCGCGTCGGGTACACGTCCGGGCCATATTCGTAGATATAATCGCCCAGGTGCAGCGCGAGGTCGATATCCTTGCGCGCAGCCGCATGGCCATAGGCGTTGAACCAGCCGAAGGGCAGGTTGGAGCAGGAAAAGACGCCAAGATTGAACGCCTGCGTTTCGCCCTTCGGCAAGGTGCGCGTGCGGCCCACGGGCGACTTGGATCCGTCTGCGGCCACGAAGCGGTAATAATACCAGCTGCCGGGCTTGAGGCCGCGCACGGTGATCTTGGCGATATGGTCGCGCGCGCCGCTGGCGGTGACCGATCCGCCGCCGACAACCTTCGCAAAATCAGGCGTCGCGGAGAGCTCGGCGGTGAGGCGCGCGTCATTGTCTGCGACATAGCGCGTCCACAGCAGCACCGAATCGGCGGAGGGCTCGCCGCTCGCCACGCCATGGGTGAAGCCGCGGGCCGATGCAAAGGCGAGCGCTGCGCCGGGCAGCGAAAGCGCCGCAAGCCCGAAGGTTCCGGCCTTGAGCAGCAGTCGGCGATCGATCGTCATGGTCATGGGCACGCCCCTCTCGTGTTGTGTTTGCGTCCATCGGACAGCGCGGGCGCCTTTTGGTCAAGGGACATTGCGGGCGTGTGACAATCGTCCAGTCCGTGAAAATTACAGAAATATGACATTAAGGAGTAATTTATGTGACATTCATATTGCCATGGGTGTCACATAAGCGTAGCATTTCACTCGTCACACACGGAAAGGATATGCTGACATGAACACCAAAGTTATCACATTCGCGGCGCTGGCCGCCCTCGGTATGGCTGCTCCGGCAATTGCCCAGCCTGTGCAGAACCGGGCGGCGGCGAACGAAATCGGCTATGAGAGCGGCTCGCTCGGCTATGCCGCGCTGCTCAAGGGCAATTATCCGGTCGCGCTCGAACAGATGCAGGCGGCCGAGCAACAGGTTTCTCCTTCCGCCCGGCGCGATCCCGCCCGGCTGATCAACATGGGTCTGGCCTATGCCAAGATGGGCGATCTCGCCCAGGCGCGCAGCCATTATCAGGCCGCGATCGATGCCGAGCGCTCGTTCGACGTGATCCTGTCCGATGGGCGGGTGATGGACAGCCGCGTCGCTGCACGGCACGCGCTGCGTCGTCTCGACCAGGGCTATGCCAGCCGCTGATCGCGCTCCGCCCATCAGGGGCTGACAGAACCGACCCGGCCGGAGACAATCCGGTCGGGTCTTGTCTTGTGGATGAGCCAATGTGACACATTGGCCACGCAAGGCACGCATAATCGCTTCATCTGCACGCCGCCCGTGCGCTCGGCAATTGTTTGCAATGCCCTGTCCGCCGCTCAGGCCATTGGCCTAACGTGCCGAAAACCAAGAGTTTGGTCACTCGGGCGCGGCGTTTGTCGCACAATTTTCACATAAGACTCCAAAGAGTCATATTCCTGTCGCTGCTCTGTCATGGAAATGGCCCCGCCGGGTCATCATGGCTGCCTATCTGCCGCCCCGAACGGTGTTCCAGGGGGTGGAATCAGCTCATCTCCGCTCGTTCCTCAAAAGGCTGACAGCGATCGCTGTCCTGATTTGCGGAGATTCCAAGATGCTTAATGCACGTGTTCGTTCGGTCCTGATGGTTTCGGTGGCCGCGCTCGCGGTTTCGGCCTGCGGTGCTGATGATGTCGCCTCGCCCGGCGAAGGCACCATCGTCGTTCCCGCCCCCGCTCCGGCACCTGCCCCGGCTCCGACTCCGACGCCGACCCCGACGCCGACCCCTACCGGCCCGGCTGCCGACTGCCCCAATGGCACCGCCAATGTCGGCACCATCACCACCGGCGGCGGCGCGGTCGTCCGCAACTGCCAGCTTTCGGGCACCATCACCACCAACCTGGTGATCCCGCGTCGCGCCGGCACCATCTATTCGCTATCGGGCCGCGTCCAGGTCGGCATCGATGTTGGCCCCACCGCCAGCACCGGCACCCCCGCCATTCTGACCATCGAGCCGGGCGTGACCTTCTTCGGTTCGTCGGGCGCCGACTTCCTGCTGGTCAATCGCGGCTCGCAGCTGTTCGCCGAAGGCACCGCCGATCGTCCGATCATCTTCACCGCGCGTGACAACATCACCGGAACCGCAACGGCCAATTCCAAGGGCCTGTGGGGCGGTGTCGTGATCCTCGGCCGTGCGCCGCTGTCCGACTGCGCCACCGGTTCGCCGACCAACCCCGGCGGCACCCGCACCGATTGCTCGGGTGTGGTGGAAGGTACCAACGCCAACTATGGCGGCGCGGTGCCGACCGACAATAGCGGCCGCATCGCCTTCTTCCAGGTCCGCTATTCGGGCTTCGAGGTCCAGCCGGGCAACGAGCTCAACGGCATCACGCTGGCAGGCGTCGGCTCGGGCACCTTCTTCCAGAACGTGCAGGTCTATAACAGCTCGGACGACGGCATCGAATGGTTCGGCGGACGCGTCAATGGCCGCAACCTGGTCGGGCTGGGCAATGACGACGACACGTTCGACATGGACCTCGGCTACAAGGGCTTCAACCAGTTCCTGCTCGGCATCCAGACCGCCAGCGCCAACCACGTGATCGAAGGCGATTCGAACGGCAACGAGCAGGCCGAGCCGCGCACCGCCTGGTCGATGTCGAACGCGACCTTCGTATCGACCCAGACCACGGCTGACGAAGCCGCGATCCTGCTGCGTGGCGGCATGGACTTTGCCGCGTTCAACAGCGTCATCACCGGTCCCGGCTGGTGCCTCGATGTCGACTCGGCCGTGACCGTGCAGCCAACCGGCACCGCGGGCGCAGGCGACGAAGCTGGTCCGCCGCGCTTCGAATCGGTGTTCCTGAGCTGCCCCAACGCCTTTACCGACGATGGCAACGTCACCGTCGCGGCGATCCAGGCGCTGTTCACGGGTGGCACCAACAACATCACCAACGGCACCTCGACGCTGTCGGGCATCTTCATCAACGGCGCGAACGAAACCGCGCGTCCGGTGTTCAACGTGACCGCGATCAACAGCTTCTACACCGCCGTCACCTATATCGGTGCGGTGCGCGATGCGGCTGACACGCGCTTCCAGGGCTGGACCTGCGGCCTCTACAGCTCGACCCCGGCATGCACCGCCGTGCCGAGCATTCCGACCACCTGATAGCGATCCGCTGACCGGTTACGGGGCGGCGGCGACACCACGCCGCCGCCCCTTTTTTGAATTTCTGGAGGGACATATGGCGAAGTTCACGCCGCTTTCATTCGCTGCATTGCTGATGGTCAGCTCGGCGCTGGTTTCGCCGGCGGCCTTTGCCCAGGAGGCGCCCGCGCCCCAGGCCGATGCTCCCGCCGCCCCCGCTGCCGATGCCCCGGCCGAAGACGTGCCGGCCGAAGACGATATCGAGATTTCGGGTCCGGGTGCCGGCGGCAACAGCGAAATCGTGGTGCGCGGTGTCTTCATCCCCAA
This sequence comes from Blastomonas sp. CCH9-A1, assembly GCF_001557175.1. NCBI lineage: Bacteria > Pseudomonadati > Pseudomonadota > Alphaproteobacteria > Sphingomonadales > Blastomonadaceae > Blastomonas > Blastomonas sp. CCH9-A1. The sequence goes on from NZ_LSHM01000066.1 coordinate 30,109, forward strand.
TGTGATCAAATCGACGCCCGAAGTGGTGTCGGTGCTGAGCGAAGCCGATATCGCGCGCACCGCCGATGGCGATATTGCCGGGTCGCTGCAGCGCGTGACCGGTCTCAGCGTCGTCGGTGGCCGCTTCGTGTTCGTCCGCGGCCTGGGCGAGCGCTATTCGCTCGCGCTGATGAACGGATCGCCGCTGACCTCGCCCGATCCGCTGCGCCGCACGGTGCCGCTCGACATCTTCCCGACCAGCGTCATCGCCTCGACCACTATCCAGAAGAGCTATTCGGTCGATTATCCCGGCGAGTTCGGTGGCGGCGCGATCAACCTCACCACCAAGTCGGTACCGCGCGACCCGTTCTTCAAGATCGAGTTCAGCACCGGCGGCGACACGATCACCACCGGCGAGGTCGGCTATACCTATTTCGGTTCGTCGACCGACTTCACCGGTTTCGACAATGGCGCGCGCACGCTGCCGCGCAACCTGCGTAACGCCTTTGCCTCGGGCAATCCCATCACCGCCGGCGCCAATTTCACCGCCGCGCAGGTGCGTGACCTGACCGCCAGCCTGGCCAATGCCAACACCTCGCTCATTCAGCGCAACAACAACATTCCGGTCAATTTCTCGGGCCAGCTCAGCGGCGCGACGAACTTCCTCGTCGGCGATGTCAATATCGGCATTGTCGGTGCAGCCGGCATCAACAACACCTGGCGTACGCGCGGCGGCGTGCAGCAGATTTCGCAGGGCATCGTGCCGCAAAATGGTGTCGACGCGCTGCTGCCGGACATCAACTTCAACTATCTGACGACCGAAAACCGCATCGTGGTCAACGGGCTGTTCGGTGTCACGGCAGACGTGGGCGAGCACAAGTTCAAATGGACCAACGTGTTCATCCGCGACACGGTGAAGGACGCCTCGATCCGCGAAGGCATCGACGCGCGCATCACCGATACGCGCCTGATCAATCGCAGCCGTACCACCTGGTTCGAACGCCAGCTGATCAACACCCAGTTTGTCGGCGAGATGAAGTTCGACGACTTCCGCCTGAACTTCCGCGGCAGCTATGCCAATTCGCAGCGCGAAGCGCCGTACGAGCGGACCTTCGACTATACGTTCAGCGCCGCCGCGAACGATTTCGTCAACGACCTGCAGTCGGCGGGCGAGGGCGCACGCATCGCGTTCAGCGATCTCGATGACAATGTCTACGGCGCGAATGTCGATCTGGCCTATGAGACCGATATCGGCGTGCCGATCACCTTCACGGCGGGCTATGCCTATTACAAGAACGATCGCACGTCGATCCGCCGCGACTTCCGCTTCCTGAGCGGCCAGGGCCCGCTGCCCTTTGCCGTGTCGCAGCAGCGTCCCGATTTCCTGCTGTCGGACTTCAACGTCTACACCTTCGACGTGCGCCTGTTCGAAACCTCGGGTTCGAACGGTGCGGCGGCCTATGACGCCGGGCTGGAAGTCCATGCCGGCTATCTGCAGTTCGAGGCAGAGCTGGCCGACAGCCTGCGCCTGCAGGCGGGTGTCCGCTATGAGGACGGCGACCAGTTCGTTCAGCCGATCGACCTGTTCGGTCTGGGCAGCGCCAATCTGGTGCCCACCAGCATCAAGAAGGACGACTGGCTGCCGGCCGCGACGCTGACCTGGAACCTGGCCGAGAACATGCAGCTGCGTTTCGCGGCGTCGAAGACCATTGCCCGCCCGCAATTCCGCGAACTCGCGCCGCAGCAATATCTCGACCTCGAATTCGACCGCACGTTCTTCGGCAACCCGTTCCTGAAGAACAGCCGCCTGATCAACCTGGAATCGCGCTTCGAATGGTATTTCGAACGTGACCAGCGCCTGACCGCCGCGATCTTCTACAAGGACATCAAGGACCCGATCGAAAACCTGGGCTTCCGTCAGGGCGACAACTTCTTCACCACCTTCGCCAATGCACCCAAGGCGACGCTTTATGGTGCGGAAATCGAACTGGTGAAGTTCTTCGACCTGATCGATCTGGGCGGCACGTTCTTTGAAGAGCGCCGGATGCTGATCGCAGCCAACTATACCTATACCAATTCGGACGTGAAGGTGACCGCGCAGGACATGATCGCCGACCCGCTGAGCGGCGCGATGGTGGCGGCTTCGACCATCTTCCGCACCGGCGGCTTTGCGTTGACCGGCCAGTCGGACCATATCGCCAACATCCAGTTCGGCATGGAAAGCACCGGCGAACGGCTGTCGCAGCAGACCATTCTGCTGTCGTGGAACAGCAACCGCGTGACCAATCGCGGTCCGGCCGGCCAGCCTGACTTTGTCGAATATACCGGCCCGCGGCTGGACTTCGTCTGGCGCGAAGGCTTCAAGCTGTTCAACCGGACGGGCGAGCTGAAGTTCGAGGCGCGCAACCTGCTGAGCACCGACTATGTCGAGTTCCAGCAGCTCAACCGCTCGCTGATCCTCAACAACGCCTATGAGATCGGCCGCGGCTTCCAGATCAGCGCTTCGCTGGAATTCTGATCACGCGGGCGTCCGCCCATCAGAACATGAAAGGGGGAGCCGGGCACCGCACCGGCTCCCCTTTTTCGTTCGCGCCCATCGGGCTGCGCAGCATCACCTTCAAATATCTGTCACAAACTGGTAATCCAACCGTCACGGGCTGCGCCTAGCAGCATCGCGAGGCCATGGGGATCGGCCTGAAGCGGGGAGTGATTCGTGGCATCAGCGGCCCAGAATGGCGCGCAGACCGGCCTCAGTGCTTCGCTATCCCGTTTCCGTCTCGCACGGTTTCAGGGGCAGCAGAGCGGCTGGGCAAGGTTTTTCCCGCAGGGTCTTTATGGCTGGCTGCGCGCGCTGCTCGTTCTGGCGCTCATCATCCAGGTTGCCCGGCTCGTCTGGACCATCGTCACGCCCATCGCACCGCTGGGTGACTGGCAGGCGCGCACCGCCAATGTCATGTCACCCGCCGCGCGTGCCGCGCTTTTCGCCAGCTTCGACGGTTTCGATCGCGCCGCTGCCGGGGGCGGGGAGGCCAGTGCCGCCGTCACCTCGCTCGACCTCACGCTCTACGGCCTCAGGATGAACGAGGCGTCGGGCGGTGGCTCTGCGATCATCGCGGGCTCGGACGGGGTGCAGCGCAGCTATGCGGTGGGCGAGGAGGTCTCGCCCGGGGTCAAGCTGGTGCAGGTGCTGTTCGACCATGTCGTGCTCGAACGCGGCGGGACGCGCGAAAGCCTGTTCCTCGACCAGTCGGTGCCTGCCGAGACCGTGGGCGATGCGCCGATGACCGCAGCCCCAGCCGCCGGTGCCACGCCGCCGCCGACCGTCCAGGCGCCCGGCCCGCTCAATGCAGACGCGATCACCGGCGGCATCGGCTTTGCCCCGCGCATGGAAAATGGCCGCCCCACAGGCTTCGCTGTGACCCCCAAGGGCGATGGCGCGGTCTTTGCCCAGGCGGGCTTTCGCGCCGGCGACATCGTCGTCGAGATCAACGGCCGCAAGGTCAGTTCCGCCGCCGATGCCGCCGCGCTGACCGCTCAGCTAAAGCCCGGCGCTCGGCTTTCGCTGCAGGTCGAGCGCGGCACCGAAACCCTTCCCATCGCGATCATCATCCCGGAAAAATGAAAAAACACATCTCCCTTTTCGCGCTGGGCGTCGCCCTCGTATTCGCCCAGCCCGCAGCGGCGCAGCACAGCCTGAACGTGCGCGATGCCGATGTCCGCGCGTTCATCGAGGATGCAGCGCAGGTCACCGGTCGCACTTTCATCATCGATGGCAGGGTGCAGGGCAAGGTATCGGTGGTGACCGATCGCCCGCTGAGCCGCAGCGAGTATTTCGAGGTGTTCCTCTCCACCCTGCGCGCCAACGGTCTGATCGCGGTGCCGACCGCGAACGGTGCCTATCGCATCCAGCCGACCGATGGCGCGGCGTCCGCGCCGGGCCGGGTCGGCAGCCGCGGCGCGCAGAACGAGTTCGTCACCGAGGTGTTCCGCCTGCGCGCGATCGACGCGACCACCGCGGTCGAAACGCTGCGCCCGCTGGTAAGCCGCGAGGGATCGATTACCGCCAATCGCAGCGGCAACAGCCTGGTCGTGGCCGATTATGCCGACAATATCCGCCGCATCCGCGCGCTGATCGGCCAGATCGACCGCGACAATGCGACCACGCAGGTCATCACGCTCAGCCATGCCGGCGCGCGCGAGATTGCGATGACGCTGCAACAGCTTGCGCCTGCGCCCGGCGGCGGCGCGGAAGGCGGCGGCGGTGCGCCCCTGGTGTCGGTGGTCGCGGTGGATTCGAGCAATTCGGTCGCCTTGCGCGGCGATGCGCCGACGGTCGCGCGGCTGACCGCGATCGCCAAGGAGCTCGACGCGCGCGCGGCGAACGGCAGCGAGATCCGCGTGATCTGGCTCGATTATGCCGATGCCGAACAGCTGGTCCCCGTGCTGCAGATGATGGTCGGCGCGCAGGGCGGCGGCGGCGTCACCCCGATGTCCGCGACTCCTGCGGCGGCACCGTCCGCCAACGGCGCAGCCCCCACCGCAGCGTCGGCCCCGGTCGGCGGCGCGGTTGCGCTTTCCAACGGGCGCGGCCAGGCGATCATCACGCGCTATGAGGGCGCGAACGCCGTGATCATCTCCGCGCCGGTCGATGTCCAGCGCTCGCTCGCCGAGCTGGTGCGTCAGCTCGATATCCGTCAGGAGCAGGTGCTGGTCGAGGCGATCATCGTCGAGATTTCGGACAGGGTGGCGCGCGAACTCGGCGTGCAGTTCCTGATCGGCGGCAAGGACATTCCTTTCCTCGTCACGCCGTTCAGCAACGTCTCGCCCAATATTCTCGATATCGCGGGCGGCCTGCTCGCCGACGAGCTCGACGAGACGACCACCGTCATCAACGGCAACACCGTCACCACCAGCAACAACAGCGCTGTGGGCAACCTGCTGCGCCAGAACGCGGCGCAGAGCATATTGGGCGCACGCGGCGGCTATTCGGGCTTTGCCGCCGATATCGGCAGCAACCGCGTGCTGGGCGCGATCATCAACGCAGTGCAGGAAGACAGCGAATCGAACATCTTGTCGACGCCGTCGCTGACGGTGAACGACAATGTGAAGGGATCGATCCTGTTCGGCCAGGAAATCCCGATCAGCACCGGCGAGGCGCTGTCGAACAATTTCGACAATGCCTTTCGCACCATCCAGCGCCAGAATGTCGGCATCGAGCTCGAGGTGAAGCCGCAGATCAATGCGGGCAACCAGGTCAAGCTCGACATCCGCCAGGAGGTCAGCTCGATCGTGGGCCCCGTCAGCGACGATTTCAACGAGCTCATCATCAACAAGCGCGAGGTCAAGACCACGGTCACGGTCAAGGACCGCGAGATCATCGCGCTGGGCGGGCTGCTCGACGACAACGAGCGGCGCACGCTCCAGAAGATTCCGCTGCTCGGCGATATTCCCATCCTGGGCGAGCTGTTCAAGTCGCGCGGCAAGCAGCGGACCAAGACCAACCTGATGGTGTTCATCCGCCCGACCATCTTGCGCACCGCTGCCGACGCGCAGGCGATCGCCGCGCGCCGCTACAATTATGTCCGCGCCGCGCAGATCGAGTTCGACCCCAAGGCCGAGTCCTCGCTCGACAAGATCGTGCTCGAATATCTGGGTGCCAACGTGCCGGTTGCGCCGCCCGCCGGGCCGAACGATCAGGTGATCGCGCCGCGCGCCATGCCCGGCACCGCGCCGATCGACAGCACGACGCTGCCGCCCAGCCAGCCAGCCCAGCAACAGCAGCAGCAGGAACTCCCGCCAACCGGAGGCCAGCCATGATCATCCGCAAGGGCGATGCGCCGGACGAAGCCGCCGACACCGCCGTTGATGCCGAGCAGCCAGCCGCTGTCGAACGTACGCTGACCCGGGTGATGCTCGACATTCCCTATGGCTTTGCGCGCGACAATGGCGTGGTGATGCTGGGCGAGATCGATGGGCGGCTGAAAGTCGCGCTACGCGAGGGTGCGGACCCGGTCGCGCTGCTTGAGGTGCGGCGCTATCTCGCGATGCCGTTCGATGTCGAGCTGGCGCCGGTAGCGCAGTTCGAACGCTATCTGTCCGATCATTATGCGGTCGACGGCAATGCTGCAGCGATGGCGAGCTCGCTCAACATCGATGGCGGAGATCTCGAACTGCTGGCGGCCGATCTGCCCAGCGCCGAAGACCTGCTCGACAGCGCCGACGATGCGCCCGCGATCCGCCTGATCAACGGCGTGATCGCCGAGGCCGCGCGCCAGGGCGTGTCGGACATCCATATCGAGCCGTACGAGACCGGCCTCGTCATCCGCATGCGCATGGATGGCGTGTTGCAGGAAAAGCTGCGCATGCCGCCCAATGTCGCGCCGGTGATCGTCAGCCGCATCAAGGTGATGGCGCGGCTGGACATTGCCGAGCGCCGCGTGCCGCAGGACGGGCGCATCGGCCTCACCATCGGCGGCAAGCTGCTCGACGTGCGCGTCTCGACGCTGCCCAGCCGCGCGGGCGAGCGCGTGGTGCTGCGCCTGCTCGACAAGGAAAATGCGAACATGGATCTGGGGCTGCTGGGCATGAGCCCGCGCACGCACAAGATCCTGGCCGAGGCGCTGGCCGAGCCCAATGGCATCATCCTGGTCACCGGGCCGACCGGATCGGGCAAGACGACCACGCTCTATTCGTGCCTCAAGCAGCTCAATGACGGTTCGCGCAACATGCTGACGGTCGAGGATCCGGTCGAATATGCGATCGAGGGCGTCGGCCAGACCCAGGTCAACGCCAAGGTCGGGCTGACCTTCGCGGCAGGCCTGCGCGCGATCCTGCGCCAGGACCCCGATGTGGTGATGATCGGCGAAATCCGCGACCACGAAACGGCGGAGATCGCGGTTCAGGCCTCATTGACCGGGCATCTGGTGCTTTCGACCGTGCATACCAACGATGCGATCGGCGCGATCACCCGCATGCGCGACATGAAGATCGAGCCGTTCCTGCTCGCCTCGACGCTTCGCGCGGTGGTGGCGCAGCGGCTGGTGCGGCGGCTGTGCCCCGAATGCCGCGAGCCGGTCCAGGCCGATGGCTCGCTCGCCTCGCTGCTCGGCTTCGACAAGGGCACCGTGGTCTATCGGCCGGTTGGCTGCGATGCCTGCAACCATACAGGCTTTGCCGGGCGCATCGGCGTGTTTGAGGCGGTGCGGGTGGACGAGACCATCCGCCGCCTGATCAACGACAATGGCGACGAGGCGATCATCGCGCGGCACGCGTTCCTGAATGCGCCGAACCTCGGCTCGGCCGCGCGCGAACTGGTGCGCACCGGCCAGACCACGGCGGAAGAGGCGATCCGCATCTCGCGGCGCGAGGCCGAGCCACCGGCGGTCGCGCCTGAAACGATCGATGGCTGACTTTGCCTATCGGGTGATCGATGCCGCCGGGCGCGAGCGGGAAGGGCGCATTTCCGCCGCCTCCGACGCACAGGCGCGCGCCGCGCTTATCCGCAAATCCTTCCATATCGTCACGGTCAGCCCTGCGCCGCCGCGCAAGCCACTGCTGTCGCGCGATGCCACTGCGCGGCTCAGTCCCAAGCAGCTGACGCTGTTCACCCGGCAGATGTCCTCGCTGATGAGTGTCAGCCCGCTCGAAGAGGCGCTGCGCACGATCAGCCGCCAGACCGAAAAGGCGAACGCGCGCGCGGTGCTCACCAACGTGCATGGCGGGGTGATGGAGGGCCAGTCGCTCGCAGAAGCCATGGCACGCGAACCGCGCAGCTTTCCGCCGCTCTATCGCGCGATGATCAGCGCGGGCGAAAGCTCGGGCTCGCTGCCCGTCATCACCGAACGTCTGGCGATGCTGCTCGAACAGCAGGCCGAGGTGCGCGGCAAGCTTGTCTCCGCGCTCGCCTATCCGATCATCCTGACGCTGGTCGCGCTGGGCGTGGTCGCGGGCCTGATGATCTCGGTGGTGCCGCGCGTGGTCGAGCAGTTCGACAATGCGCAGACCCAGCTGCCGCTGATCACGCGCATCGTCATCGGCATTTCCGCGTTTCTCGCCGATTGGTGGTGGGCCATTCTGGCGGCGATGCTCCTGGCGGGCCTCGCCTTCTGGCGCGCGATGAAACTGCCCGCGTTCAAATATCGCGTCGATACGCTGCTGCTGAAACTACCTTTCATCGGCCGCCTCATCCGCGACATGAACGCGGCTAGGCTCGCACGGACGCTCGCAACCATGGTGCAGAGCCGGTTGCCGCTGCTCGAGGGGATGAAGCTCACCACCCGCACCGTGCGCAACAGCGTATTGCGCGAGGCGCTGGAAGAGGCGGTGGAGGCAATCCGTTCGGGCGGATCGCTGTCTGCCGCGCTCAGGAATGCCGGGACATTTCCGCCGCTGCTCGTGTATCTTGTCGCCAGCGGCGAGAGCGCGGGACAGCTCGACATCATGCTGGAACGCGCCGCCGATTATCTGGAGCGCGAGTTCCGCAATTTCACGACCACGGCGATGGCGCTGCTGGAACCCGCGATCATCGTGGTGATGGGCGGGGCGGTCGCGCTGATCATCCTGTCGATCCTGCTGCCGATATTGCAGCTTCAGAACCTGACCGGACTCTAGAGGAAGACCCCATGTTGAATATCCGATCCCTGCTGTTGAAGCGTCTGAGCCACAAGAGCCGCAGACGCGCCAACGGCTTCACGCTGGTCGAGCTGATGGTGGTGATCTTCATCATCGGTCTGCTGGCGACTATCGTCGTCATCAACGTGCTGCCCAGCCAGGACAAGGCGATGACGGAAAAGGCGCGCAGCGACATTGCCACGCTGTCCCAGGCGCTCGAAATGTACCGGCTCGACAATCTGGCCTATCCGGGCACGGCCGAGGGGCTGAACGCGCTGGTCACCGCGCCGCCGACGCTCGCCCAGCCGGGCCGCTATCGCAGCGGCGGCTATATCAAGAAGCTGCCGCAGGACCCCTGGGGGCGCCCGTATCAATATGTCAGCCCCGGCACGACCGGTGCGTTCGACCTCTATTCGCTGGGCGCCGATGGCGCACCGGGCGGCGAGGCGGAGAATTCGGACATCAAGGCCGATGGGGCTTGAGGGCGCTTCGGAACCAGAAACTCACCCGTGGATGATTCGCCGCCTTTTTCCTTCGTCACCCCCGCGCAGGCGGGGGTCCCGCTTTTATCGCTATCTGGCCTAGCAAAGCGGGATTCCCGCTTTCGCGGGAATGACGGCGAGGGGTTGATTGCGTTGTCACCCTCACCCTTCCGGCGCTTCGCGCCTCCCTCCCTCTCCCGCCGGGAGAGGGAAGGGGCCCGCGACGCGGAGCGGCGTGGGAAGGGTGAGGGTGAGCAGGGCTTCACCCTGATCGAACTCATGGTGGTGCTGTTCATCATCGGCCTGGTCGCGGGAGCCGTCGTGCTGGCGCTGCCCGGCGACAGCGCGGCGCTGTCCGAGGACGCCGACCGCTTTGCCGCACGCGTCGCGGCGGCGCGCGACGAGGCGGTGGTGAGCGCGCGCCCGATCGCGGTGTGGATTGCGCCCTCTGGCTATGGCTTCGATGCGCGCCAGGACCGCGCATGGGTGCCGCTCAATGCGCGCACCTTGCCCAATCAGGACTGGAAGCCGGGGACAATCGCGCGGATCGAGCAGGCGGCAGCCGATGGTGAAAAGGACGAGGCCGAACAGGGCCGCGCGCGCTTCTGGTTCGATTCGACCGGCCTGCCCAACACGCCCGTCACCGTGGTGCTGGCGCGCGGGGCCAATAGCGACCGGATCGTGATCAGCGCGACCGGCGAGGTCGGCCGCCCCAAATAGTCACCGCCAGCGCAGGTTGCCGCGACCGAGCTGGTCGAGCCGGGTAACGCCCATCAGCTTCATGCCGCGCTCGATCTCGGCGCTGAGATTGGCGAGCGTCCGCTCCACCCCGCGCTGGCCGCCGGCGGCGAGCGCATAGAGATACAGCCGCCCGCCCGAACAGGCCTTGGCCCCGACGCTCAGCGCTTTCAGCACATGCGTGCCGCGCGTGATGCCGCCATCGCAGATCACCTCGATCCGGTCCCCCACCGCATCGACGATTTCGGCAAGCTGGTCGAACGGCGCGCGGCTGCCATCGAGCTGCCGCCCGCCATGGTTCGACACCATGATCGCGGTGGCGCCGATATCGACTGCGCGGCGCGCATCCTCGACGCTCATCACGCCCTTGAGACAGAAGGGTCCGCCCCATTGGCTGCGGATTTGCTCCGCCATCGCCCAATCCATGGTCTGATCGAGCATCGTGTTGAAATAGTCCGCCACCGAGATCGCCGCATCGGTGCCGGCGGCGACATGGCTTTCGAGATTGGGCAGCGAGAACCGCTCGCGGCCCAAATAGTTGAGCGTCCAGCCCGGATGCGTGGCGAAGCTGATGGCAGAAGACGGGGTCAGGCGCGGCGGTGAGGTGAAGCCGGTGTGCAGGCAGCGTTCGCGCTTGCCCGAGACGATGGTATCGACCGTCAGCGCCAGCGCGTCGAACTTCGCATCCTTCGCTGCCTGGATCAGCGCGGCGTTGAGCCCCTTGTCCTTGTGGACATAGAGCTGGAACAGCTTGGGGCTGGAAATGCTCTCGCCGATCTCCGCGAGGCTGACGGTAGCGAGCGAGGAAATGCCGAAGAACGTGCCGAATTTCTCCGCTGCCGCACCCACCGCCTTCTCGCCGCGCCAGTGGAACAGGCGTTGCAATGCGGTGGGGGAGAGGAACAGCGGCATGTCGATCCTGCGGCCCATCAGCGTCGTCGACATGTCGATATCGGCGACGCCCGCGAGCACATTGGGGACGAGATCGCAGTCCTCATAGGCCTGGGTGTTGCGGTTGCGGGTCACCTCGTCATCGGCAGCGCCATCAATATAGTGGAACACCGGATAGGGCAGCTTCTTGCGCGCGAGCTCGCGGAAATCATCGACCGTGTGGCAATCGCTCAGTCGCCGCACCGGAAAACGTCGCATGTCGTGCCCCTTCAAAATCCTCCCCGGGACGGGGAGGGGGACCGCGAAGCGGTGGAGGGGCAGCCGGATTGCACCTGGCTCCGGGCGACCGCCTGGACGCTTCCCCTCCGTATCGCCTGCGGCGAGCCACCTCCCCTAAAGGGTGAGGATTTTGAAACAAGTCACTTCACTGCGTTCGGTTCCGGCGCGGATGGATATTTGCAGCCGCGCTGCAGACCGACGCCCTTCAAAAAGCTGCGGCGCACGACGCCCGCATAGACCGCCGCGTTATACCGCCGCTCCTGCGCCGCCGCGCCCGAAATCTCGCGGATCACGCCGCGAAACGGGATGATCGAATTTATGATCGTGCCGCCGACGCGTCCGGCAGTCGCCTTTCGCTTTTCGTCACGGCTGGCCTCATACGGCACGTCGAGATCCTCGCCCAGCACCGCGTCCATGTCGCCGATGGCGCTGCGAATCTGCGCGCAGGTCTTGATGCCGACCAGCGAATAGGGCTTGTCCTGGATGCGCAGCAGGTTTTCCGGAATATCCTTCTTGTCGATGCCGACATCCTGCACGGGCTGGGTGACGACATCCTCGGCCATCTTTTCGGTCGTCTTGGGCCGTTCGGCGGCCTGGTTCTGGGCCGCGGCGGGCAGGGATGAGGCCATCACGGCCAGAGTGGCGAAAGCGGTCATCGAACGGCGCATATGTCTTCCCCTGTGGTTCGGCACCCGTTCAGGGCACCTGTTGCAAGCGCATACGCACCATCCGGGCAAAAGGCTGCGCCCCTTGTCAGAGGCGGGCCGCGCTGAACGTGTCGCACTGCGCCGGGTCGCCGGTGGAAAGGCCCTTCTTGAGCCAGGCCATGCGCTGCGCCGAGGTGCCGTGCGTAAAGCTTTCCGGAACCGGCCTGCGCCCTGCCGCCTTTTGCAGCGTGTCGTCGCCGATCGCATTGGCCGCGGTCAGCCCTTCCTCGATATCGCCGGGCTCGATCCGCTCGCGGTTGCGCGCGGCCCAGACCCCGGCATAGCAGTCCGCCTCCAGCTCCATGCGCACCTGCAGCTCGTTACCTTCGGCCTCGCTCGCAGCCTGTTGCGCGCGACGGACCTCGTTCGAGCGGCCGGTGATCGTCTGGATGTGATGGCCAACCTCGTGCGCGATGACATAGGCCTGGGCGAAATCGCCCGCCGCCTGGAAGCGCGTGGCGAGTTCGTCGAAAAAGCTGGTGTCGAGATAGATGCCATTGTCCGCCGGGCAGTAGAACGGCCCCATCGCGCTCTGCGCCGCGCCGCAACCCGAGCGGCCATTGCGGTCATAGAAGGTCAGCGTGGCGGGCTGATATTGCTGGCCCTGTTCGCGGAAGATCGCGCCCCAGGTATCCTCGGTGCTGGCAAGCACCTGGCAGCTGAACTTGCTCTTTTCATCGACGGCGCAGCTTTGCGCGGCATTCTGACCGCCTTGCTGGGTCGCGACCGGCGCGCCGCCGGTCATGCCCCCGCCCTGCATCAGGTCCATCGGATTGATGCCGAAGACCAGGGCCGCGATGCCCAGAATGATGACCGTGCCGATCCCCATCTTGCCGCCGCCGATCGGCAGGTTGAAACCGCCGCCTCCGCCACCGCTGCCGCGCTGGTCGGAAATATTGTCGCTGGTGCGATAATCGTCGAGCTTCATGACCGGCGCTGTTCCCTTTTGCGGCTTGGCTTCGAACAGTAACACCGGAAGGTGCGATTTAGCACCATCGATTTTTTCGCGAACTGGTCTATTGTGCAGTGCGGCATAATTGCGCTGCCCCATGCCCTGGAGAAACTTGAATGCCCGCATCGCTCGAACAGATGGACCTGCAATCGGCCGCAGTGCCATTGCCGCCGACGGTTGCCTTGCTGCTGCAGGGCGGCGGGGCGCTCGGCTCGTATCAGGCGGGCGTGTTCAGCGAGCTGGTCCGCCAGAATGTCCGGATCGACTGGGTTGCGGGCATCTCGATCGGCGCGATCAACTCGGCGATCATCGCGGGCAACGAGCCGCATGTCGCGTGCGAGCGGCTGCGCGAATTCTGGGAACTGGTGACCTCGGGCTCTCCGAATTTCGTCTGGGGCGACAGCGACGCGCTGCGCGAGATCAACCATTTTGCCGGCGCCGCTGCGGCCGCCACGGTCGGCGTACCGGGTTTTTTCCGCCCGCACCTGATCCCTGCGCCAATGGCCTGGCCGGGCACGCCGGCCGCGGTCAGCATGTACGATACCAGCGAGATGGCCAAGACGCTCGATCGCTTCGTCGACTGGGACCGGCTCAACAACGGCCCGGTGCGCTTCTCGGTCGGCGCGGTGAACGTGGAATCGGGCAATTTCTACTATTTCGACACGCGCGATCCGCAAGGTCCGCAGACCATCGATGCGCGGCATATCCTGGCCTCCGGCGCGCTGCCGCCCGGCTTTCCGCCGATCGAGATCAACGGCAAATATTACTGGGACGGCGGTTTGGTCAGCAACACGCCGCTGGCCTATGTGCTCGAGAACCAGACCAGCGACATGCTTGCGTTCCAAGTCGATCTCTTCCCCGCCAAGGGCGAGGTGCCGACCAAGTTCGCCGATGTGATGAGCCGCGAGAAGGACATCCGCTATTCAAGCCGCACCCGCCAGGTGACCGACTATTATCTCAAGCTGCGCAAGGAGCATGCCGCGCTGCGCAACGTGCTGGCGATGCTGCCGTCGGACATGTGCTCGCAACCCGATGTGCAGCGGGTGCGCGCTCTGGTGACCGACAATGCGGTCAACATCGTCCACCTGATCTACAAGGTGCAGAAATGGGAGAGCGGGATGCGCGATTTCGAATTCTCGCGCGCGACGATGGAAGTGCACTGGCAGCAGGGCATAGACGCGGTGCGCGCGACGATGCAGAAGGGCGACATCCTGGCGCAGAACATTCTGGACGGAAAGACCGCCGCGTTCGACCTTGCGCCGCACAAATAGCAAAGCGGGAGAGGCTCGATGCAATTTGGTTCGAAGGCGCTGGCGGCAATGGCGCTGCTGTCGGCAAGCGGCGCGGCGATCGCCGAGCGCTGGCAGGATGTCGCCACCCCCGCCGACGCCGCGCGACTGAAGCAGCGCGATGCAACCTTCGTCGCCGCGCTGAAAGAGGTGCGCGCGTCCGAATATGCCGGTGAACTGGCGAAGAACCCGCTGCTCTACGATCCCGACAAGCGCCTTGTCGATCCGCTGCCGCCCGAGGGCAAATACCGATGCGCGACGCACAAGCTGGGCGGGCAGTATCTGGCGTTCATCGCCTATCCCGATTTCGTCTGCGCCATCTATGGCTCTGGCGACAAGAGGCAGTTCGTCAAGCTCACCGGATCGCAGCGCCCGGTCGGCTATATCCATGCTGACACGAAGCGCAGCGGCGTGTTCCTGGGGTCACTGATGCTCGGCGACGATGCCGGGCTTGTGCCCTATGGCCGGGACCAGGAGCGCGATCTGGCGGGCACGGTCGAGCGGATCGACAAGGACCGCTGGCGGATCGTCTTTCCGCGGCCCTATTACGAATCGACGATGGACATTATCGACCTGCGACCGATGAAATAAGGGCTGCCGCCATCGTCACCCCCGCGCAGGCGGGGGTCCCGCTTTCCATTTGCGTGTTTATGCAAAAGCAGGATTCCCGCGTTCGCGGGAATGACGGGCGGAAACCGATTGGCGTAACCGCATCAAGGCGTTAGCCTGACCTCCAACACATGTCTGGGGAGACACTCATGCCGGTCGCCAAGTTTCTCGCGCGCGCTTTTGCCGCATCCGCCTTAGCGCTTGCCGCAGCCACGCCGCTCGCTGCGCAGGACACGATCCGTGCCGATATCGCTGCCGACATGCCGGGGCTGATGGACCTGTACCGCGACCTGCACGCCAATCCGGAACTGAGCTTCCAGGAAGTGCGCACCGCCAAGAAGCTCGCGGCCGAGGCGCGCAGGCTGGGCTTCGAGGTGACCGAGGGCGTCGGCAAGACCGGCGTGGTGGCGGTGATGAAGAACGGCCCCGGCCCGGTGGTGATGCTGCGCGCTGATATGGACGGGCTGCCGGTGGTCGAACAGACCGGCCTTCCGTTCGCCAGCAAGGTGCGCGCGATGAGCCCGGCGGGGATCGAGACCGGCGTGATGCACGCCTGCGGCCACGACACGCACATGACCGGCTGGGTCGCCACCGCGCGGCAGCTGGTCAAGCGCAAGGCCGAATGGTCGGGCACGCTGGTGATGATCCTGCAGCCGGCGGAGGAAATCGGCTCGGGCGCGGTGGCGATGCTGAACGATGGGCTGTTCACGCGCTTTCCCAAGCCGCAATATGTGCTGGGCTTTCACGATGCCGCCCAGGCCCCGGCCGGGTTCATCGGCTATACCCCGGGCTTTGCGCTCGCGAATGTCGACAGCGTCGATATCAAGGTGAAGGGTCTGGGCGGGCACGGCGCCTATCCGCAATCGACCAGGGACCCGATCGTGCTCGCCGCGCGCATCGTCACCACGCTGCAGACGCTGATCAGCCGCGAGCTCGATCCGCAGGATGCCGCCGTGGTCACCGTCGGCAGCTTCCAGGCAGGCGCCAAGCACAATATCATCTCGGACGAGGCGACGCTGCTGCTCACCGTGCGCAGCTATTCGGACGAGACCCGCGCGAAGATCCTCGACGGGATCAAGCGGATCGCGAAGGGAGAGGCGATCGCTGCGGGCGTGCCGGAAGATCGCATGCCCGAGGTCAAGCTTGCCGATACCTTCACCCCGGCGGTCTATAACAGCCCCGAATTCACCACCGAGATCGGCACGTTCCTCAAAGGCCGGTTCGGCGAGCAGCGCGTCGCGCAGGTCGCGCCATCAATGGGCGGCGAAGATTTCAGCCGCTTCTACCGGGCCGATCCGGACAATATCAAGAGCATGATCTTCTGGGTCGGCGGCGTGCCTTTGCCCGAATATACCAAGGCGAAGAAGGAAGGCATCGAAATGCCCTCGCTGCACAGCCCGTTCTGGGCGCCCGAGGCCGATACCGTCATCGCGACCGCCGCCGAGGCGATGACCGCGATGACGCTGAAGCTTATAAAAAAGCCCTGATCAGATCAGTTGTGGCTGGCGCTCGGGCGAGCGGCTGCCCACGCCCGGCAGGTTGAGCGCGGAGACCATCTCGCGCAATTCCTGCCGCGCGATGATATGGCTGGTGCCCAGGTCCGCCAGATGGCCCTTGTCGAGCAGGGTGAGGCCCGAGGGGAAGAGTTCGCGATAGACCACGCGCTCGGATAGGCCCTGGACATAGCGGAAGCCGACGCGTTTCGACAATTCGGCAAGCGCGGCATCGAGCCTGCGCTTGTTGCGCGCATCGGTCTGCTGGGTGCGGTTGCGCAAGACCACCCAGTCGATCTCGATCCCGTCGGTCTTCGCGCGCGCCTTGCGGGCTTCCCAGATCAGCTCGGCATAGAAGCTCAGGCGGCGGACCTTGAAATTCTCCGGGTCGACCTGGCCGATCAGGTCGAAATCGACGAAGCTGTCGTTGAGCGGAGTGACCAAAGTGTCGGCGCGGGTGGCGACAAAGCGCGCGAACTTGTCGTCGCGGCCCGGCGTGTCATAGACCAGGAAATCGCAATCGCCGCTCAGCGATTCGACCATCTGCTCGAGCCGCGCTTGATTGTCGTCCTTGAACACCTCGAATTTCGGCGTGGGCAGCTCGATGCCGCGGCGCTGCTGGGTCTGGACGCGGTTTTCCAGATAGCGGTGCAGCGTGCGCTGGCGCGGGTCGAGGTCGATCGCGCTGACGCGAAAGCCCAGATACGACAAGGCGACGGCGACGTGCACCGCGCTGGTCGATTTGCCGGTGCCGCCCTTTTCATTGGCAAACACGATATGATGCGGAGACGCCTTGCGCGTCATCATGTCCATGGTCTTTCCAGCCCCTTCCAGCAGGCCCATGATTGTGCCAGTGCTGCAGTGTGAATCGCTTGGGCCATGTGCCCGGCGATGTTGCCGCGTTCCCTATCGGAGGCTTTACCAAGGTGCAAATCTTACGTCGGGTTGACAGGCTGCGGTCGGCGGTGTCGCTGCTCAGGGGGCAGGGCGGGCATGTCGCGCTGGTGCCCACCATGGGGGCGCTGCACGCCGGGCATATGCAGCTGGTGAAGGAAGCCAAGCAGCGCGCCGACCATGTCGTGGTGTCGATCTTCGTCAATCCCAAGCAGTTCGGTGCCAACGAGGATCTCGATGCCTATCCGCGCCAGGAGGACAGCGATGCCGCCATGCTGAGCGAGGCGGGCGTCGCGATCCTGTGGGCGCCCGATGTCGAGCAGGTCTATCCCGCAGGCTTCGCAACCAATATCAGCGTGGCCGGGGTCAGCGATGGCCTGTGCGGCGCGGCCCGGCCCGGCCATTTCGATGGTGTCGCAACCGTGGTTGCCAAGCTGTTCAACCAGGTCCAACCCGACATGGCGCTGTTCGGCGAGAAGGATTATCAGCAGCTTGCGGTCATCCGCGCGATGGCGCGCGACCTCAATTTCGGACTCGACATCATCGGCGTGCCGACGGTGCGCGATGCCGTTGGCCTCGCGCTGTCCTCGCGCAACGCCTATCTCAGCGGCGAGGAACGCGCCGCCGCGGCGATGCTGCCGCGCGCAATGCAGGCGGGCATCGCGGTGATCGAGGCGGGAGGGCCCGTCAAGGTCGCGCTCGAGGGCATCGAGCAGGCCCTGCTGTCTGCCGGATTCGCCTCGGTCGATTATGTCACACTGGCCGATTCCGTGACGCTGGAGCCCTTGGACGAGGCGAACAGGCCCGGCCGTCTGCTGGTCGCAGCGCGCATCGGACGCACGCGTTTGATCGACAATATGCCGGTAGCCCCGCGATGATTGTAAAACTTTTGGCATGGTATCTGCCGAATTAACCATTTTTTCACCATGGTTTCCCAATCTTGCCGCGTCGGAAAAACCGGCCATGCAATAGAGGGGCATGTGAGATGGCAAACAGTCTGAAGTCTGCGACCTTTTTGATCGAGAGTAAGCTCGCGGCGGCCGCGCGCGGCGACATCAACGCCTATTTTGAACTGGGCGTGGCGTTCTCCACCGGCGGGCACGGCGTCAATGTCGACCTGATCGAGGCGCACAAATGGTTCAACCTCGCCGCCGTGAAGGGGCATGAGGAAAGCCAGCTGTGCCGCGCCGAGATATCGGAAGAAATGACCGCACGGCAGATCGCCGAAGCCCAGCGCGAAGCCCGCGCCTGGCTCCAGCAAATCGCAGCGCGCGCCGCCTGAAGGCCTAGAGTGATTTCGAGTGAAATGGAACATTTCACGGCTCGGAAATCACGGTAAAACAGAAAGTTAGACCCAGCTTTTGACTCGATCAAAGGCGAACAGGGTCTAGCGCGCTGCCTTGCGGTAGCGTTCGAACCAGGCGATGATCGCCGAAGCCTTGGCCGCGCTTTGCGACGGCCTCGCCGCGATTCCGCCATGGCTGGCGCCCGGCACCTTGACCAGCGCCGTCGGCACGCCGACCAGCTTGAGCGCGGTATAATATTGCTCGGACTCGCTCACCGGGGTGCGATAATCCTCGCTGCCGACGACCACCAGCGTCGGCGTCTTCACATTGGCGACCAGCGACAGCGGCGAACGCGCCCAGTAGCTCGCCTGATCTTCCCAGGGCAGCTTGCCGAACCAGTATTTCGCAAAAAAGGCCGGGCCGTCTGCGGTCAGCGCCTGGCTGGTCCAGTTGATCACCGGCTTCTGGGTGGCCGCTGCCCTGAACCGCGTCGTCTTGCCGACGATCCAGCTGGTCAGCACGCCGCCGCCCGATCCGCCGGTGACGAACAGCTGGTCGGGATCAGCGACACCATCGGCTATCGCCTTGTCGACCATCGAGATCAGATCGTCATAGTCGTTGCCCGGATAGGCATGGTGGATGAGGTTTGCGAACTCTGCGCCATAGCTGGTCGATCCGCGCGGATTGACCGAGAGTACGGCATAGCCCGCAGCGGCATACAGCTGGTTGTCGGTCGAGAAATGGGGGCCATAGGCCGCAAACGGCCCGCCATGGATTTCCAGCACCAGCGGCACGCGCTGCCCCGCTGCATAGCCCGGCGGCAGCGTCAGCCAGCCTTCGATCTCGCGGCCATCGAACGACGAGGCGACGGTCACCTTGCGCACCTCGCCCAGCCGCTTCGATGCCATCAGGGACCGGTTGAGCCGGGTGAGCATCCGCGTCCTGCCCCCGTTCGCCAGCATGACATCGGCAGGCCTGGTCGCGTTGCCCCCCGAATAGGCGATCGCGCCGTTCTTCGCGACGCTGAACGATCCGCCCGAATAGGGCCGGTCGAGCGAAGAGCCAGTAAGGCCGCGCACGATCTCGCGTACCGATCCGTCGAGGCCGATGCGCGCGACCAAAGTCTCACCATGATCGTCATACTGCGCGATCAGCGCCTGGCCGTCGGGGGCCCAGACGATGCTGTCGATGCTCCGGTCGAGCGACGGGGCAACCGCCCGTTTGGCGCTGCCGTCGCGGTTCATCACATAGGCCTGGGTGTTGTGATAGCCGAGCAGCTTGTCGTCGAAACCGAGATAGGCGATCCTGCTGCCATCGGGCGAGACAATGGGCGAGGCATCCGGCCCATCGCGGTCGGTCAGCGCGCTGATGCTGCCGCTGGCGATGTCGAGCGCATAGATCTCGGCGTCCTGGGGGTCGTTTTCCCAATTGGGGGAGCGGTTGCCGCTGAAATAGAGCGTCTGGCCGTCCTTGCTCCAGGTGAGGCCGCCGCCGTCATGATAGTCGCCGAAGCTGAGCTGGCGGGGTGCGCCGCCGGTCGCGGGCACAACGAAGATCTTGTCGAAACCGGGCTTGAGATAGCCCGCACCATCGGCGCGATAGGTCAGCAGGTCATAGGTCTCGAGCGGCGCGGCCCAGGTCGCACCTTCGGGCTTTTCGGGCGCCTTGCCAAGCTTCAGCCCCTCGGCGGGCACGAACATCGTGTACGCGATCTGGCTGCCATCGGGCGACCAGGCGATATTGCCGGGGCTCTCGGGCAGGCCGGTGATCCGCACCGACTGACCCGTGCCGACCCAGCGGACATAAAGCTGCGGCGCGCCGCCTTCCGCCGTCGAGACATAGGCGAGGCGCTTGCCGTCGGGCGACCAGCGCGGCTGGCTGTGGCTGCCGGGTCCGGCGGCGAGCGGGGTCATCTCGCCGCTCATATTGTCGATCAGCCAGATCGACGAGACCGCCTTGTCGCTCATCACGTCATTGGCGCGGCGAACGAAGGCGGTCCTGCTGCCATCGGGCGAAATCTGCGGATCGGCCGCAGCCTCGAGCGAGAACAGGTCCTGCCCGGTTAGCCGCGTATCGGGCGCATTCTGCGCCAGCAGCGGGGCGGGGCTGGCGCAAGCGAGCAACAGGGCGGCAAGACGGATCGTGCGCATGAGGTCAGGCTTTCTGCAGGAAGAACAAGGATTTGAACGGACTGTTGCGCCCGATGGTGCGCCCGGTTTCCGCCTGCGTCAAGCCTGTCGCTCGCCCTTGCGGAAGGGCAGCATCTCGGTGAGCATTTCGCGGTCGGCAGCGACCGCCGCGCGCTCGCGTTGCAAGAAATCGGCGACCGCGCGGCGGAAGCCCGGATCGGGGATATAGTGCGCCGACCAGGTGAGTTCGGGCGCATAGCCGCGCGCCATCTTGTGCCCTCCCTGTGCGCCCGCCTCGACCCGCTTCAGCCCCCGCGCCAGCGCCGCGTCGATCGCCTGATAATAGCAGAGCTCGAAATGCAGGAACGGCTTGTCGACGGTGCAGCCCCAATAGCGGCCGTACAGCGTGTCGCTGCCGATGAAATTGAGCGCACCCGCGATCGGGTGGCCCTCGACCTGGGCGAGGATCAAGAGGATGCGGTCGGCCATATTCCGGCCCATCAGGCTGAACGCCTCGCGGGTGAGGTACGGATGGCCCCATTTGCGCGCGCCGGTATCCTGGTAAAAGATCCAGAACGCATCCCAGTGCGCCTCGGTGATCGCATCGCCGGTCAGGTGGACGATCTCCACCCCGTCCTGCGCCTTGCTGCGCTCCTTGCGCAGATCCTTGCGCTTGCGCGAGGTGAGCGAGCCGAGAAAGCCCTCGAAATCGCCATAGTCCTGGTCGTGCCAGTGGAATTGCGTATCCGACCGCATCAGCCAGCCCGCCTGTTCGAACAGCGGCAGCTGCGCAGGCTCGATAAAGGTCGCGTGGACCGACGACAGGCCGTTCTGGTCGGCGAGATTTTCCGCCGCGCTCAGGATGGCAGGCGCCCATTCGGGGTCCGCGAGCAGCAGGCGCGGCCCCGTTGCGGGCGTGAACGGCACCGAAATCTGCAGCTTGGGATAATAATGCCCGCCCGCATTTTCCCAGGCATGCGCCCAGCTATGGTCGAACACATATTCGCCCTGGCTGTGGCTTTTCAGATAGGCGGGCAGCGCGGCGACCAGCCTGCCGTCCTCGCCCTTGATCGTGATCGGCGCAGGGTTCCAGCCGGTCCCGCGCCCGACACTGCCCGATTGCTCGAGCAGGCTGAGGAACGCGTGGGACACGAATGGGTTGTCGGGCCCTGCGAGCGCGTCCCATTGGCCTGCATCCAGCGCGGCGATGCTGCGACCGACCTCGGCGGTGATCGCGCGCTCGCTCATGGCTGGATTTGGGGCTGGGGCTGGCCGCGCTCGTAGATCGGCGCGTCAGCGTGTTCGGCGGCCAAGGCATGCTGCTCGTCGGTGCGCACCGTCCAGGTCAGCAGCGGCAGGCCGCGCGCACGCTGGCTCGCGGCGAAGCTGCTCGGCAGGTCGCGAATGTCATAGGCGAGGAAATCGGGCTTGGCGGCCCAAAGGTCGCGATGGCGGCGAAGATTGCCCTTCCAGCCGCGAGCCTCCTCCTCGGTGATGACCAGGCCACGAGTGATGTGCTTGGCCTGGCGCCGGAACCAGGCGCTGACGGCAGGATCGAAGCTCATCACCGCCGCCTTGCCGCCATAGCCTTCCAGCGCGCGGCGTACCGCGAGGCACAGCGGCGCGACATGGCCGCTTTCGGTCTTGATCTCGATCAGGATCGGCGCGCGACCCCGGACGACGCCGAGCACCGCGCCCAGCTCCGCGATCGCGCCATTCTGGCCGAGCAGGCGGATTTGCGTCAGTTCGGCGGCAGTCTTGCTGGCGACCCGGCCCTGTGCCAGCGTCAGCCGACCGAGCGAGAAATCGTGAAACACCACCGCGCGGTTGTCGACGCTGCGCTGGACGTCGCATTCGATGCCATGGCCCGCCGCGATCGCCGCGGTAAAAGCGGGCAGCGCGTTTTCCAGCACTGGCCCGTCCCACATGCCGTCATGCAGGCCGCGATGCGCATAAGGCTGCTCGCTCAGCCAGGCGATGCGTCGCTGTGCTGGCGCCGGGGCCAGCCAGCGGTCAAGCAGGCCGAACGGCGACAATGGCATCGATCTCCACCGCAGCGCCCAGCGGCAGCACGGGTACGCCCACCGCGCTGCGCGCATGCTGACCGGCGGGGCCGAATACCTGGACCATCAGGTCCGACGCGCCATTGGCGACCTTGGGCTGGGCATTGAACTCGGGCGTGCTCGAGATGAACGCGCCCAGCTTGACGATCCGCTCGACCCGGTCGAGCGAGCCGAGCGCCGCCTTCATCTGCGCGATCAGCATGATGCCGCAGGCGCGTGCAGCGGCTTCGCCCTGTTCGAGCGAGACATTCTCGCCGAGCCGTCCGGTGACGACCTTGCCGTCGATAAAGGGCAGCTGGCCCGAGATGTAGAGCAGGCCGCCCACTTCCACCGCGGGGACATAGGAGGCGACGGGCGCGGCGGGCTGGGGCAGTTCCAGGCCCAGTTCGGCGAGTTTCTGTTCGATCGTGTCGGTCATGCTTCTATCCTGTAAGAGCTGTGAATCAGGCCGCAGCCTGGACGCCCGGCGCGTGCACGCCTGCAGCAAAACGGTCGAGGATCCAGGCGAGCGCCTCTTCCCAGCGGTCGATGCGCGCATGGGCGTGCCCGGCATTGGCGGCACAGGCGATATGCGGCGCAAGGCCTTCTTCGCCCACCATGTGCAGCCGCCAGACATGCGGGACATGCTCGGCGGCGGATTCGTGATGCTGCGGCAGGTCGTCGACGAAGATCGCGACGCTGGGATTGTGCTCCTCGACGATCCGGCGGAGCGGCTCGCCCTTCGGCCCCTGGTTGCATACCACGCGGTGGTGGAGGCCGAACCGCGCAAGCTGCTCGCTGCGCGCCTGCTGGCGGTCGTCCATCAGATTGGTCAGCACGACGATATCGGCATGCTCGCCGATCGCCTTCAATGCCTCGACCGCGCCGGTGATCGGCGTCTGGCGGTGCATCTCGGTATCGAAAAATGCGCCCAGCAGCGGCCAGATATCGCCGGGCTTCACCGCCTCGCGCGTCTTGCGGTCGATCAAGGCTTTGGCGAAATCACCGCCGGAAAAGTCGAACTCGATATCGTGTTCCTCGTCCAACCAGGCCTTGAAGGGGGCCACCATGTAGAGCAGCACCTCGTCACAATCGGTGACCAGCAGGGGGCGGGAAGGGGCAGTCGTCGCGCTCATCAATACTCCATCTCGTTCAATGCTGGCGTTCCAGCTCGATCCGCGCATTGACCAGCCGCACCGGCGTGGTGCCGATCGCGTCGGCCGCCGCCACCAGATCGGCTTCATAGCCTTCCAGATAGCGGATGATTTCGGACAGGATGCGCGGGCTGTTGGCCCCTTGGCGCAGGTCTTCCGCCGTCATTCCGGTCAGCGCCAGCAGCCGCGAAGCGCGGTCCTGATCGCCGAGCAGCCATCCCAGTGCCATCAGCGCGAGAGTGGCTGCATCATCCTTTCCGTGCTCGCCTGCACCGATTGTGTCGCCCACGGCTTTCGCCTACATCCCCAGTTGTTATCAACGCCCCGGATAGTTCGACCCGGCAGAATTGGATAAGCGGTTCAGTGGCAAAAAGAGTGCTGGTTGTCGAGGACAACGACCTTAATCGCAAACTTTTCTGTGATCTGCTCAGCGCACATGGCTTCGCGGTCGAGGGGCTGGCCGATGGTCGCGATGTCATCGAGCGCGCGCGCCAGTTCGTGCCGGGGCTGATCATCATGGACATTCAGCTGCCGCATGTCAGCGGGCTGGAGCTGATCGAGGCGATCAAGGCCGATCGCGACCTCAGGCTGATTCCGATCATGGCGGTCACCGCCTATGCCGGCAAGGGCGACGAGGACCGTATCCGCGCCGCCGGGGCCGAGGGCTATGTGTCGAAGCCCGTCTCGATCGGCCCGTTCATGGCGGCGGTGAACGCGCTCGTCTGAGCCGCGCCCACCGCCAGCCTTTTCGTCAGATACGTTCGATGATGATCGCCGGGGCCATGCCGCCCGCCGCGCACATCGTGATCAGGCCATAGCGGCCGCCCGAACGCTCCAGCTCGTCGAGCGCGGTGCCGATCAGCATCGATCCGGTCGCGCCGATCGGGTGGCCCAGCGCCATCGCGCCGCCGTTGATGTTCACCTTCTCGCGGTCGAGGTCGAGGTCGCGGATGAACTTTTCGGCGACGACGGCAAAGGCCTCGTTGATTTCCCAGACGTCGATATCGTCCTTGGTGAGGCCAGCGCGCTCGAGCGCCTTCTTGGCCGCGGGGACGGGCGCGTTGAGCATCAGCGTCGGGTCATCGCCCATGTTGACATAGGTGACGACGCGCGCGCGGGGCTTGAGGCCGTGCTTGTCGGCATAATCCTTCGAGGCGAGCAGCACGGCGGCGGCGCCATCGACCACGCCCGAGCTGTTGCCCGCGTGATGCACATGCTCGATCTTGAGATCGGGATAGCGGCGGTTGATCTGCTTGCGGAAGGTGGTGCCGCCGATCTCGAAATCGGCCATGCCGGCAAAGGCGGGCTTCAGCGCGGCGAGGCTTTCGGCGGTGGTGTCGGGCCGGGGGAATTCTTCCTTGTCGAGCGCGACGGTGCCGTCAGGATTGTACACAGGCACCACCGATTTGTCGAACCGGCCTTCGGCAATGGCGCGCGCGGCGCGCTGCTGGCTGACGAGCGCGAGCGCATCGAGGTCCTCGCGCAAAATGCCTTCCATCGAGGCGATGGCATCGCCGCAGACGCCCTGGTGCGACTGCGGGTGCAGTTCGTCGAGCGCGGGGTTATGCGATCCCATCAGCGGCGGTGGCATGCCGGCATTGGCCTCGGCAGCAGCGACGACCTGGGTATAGCTCATCATCTCGGTGCCGCCTGCGATCACGCAATCCTCCATGCCCGACATGATCGCGGCGGTGGCAAGGTTCACCGAGGTGATGCCGCCGCCGCAGAAGCGGTCGAGCGTCATGCCGCTGGCCTTGATGTCATAGCCCGCCGCGAGCGCGGCCATGCGACCAAGGTCGCCGCCCTGCTTGCCCTTCTGGGTCGAGGTCGACCAGATCACGTCATCGACCGTGGCGGTGTCTAGCCCATTGCGCTCCTTGATCGCCTTGAGCACGGTGGTGGCGAGATCCTGCGGGTGCAGGTGCGACAGCGCGCCCTTGCCGGGCTTGCCGACCCCGCGCGGGGTGCGGACGGCATCGATGATATAGGCTTCGGCCATGTTCAGGCTCCTCTCCGACTGGTTTAATCGCTCGGTTAAACCAGTCGAAAGCGCCCGGCAAGCCTATTCCAGCGTCTCGAGCATTTCGTTGCTCTCGAGCCAGGATGCTTCGGCTTGCGCGAGCTCATCGGCGGTCTTGGCGCGGCGGCGCGACAGTTCGCTCATGGTCAGCTTGGCGAGCTCGGCGCTGGCGGAGGAGGGATCGAACATCGCCCGGTCGATCTCGCTCATCCTGGCCTGCAGCGTCGCGATCTGTTTCTCTGCCGCGCTCACCTTGTTGCGGATTTGCCGGGCCTGTTCGCGCTTCTCTGCCTCGGCTTTCTTGTCCTTCTTTTGCCTAGGCCTGGCCTCGCCCTTGGGGTGGTTCACGCCCAGGATGAAGTCGATATAATCGTCCATACTGCCGGCGAATTCGCTGGCGGTGCCATTGTCGACCAGCACCAGCCGGTCGGCGGTCAGCTCGACCATATGGCGGTCGTGGCTGATCAGCAGCACCGCGCCCGTATATTCGTTGAGCGCCTGGACCAAGGCCTCGCGGGCATCGACGTCGAGATGATTGGTCGGCTCGTCGAGGATCAGCAGATGCGGCGCGTCGCGCGTGATCAGCGCCAGCGCGAGCCGCGCGCGTTCGCCGCCGGAGAGCGTGCCGACCTGCGATGTCGCGCGGTTGCCCGAAAAGCCGAACCGGCCGAGTTGCGCGCGCACCGCCGCCGGGCTCTTGCCCTGCATCGCGCGGGTCATCTGTTCGAGCGGGGTGCTGTCCGCCTCCAGCTCCTCGACCTGATATTGCGTGAAATAGCCGACCTGCATCTTGCCTGCGGTGTTCATCGCCCCGTCCATCGGCGGCAGCTGCGCGGCGAGCAGCCGGGCGAGCGTGGTCTTGCCGTTGCCGTTGCGCCCGAGCAGCGCGACGCGATCATCGGGATCGATGCGCAGGTTCAGCCGCTGCAGGATCGGCTTTTCCTCCGAATAGCCCACCGCGGCGAGATCGAGCGTGATCAGCGGCGGTTTCAGTTCTGACGGGCTGGGGAAATCGAAGCTGAGCGACGGGTCCTCGATCAGCGCGGTGATCGGCTGCATCTTGGCGAGCATTTTCGCTCGCGACTGGGCCTGCTTGGCGGTGGAGGCGCGCGCCGAGTTGCGCGCGATATAGTCCTGCAGCTTGGCGCGCTGGGCATCCTGCGCCTGCTTGGCGGCGGCGAGCTGCGCCGCGCGTTCGGCGCGCTGGCGCTCGAAACTGTCATAGCCGCCGGGATAGAGCGTCACCTTGCCGCCCTGCAGGTGCAGGATATGGTCGACGACATTGTTGAGCAGGTCGCGTTCGTGGCTGATGACGATCAGCGTCGCGGGATAGGCCTTGAGGAAGTTCTCTAGCCAGACCGTCGCTTCGAGGTCGAGATGGTTCGATGGTTCGTCGAGCAGGAGCACATCGGGCTGCGAGAACAGCAGCGCGCCCAGCGCGACGCGCATCTTCCAGCCGCCCGAAAAGCTGTCGAGCGGGCGGTTCTGCATCTCCTCGTCGAAGCCGAGGCCGGTGAGGATGATCGCCGCACGTGACGGTGCGCTATAGGCGTCTATGGCGAGCAGCCGTTCGTGGACATCGCCCAGCCGGTCGGGATCGGTGCAGGTCTCGGCCTCTTCCAGCAACGCGGTACGCTCGGCATCGGCGGCGAGCACGGTATCGAGCGGGGTCGCATCGCCATGCGGCGCTTCCTGCGCGACATAGCCCAGCCGCGCGAGCCGGGGCATCTCGATCTCGCCATCATCGGGCTCGAGCTCGCCGATCATCACCTTCATCAGCGTCGACTTGCCCGCGCCGTTGCGCCCGATCAGGCCGACGCGGCTGCCCGGCGGGATCGCCGCCGTTGCGCCGTCCAATATGGTGCGGCCGCCCAGGCGCACGGTGATGTTGTTCATCGAAAGCATGGAATGAGCGCCTATCAGCACACGCGCCATTCGCCAAGCTGTCCGATGCTGCGGCGCAGCGAAAAGACTTGCGCCGGGATGAACAAGGTGAGCGATCCGATACATTTTACGACACTTTTATGGGCTGCACGGCATAGCTGTGCGACAATGCCGGGCTAAAACAGCGGTCATGGGAGCCGCTTCGGACTGTGACCTGCCCCCTGCTAGCCTGGTCCGGAGCGGCTTCCGCCCCCGAGATGGAATTGAAGGAATGCCCCCCATGAAGAAGACCCACATTGCCGGCGCTGCGCTGGCTGCAATGCTCTCCGGCAGCATGGCGCTGGCGCAGCCCGCCCCTGGCCAGAAGCGCGGACCCGATGCCAATCAGGACGGTGTCGTCACGCAGGAAGAGGCGCGCGCACAGGCCGCCAAAATGTTCGAACGCATCGATTTCAACAAGGACGGCAAGGTCGACAAGGCCGATCGCGATGCCCGGATGGCCGAACGTTTCAAGAAGATGGACACCGACGGCAGCGGCGAGCTCAGCCTCGCCGAGATGACCGCAGCGCGCGAGGCGCGGCAGGAGAAGCGTGCCGAGCGCATGGCGATGCGCGCCGATCGCGGTCCGGGCGAGCCCGGTGCGCGCATGGGCGGCAAGCGCGGCGGCCCCAGGATGGGCATGCGCGGTCATGGTGGCATGCGCGGCGGCATGATGCGGCTCGATGCCAACAAGGATGGCGCGATCACGCTCGCCGAATTCGAGGCGGGCGCGCTCGAGCGCTTCAACCGTCAGGATGCCAACAAGGACGGCAAGATCACCCAGGAAGAGCGGGCCGCAGCCCGCGAGGCAATGAAGCAGCGCTGGCAGCAGCGCCGCGCCGCGCCGCAGGGCTGATCGTCAGCCTGACCCACTTCCGGCTCCGGGCGCAGACTCCCCTGATGCGCCCGGGGCCGGTTGCCTTTCTCCGCCGCTCCCGGCACATGCTGAAGCCCGATGACCGATCCTGTCCATATCCTGCTGATCGATGACGAGCCGACCCTGCGCGAGCCGCTGGCCGAATATCTGACCGGCCAGGGCTTTGCCGTGACCGAGGCGGGCGATGCCGCGAAGGCGCGGACGCTGATGCGCGACCAGCGCTTCTCGATTCTGCTGCTCGACATCATGATGCCCGGCGAGGACGGCTTGAGCCTCTGCCGTCATGTCGCGGCGCAATCCGAAACACCGGTCATCCTGCTCACCGCCAAGGGCGAAGCAATGGACCGCATCATCGGGCTGGAAATCGGTGCGGACGATTATGTCGTCAAGCCCTTCGACCCGCGCGAGCTGGTGGCGCGGATCAAGACCGTGCTGCGCCGCGCCGCCCGCGTGCCCCAGCCCGCCGAGGACGAGCCGCAAGGCTTCGAGTTCGATGGCTGGACGCTCGATACGGTCAAGCGCCGCCTGACCGATCCCGATGGCGCGCTGGTTCCCATCTCCACCGCCGAATTCAAGCTGCTCCAGGTATTCTGCGAGCATGCAGGACACGTGCTCAACCGTGACCAGCTGCTCGATCTCGCGCATGGACGCGAGGCGCATCTGTTCGACCGCGCGATCGACAACCAGATCAGCCGGTTGCGCAAGAAGGTGGAGGCGGACAATCGCTCGCCGCGCCTGATCAAGACCGTCTGGGGTGGCGGCTACACGCTCGCCGCGCGCGTCCGGCGTCTTGCCGGTCCGGACACGCCATGAGCGTTTTCCAGCGGCTCTGGCCGTCGAGCCTTGCCGGACGATTGCTGCTGACCATCGCGCTCGCGCTGTTGGCGGGGCAGTTGGTCAATGCCGCGCTGCTGGTCCGCGCGCAGCGCGAACAGGCGCTGGACCGGATCGCGGCAGAGGCCTCGGTCCGGCTGATTGCCGCAACCGACCGCCTGCAACAGGGGCGACCGTTGCACGAGCGTTTCGGCAGCCGCATCGAGCGAGCGCCCGGCTTCCGGCTTCGCCGCACCGACCTGACGCCAAACAATCCGGTCCGGGCGGACATGCGGCCCGCTCCCGGACTGGTCTCGCGCCTGGCCGCCATCCTGCCGAGCTATGGGGTTTCGCCTGCGCGGATCGATGCGGCGCTGATGCCGGCCCCGCAGCGCGCCCGCAGGATCGACCGGCTGGCGGCCGAAATCGGCGGGCGCAATGAACGCCCGATCAGCCAGCTCGCCGTCATCGCCATCCAGCGGCCCGACGGACAATGGCTCAGTGTTCGGGTGCCCGTGCCCGAAGCCTCGGTGCGCATTCTGGCGACCATTATCGGACAGACGGTGATCCTGTACCTGGTCATGCTGGTCCCGCTCGTGTGGCTGACACGCCGGATCGCCCGATCGATGGGAACGTTGCGCGAAGGCGTGGCGCATTTCGAGCGGACGCAGGAGGCGCAGCCGATCGAGCCGACCGGACCCAGCGATCTGGCCGACCTCACCCGCTCATTCAACGCTATGAGCGCGCGGATCGCCGCGATGCTGAACGAGAAGGACGTGATGCTCGGCGCGATCGGGCATGATCTCAAGACCCCGCTTGCCGCGCTTCGGGTGCGCGTCGAATCGGTGCCCGACGACCGCCAGCGCGAGCGGATGGTCGCCAGCATCGACGACATCACCCGCACGCTCGACGACATTCTTACGCTTGCGCGGATCGGGCGGACGGGCGATGCGCCCGAGCCGGTGAACCTTGGCGCGCTGGTCGAGATGATTGCCGACGAATATCGCGATCTCGGGCAGGACGTCGCGCTCGCCGACACGCCGCGCATCGTTGTGCCGCTGCAGCTCACCTGGATCCGCCGCGCCTTGCGCAACATCATCGGCAACGCGGTGCGCTATGGTCAGCGCGCGCGGGTCAGTATCGCCCAGGGGCCGGGCAGGGTGAGCATTACCATCGATGATGACGGCCCCGGCATTCCCGACGACCAGATCGAACGGATGTTCGAACCCTTTACCCGGCTGGAAGCCTCGCGCAACATGGCCACCGGCGGCACGGGCCTCGGCCTAACCCTCGCGCGCGCGATCCTGCACCAGCACGGCGGATCGTTGCGGCTGGAGAACCGTCGCGGGGCGGGCGGTCTGGTGGAAGGCTTGCGCGCGACGATGACGCTGCCGATGGGGTGAGCTCCAGGGAGTCTGGAGGAATCCACCAGGACTCCCCTCCCTGAAAGGGAGGGGCAGGGGGTGGGTAAAAGCCATTACAGAACTGTCGTTGGCGCAAACGACCCACCCCTATCCCCTCCCTAACCAGGGAGGGGAGCGCGAGAAAGGCGAGAGTGGTGTCCCAGGCGCCGCATCCAACACCGCTTCCCCTTGGCGCACCCACTCGCTAAGACCGTTCCATGAGCTTTACACCTGTCGCCTCCGCCTATCCCGCCACCCGCCTGCGCCGCGCGCGTGCCACCGCGTGGAGCCGCGATATGGTGCGCGAGAACAGCCTGTCGCCTGCCAACCTGATCTGGCCGCTGTTCGTGACCGAGGGGCAGGGAACGGAAGAGCCGATCGCCTCGCTGCCCGGCGTGTCGCGCTGGTCGGTCGACGGCATTGTCGAGCGCGCGCGCGAGGCGGTGGATCTGGGCATTCCGTGCCTCGCGCTGTTCCCCAATACGCAAGCCGACCGGCGCAGCGACGATGGCGCAGAAGCGCTCAACCCCGACAATCTGATGTGCCGCGCGATCCGCGCGATCAAGGATGCGCTGGGCGATTCGATCGGCGTGCTCACCGATGTCGCGCTCGACCCCTATACCGCGCATGGTCAGGACGGGCTGATCGATGCGCAAGGCTATGTGCTCAACGATGCGACGGTAGAGATACTGGTCGGCCAGTCGCTCAACCAGGCGCGGGCCGGTGCCGATATCATCGCACCGTCGGACATGATGGACGGGCGCATCGGCGCGATTCGTGATGCGCTGGAATCGGACGGGCATCACAATGTCCAGATCATGAGCTATGCCGCCAAATATGCGAGCGCCTTTTACGGCCCGTTCCGCGATGCCGTCGGCTCCTCCGGGCTGCTGAAGGGCAACAAGAAGGGCTATCAGATGGACCCAGCGAACAGCGACGAGGCGCTGCGCGAGGTCGCGATGGACATTGCCGAGGGTGCAGACAGCGTGATGGTCAAGCCCGGCATGCCCTATCTGGACATCGTCTCGCGGGTGAAACAGGCGTTCGGCGTGCCGGTCTATGCCTATATGGTCTCGGGCGAATATGCGATGATCGAGGCGCTGGTGGCGGCGGGCGCGGGCGACCGCGATGCGGTGGTGCTGGAAAGCCTGCTCGCCTTCCGCCGTGCCGGGTGCAGCGGGGTGCTGACCTATCACGCCGCGCATGCCGCGCGCCTGCTGGCCAGGGGTTGAGCGCATGAACGATGTTTCGATCATCAGCCTGCACGGCAAGACCCCGCGCATCCACGACAGCGCGTTCATCGCCCCCGGCTGCCGCATCATCGGCGATGTCGAGATCGGGCCAGACGCCAGCATCTGGTACAATTGCGTGATCCGCGCCGACGTGAACCGCATCGTCATCGGCGCGCGCACCAATGTGCAGGACGGCAGCGTGATCCATTGCGACAGCCCGCGCCCAGGCGCTCCGGAGGGCTTCCCGACGATCATCGGCGAGGACGTGCTGATCGGCCATATGGCGATGGTGCATGGCTGCATCCTGGAGGATCGGGCCTTTGTCGGGCTAGGGGCTATCGTGATGGACGGCTGCCGCATCGGCGGCGATGCGATGCTGGCGGCCGGCGCGATGCTGACACCGGGCAAGTCCATGCCCTCGGGCCAGCTCTGGGGCGGGCGGCCCGCGCAATACATGCGCGATCTGCCTGAGCCCGCGATCATGGGCATGCGCATGGGCGTCGCGCATTATGTCGAGAATGCCAGGGCGCACAAGGCAGCCTGCAGCGAGCAATAGCGCGTTTCGATGAGCGTCACCCTGATCGAGCATCTGCCCTGGCTGTGCGCGCTGGTGGCAACGCTGGCCGCGCTCGAGCTGCTGCGGCGGTTGCGCCGGGCGCAATGGCAGCTGGAGGCCGGTCGCGAGGCTCCAGGCAGCGTCGCTCAGGCGCTCGATCATGCATTATCGGTCGGCCGGATCGGCAACTGGCATTATGAATGGTCAGACACGTCGCTGGCTTGGTCGGACGAGGTGTTCGCCATCTACGCGCGCGATCGCAGCCAGGGCGAGCCACCGATGTCCGAAGCGATTCTGGCCTATCACCCCGATGACCGGGCCAAGGTGCGGCGGGCGGTGCAGCGCGCGCTCGACCATGGCGAAAATATCGATTTTCGCGCCCGGCTGCGCAATGAGGCCGGCGAGATGCGCACCATTCTGGTGCGCGGCGCCTGCCGTCATGACAAGGACGGTGCCATCACCGGCGTGCTGGGCTTCATCATCGATCTGGGCCCTGCCGAGCCGCCGGTGGGCTGACCGGTCTCAGCGACCGCGATAGTCGCGCGGCGGGACGAAGCGCTCGCCGCGTGCGCGCGCCATCATGGCCTCGTCGGCAATCGCGGTCTTGCGCTCGACAGCGGCGATGCGCGTCGCCTTGCGCCGGGTGAATCCGCCGCCTTCCTCGCCGATCGCGGCGGCGATCCGGCGGATTTCGTCGCCGCGTGTCCCGATGACCAGAGCCATGAAGACCGATGCGAGCGAGATCGACAGGAACGAAATGAACAGACTGTCCGGTGACATACTGACCCCCATTTATCTGGTGTTGATCATGATTTGGGAGTCCGCTGGTTAAGCGCGTCCTGCCGTCAAAGGTTAAGCAGGCGTTGACGACAGATTTATCTTATCTTTACCTCCCAGGACGCGTTTCGGCCCTCCCGCATCCCCTGAAAGCCCATCATGCCCAGCCAGATTGCCCCTACCCTGGTGCTGCTCACCATCTCGAACATCTTCATGACCACGGCCTGGTATTGGCACCTGAAAGGAGGCCCCGCTGCCGCCGCGTCGCGGCCTTTGTTCTGGGTGATCCTGACCAGCTGGGGCATCGCGCTGGTCGAATATTGCTTCGCCGTGCCCGCCAACCGCATCGGCTTCGCGCATGGCTGGACGCCGGGGCAATTGAAGGTGGTGCAGGAGGCGCTGGCGCTGACGGTTTTCGGTGTCTTCATGGTCACGGTGCTCGGCGAGGCACTCAATTGGCGGTATTTCGCGGCCTTTGCCTGCATCATGGCGGGGGTGGGCTTTCTGTTCGTCGGAAAATGATGCGCTTCGTCGCACAGGTAAGCTTTGATTTACCGCGCGCCTCCACATTCGGGCGATGGCGCGTCGATCCCATGCCTTTCGCTCTCAGCCCGGCTCTCGGCGAACCCGCCATAACCGGGTCGTCAGCCGCGCGACCGAAGCCCGCATATCGACGCTCGCCATCCTTCTGGCGCTTCTGGCGGGATGGAACCTCAACGCGTGGCTCTGGCCCGAGACGACGATGGTCCCGTCCGCTGCCGCGCCGACGGCGTGGTCGGACCCCTGGGCCGTCTCGCGCCAGCATCGTCAGCTGTTAGAGGCGCAGGAAGGTCCGCCCGCACCGATCGCAGCGACCGGATCTGCTGCCTCGGTCCCGGGTCGCGGGGGCTCCTTCCGCTTTGCATCCTGTGCCGGCGGTGCGCGCTATACCTGCATCGTCGATGGCGACACCTTCTGGCTGGAGGGGCAGAAAATCCGCGTCGCCGATATCGACACGCCCGAAATCTCGTCGCCACGCTGCGATGCCGAATTTCAGCTCGGCCAGCGCGCCAAGCAGCGCATGCAGCAGCTGCTGAACGCGGGGCCGATCGCATTGGAGCCGGCGGACCGCGCGACCGACCGTTATGGCCGCGCGCTGTTCCGCGTCACGCGCGGCGGCACAAGCCTGGGCGAAACGCTGGTCGGCGAAGGGCTGGCCGTCTGGTATGGCGGCGGCAAGCCGAACTGGTGCTGACCGTCAGATCCGCGCGCGATCGGGCCTGATCCGCGCAGCCTCGGGCATGTCGAACAGCACCCGGCGCTGCTTGAAATCGATCATCATCCGGTTGAACTGGCGCAGCGTGCTCATGCCCAAGAGCAGCGCCGGCGTCTTGTCGAGCCCCAGCTCGCGAAACGCGTCGGCATCGGCAAAGACGATCGGCACATAATCGAACTGCGCACGACCGATGCGGAAATCCTGCGCAAGGCCTGCATCGGCCATGATCGTCTGCCCGGTCACCGAGGTCAGCGTTGCCTGCTGCTCGCTCAGCTTATGCGATGCGCCCAGCCGCTTGAGCAGCGCCAGATTGCCGATATTCGATTGCGCGCCCGTATCGATGACCACGCTGATCCGCTTGCCGCCCAACGTCGCGTCGGTGAAGATCAGCTGGCCCGACTTGCGCCGCGCGCTCACCACGATCTCGAAATCGCTGACCCGGGGGCGTTCGGTAATGTCCTCGATCGTGATCGCATTTTCCAGGAAATCGAATAGGATGCGCTGGTCCTGCAAGCCATCGAGTCCGAGAATGCCGTCCGCGCCGATATGGTGCGCCTCCAGCATCGGCGCGACGAGCTCGCCATAATTGCGGCGGCCCAGGGTTACCTCGGGCAGGTACACGGTCTGCACCATCTTGCTGCCCGCGATGCTGACCAGCCGCGCGATCTCGGCCATTTCCAGCGACAGCACCGAGGCGATGTCGCTCGACACCACGGTGCGCTCCGACCCTGTGTCGATCATGAACTTGAACGGCCCGCGCCCGTCGATGCTCACCGGCACGGTCATGCGGCTGGCGCGGTCGCGGGCAAGCGCGATCCGTTCGGCTTCCTGGGTCAGGCGGTCGGCATCGGTCAGCGCCCCGACCGTGGTATTGGCAAAGCCGCTCTCGGGCAGTGCATCCTGCGCGATCGCGCCGGGTGCGGCGCAAAGCGCCGCGTACAGGGTCAACGCACCGGACAGCGCGCGATACAGCATCTGCCTGATCCTCTCACACCGCGATCGCCGCGGTTTCCGTTTGTCCTCAGGATGTAACACGTCGCCGCATCGGCTGGCAATCAGTCCGCGCGCATCGCGGTGGCGGCGAGCGATTCCGCCTCGGTGAGCAGCGCGTCGTCGGTAGATCCCTGCGCGACGCTCTCGCGGCCGATCATCACCAGCACCGGCACCGCCAGCGGGCTGACGCGCTCCAGCTCGACATGCAGCATCGTGCCCGCCGCGCGGTCGAGCAGATCGCCCAGCCGCCCGATATCGGTCATCCGCGCGCGTGCATCGGCCCAGGCGGCTTCAAGCAGGACATGGTCGGGCTCATATTTGCGCAGCACGTCGTAGATCAGGTCGGTCGAGAAGGTGACCTGCCGCCCGGTCTTCTTCTTGCCGGGATGCTGGCGCTCGACCAGCCCGCTGATGATCGCGACCTCGCGAAAGGCGCGCTTGAGCAGGTACGAGCTTTCGACCCATTCGGTGAACTCGTCGGCGAGAATATCGGCGGAAAACAGGTCGGCGGGGTCGGTAACGCGCTTGAGGCCCCAGACGGCGAGCGCATAGTCGTTGGCGACGAAGCCCATCGGCTGCAGCCCGCGATCCTCCATCCGCCGGGTGAGCAGCATGCCCAGCGACTGGTGCGCGTTCCAGCCCTCGAACGGATAGCAGACCATGTATTCGCGGCCATGGTGCGGAAAGGTCTCGACCAGCAGCTGGTCGGGCTCGGGCATGGCCGAGCGCCAGTCCTGCATTTCCAGCCATTCGCGCACGTCATCGGGAAAGCGCGCCCAGCCCGCGCGGTCGGTGAGGAATTCGCGCACCCGCGACGACAGATGCGTGGTCAGCGGCATGCGCGCGCCATTGTAACTTGGGATCTGCGTCGCCTTGGCCGATGCCTTGACGATCAGGTCGAGATCCTTGATCCGCTCGACCTCCAGCCCCATGCCCGCGAAGACGAATGTGTCGCCGGGCGCGAGCTGCGCGGCGAAATCCTCCTCCACCCGGCCCAGCGATCGTCCATTCTTGAAGCGGACGTCGAGCATCGGCGTGTCGACGATAATGCCCGCGTTGAGCCGATAGGCCTGCGCGAACTTCGGGTGCGCCAGTCGCCAGGTGCCGTCCTTCTCGCGCACCAGCCGCTTGAACTTGTCATAGGCGCGCAGCGAATAGCCGCCATTCTCGACGAACCCCAGCACGCGCAGAAACGCCTCGCGGGTGAGCGCACTATAGGGCAGCGCGGACTGCACCTCGGCGCACAAGGCGTCTTCGTGGAACGGCCCGGCACAGGCCAGGCCCAATATATGCTGCGCGAGCACATCGAGCCCGCCGGGGCGGAAGCTCTCACCGTCGCGCTGGCCCTCGTTGACCGCATCGAACGCCGCCTGCGCTTCCAGATATTCGAAGCGGTTGCCGGGGACCAGGATCGCCTTGGAGGGGCAGTCGAGCCGGTGGTTGGCGCGGCCGATGCGCTGCAGCAGGCGCGACGAGCCCTTGGGCGCGCCCATCTGGATCACGCAATCGACATTGCCCCAATCCACGCCGAGATCGAGGCTGGCGGTGGCGACCAGCGCGCGCAGCTCGCCGCGCGCCATCGCGCCTTCGACCTTGCGCCGCGCCTCGACCGAGAGCGAGCCGTGATGGATGCCGATCGGCAGGTGCTTCTCGTTCAGCTCCCATAGCTTCTGGAAGATGAATTCGGCCAGAAACCGCGTGTTGCAGAAGACCAAAGTTGTCTGGTTGCGCTCGATCTCCTCGAGCACCTGCGGCACCGCATAATGGGCGCTATGCCCCGCCCAGGGGACGCGATCGTCGGTGATCAGGATCGACAGGTCGGGGTCTGCGCCCGGCTCGCCCTCGACCAAAGCCACCGCATCGATATCGCCATGCGGGGCAAGCCAGGCGCGGTAGCTGTCGGCATCGGCGACTGTCGCCGACAGCGCCACGCGCCGCATCTCGGGGGCGAGCGCCTGAAGCCGGGAGAGCGAGAGGCTGAGAAGGTCGCCGCGCTTCGACGCGGCAAAGGCGTGCACCTCGTCGATGATCACGGTCTTGAGGCTCCCGAACATCTCCGCGCTTTCCGGATAGGAGAGCAGCAGGCTCAGCGATTCCGGCGTGGTGAGCAGGATGTGCGGCGGGCGGGCGCGCTGGCGGGCCTTTCGGTCCGACGGCGTGTCGCCGCTGCGCGTCTCGATACGGACGTTGAGCCCCATGTCCTGCACCGGCGTCAGCAGGTTGCGCTGTACGTCGTGAGCAAGGGCTTTCAGCGGCGAGATATAGAGCGTGTGCAGCCCGTCATGTGCGCCACCGTCGGCAAAGTCGCGCAGGGTGGGCAGGAACCCGGCGAGCGTCTTGCCTGCGCCGGTGGAGGCGACGAGCAGCGCGTGGCGACCGGCATCGGCCTGATCGAGCATTTCGAGCTGGTGCCGCCGGGGCGACCAGCCGCGCTCGGCAAACCAGTCGGTGATGATCTCGGGCAGCGCCATGGCGGCGATATAGGGGGTGGCAGCGCCGCGCTAAAGGGGCAGGGGCGTCACAGCCAGCGGAAGATTCCCGCCGCACCGACGCCAAGCGGCATATGCGCCCATTGCGCGGCGAGCCACAGCACGATCCCGCCGATCAGCGCCGCCCATCCGGGAAAGGCGAACCCGCGCCCGAAGGGGACGAAACTGGTGCGCGATTGCCAGTGCAGCCAGGCATCGCCCATCAGCACGAATTTCTTGCCGTCCTGCAGCTTCGCGCCGACCAGCGCGAGCGTGATGATCGCGCCGCACAGGATCAAGGTATCGATCCTGGGCGCGATCAGGATATGCGCCACGCCCCAGAGCGCGAAGCCCCACATCATCGGGTGGCGGGTGATACGGAACACGCCGTGCGGATCCTTGACCGCGATGCGCTTGGCCGCCGCCTCGGGCACAGGCAGCGCCGGATTGCCGATCAGCGATCCCACAAACAAGATCGCGGAGATCAGCATCAGCAGCGTCGCGACCGCCCAGAGCAGGTCGTTCGCTGGCCAGAACGGCGCGGCGACTGGCGCGCGCTGGAAGCCTTCAACCATCAGGAACAAAGTGGCGAACGACACCAAAGTATAGGCGATCTGGAAGCCCTTGTCCCCCAGCCTCCGGACCAGCCCGGCGCGCAAGGGATGTGACATCGCGAAATGGCTGCCGACAAAGCCGACCGCCCCCGCCAACAGCATCGCGTAGTCCTGCATCGCCGCCCGTCCCCTGCGTGACAGGAGGATCGCCGCAGCGAATCCTCCGTTCACCGCATCTTAGCGATCGTATGCCTTGGGCAAAGCCCCTTCCTGCGGGGTGCGATAGCGATCGCGCAGCCGCGCCTGGCGGTTGTCGAGCGGCTGCTGAACGCCATCGATCATCACCGAAACGGGCGCGCTCGAAAGCTCGAGCGGATCGCCATCCCAGATCACGACATCGCCCGCGCGCCCCGGCTTGAGGCTGCCGAGCATCGCGTCGATCCCCAGCGCCTGGGCAGGGCCCGACGAGATCGCGGCGAACGCCTGGTCCCAGGTGAGGCCGCTCGCGCCCGGCACGCGCTGGAGGGCGACGAGATTGCCCGCATATTGCGGCGAATAATGCAGCCGGTGCGCGTCATTGTCGTTGATCATGCCGATCGAAACGGTGACGCCCGCACGCTTCATCCGGCCGATATTCGATTGGGTGGCGGCGGTCTTCTCGAACTCGGACGGCAGGTCGTTGAGTGCCGAGGCGATGACGGGAACGCCCGCAGCCGCGATCTGGTTCGCGACCAGCCAGCCTTCCGACACGCCTGCGAGCACCAGCTTGAGCGCCGGGAATTCCTCGCGCAGTTTCAGCACGTTGAGGATATCGGCGGCGCGCTCGACATGCACCAGCAGCCGCATCTCGCCATTGACCACCGGCACGAGCGCGGCGGCATCCTGGCGGTTGAGCAGCGCATCGTGCGGATGCGCAGGCACCCCGCGCTGGCCGTTGGCAAGCGCGCGTGCCTCGATCAGCGCATTGCGGAATTCGAGAAACGCCGAGGCGCGGCTGCCGCCCGCCTTGGCCGAACCCGTCTCGCCGAGTTCGACGAACTGGAAGGCGCGTCCCTTGGTCACGGCGTTGTAGTCATCGCCCAGATCGATCACCGCGCCCATACCGGCGAAGATCGCGGCCGGGGCGATAGGGGCGACCACCGCGCGGGTGATGCCGGCGGCGCGGTTGACAGCAACCGCGCTGACCTTGGGGTTGATCGCGGGGGTGACATCGATCGCAGCGGAGAATTCGCCCCGGCTTGCACTCGAATCATTGGTCTCGTTGACCGCCTCGACCTCGACCAGGCCCAGACGGCTGAAGCCCGCGAACAGGCCGGGCGTCACCCAGCGGCCTGAGGCATCGACGACCTGCGCTCCGGCAGGCACGGCGACGCCGGAACCGGCGGCGACGACCTTGCCATCGCGCAGCACCACGGTGCCGCCCTCGATCGGCGCGCTGCCGTCCCCGATCACGACCTTGCCGCCGGTAATGGCGACGGTCTGCGCGGCGAGCGGAGAGGCGAGCAGTGCGGCTGCGGCTACGCTCGTTGCAAAGAGAGCCTTGATCATTTCGTGTCTCCCTCACCCGGCTGGCCCAGCTCGAAATCGCTCACCGGACGGCGCTTGGGATCATTGGCATCATAGAGCAGCGCGCCATCGACCCAGACCTTTTCGGGCCGGGCATAGACCGACAGCGGATTGGCGTTCCACAGCACGACATCGGCCATCTTGCCGGGCTTGAGGCTGCCTGTCCTGTCGGCAATGCCCATCGCCATGGCGGGGTTGTAGGTCAGCCAGCGGATCGCGGTGGCGTCCGAAATGTTGAAGCCCATCCGGCGGCCGTCACCGAGCGCCTTGGCGGCTTCCTGGTTCAGCCGCTGGATCTGGTCCTGATCGTCCGAATGGATGATGGTGCAGGCACCGGCATTCTGGATGATCGCGGCATTTTCGGGAATGCCGTCATAGGATTCCATCTTGAAGCCCCACCAGTCGGCCCAGACGGCGGAACAGATATTGTTCTCGCGCAGCAGGTCGGCGATCTTGTAGCTCTCGACAGCGTGGTGGAAGGTGGAAACCTTGTAGCCGAACTCCTTGGCCATATCGATGACGATGGCCATCTCATCCGCGCGATAGCAGTGGTTGTGGATCTGGATCTTGCCTTCCAGCGCCGCTTTCAGCGTATCCATGCCGATGTCGCGGGCAGGGGGCGTGCCGCCCTTTTTCTCATACTCGTCCCAGCGCGCCTTGTACTCGGCCGCGCGCGCCCAGGTCTGGCGATTGACCGCAAGGTTGCCCATGCGGCTGGCGGGCTTCTGGTTGCGGCTGCCATAGACGCGCTTGGGATTTTCGCCGCACGCCATTTTCAGGCCATAGGGCGCATCGGGGAATTTCATCGCCTGCATGGTGCGCGCAGGGACATTCTTGAGCGTCACCGAACGCCCGCCGAACAGATTGGCCGAACCGGGCAGGATCTGCAGACTGGTGACGCCGCCATTGGCCAGTGCGCGGCTGAAACCGGGGTCCTGCGGCCAGACGCTGTGTTCGGCCCAGACATCGGCGGTGACCGGGCTGGTCGCCTCGTTGCCGTCCGAATGCGCCGAAACGCCCGGCGAGGGATAGTCGCCCAGATGGCTGTGAATGTCGATAATGCCCGGCGTCACGAACTTGCCGCGCCCGTCGATCACCACGATGTCCGCTGGGATCGGGGTGTTGGCATCGCCGACTGCGGTGATCTTGCCGTCGGTGAAGAACACGACGCCATTGTCGATCTGCCCGCCTTCGCCATCGAAGATGGTGACGTTGCGGATCGCGGTGGCCACGCCCGGATAGGGCTTGTAGGTGCTGGGATAGGGGTTTTCGTTGATGCTCACCTTCTCGGCCTTGGGTGCGCTCGCGCTGGCGGAGGAGGGGCCTTCGGAACCTGTCGTGTTGGCGCAGCCGACGACCGCCATGGCCGCCAGAGGCGCGAGATACCCGTATCGCATGTGTTTTCCCTGTCGCAGTTCGGAAGTGGTTTTGTCGTTGTGATCAGGCACCGCGCGTCGCCGGATGCACGCCTGCCGCCTGGTTCTCGGCGAGTTCGTCCTCGCCCGCCAGCGGTTCGGCATCCTTGAGCGTGTCGAGGTGCATCAGCTTCTTGATCAGCGGCGCTATGACGAGCACGCCGACGCCCACGGCAATCGCGATCCAGCCGATCTGCGAATAGACGTCGAGCACCGTCTGCTGGCCCGCGCCTTCACCGCTCGCCTTTTCCGAGCCCGTCGCAGCCGCGATCAGGCCGGCGGCGAAATTGCCCGAGGCCGAAGCGAAGAACCAGGTGCCCATGATGAGCGAGGCCATATGCGCCGGTGCCAGCCGGTTCATCGCGCTGAGGCCCACCGGCGACAGGCAAAGCTCACCCATGGTGTGGAGCAGGTAGATGAGGAAGATGAACAGCACCGGGGTCGGCACGCCTGCTCCCGCCGCAGCGGCACCGGCGACGAGCACGAGGAAACCCGCGCCGAGCTGGATCATCGCCAGGCCGAACTTGGCGGGGGCGCTGGGCTCTAGACCCTTCCGACCCAGCCAGGTCCAAAGGGCCGCGAAAATCGGGGCGAGCAGCACGATGTAGATCGCATTGATCGACTGGAAGATCGATGCCGCTACCCCGCCGCGATCGACATAGCGGTCGGTATAGAGGTTGAGCGAGGACCCGGCCTGTTCGAACAGCGCCCAGAACAGCACCGAGCCGAGGATCAGGAACATCGCCGCGAAGATGCGGTCGCGGTCTTCGCGCGGAAGCTTGGTGACGGCGGTCAGCAGCACATAGCCGACCAGAATTGCACCTGATGCGAGCAGCAGCCAGCCGACCAGTTCCTGATACTGGATCAGCACCCAGATGCCGAGCACGGCGGCGACGCCGATGAGATAAAGCAGCCATTCGAGCTTGATGCCGAGGACCGGCTTGGTCAGCGCCACCGCATCTGGCGCTTCGCCCCGGCCGCACAGCAGAGGCTTGCCCAGGATGAACACGACCAGGCCCAGCGCCATGCCGACGCCTGCCGCGCCAAAGCCATAGGACCAGCCATAGGTTTCGCCGAGATAGCCGCAGGCCAGCGAACCCAGCGCCGCGCCCAGATTAATGCCCATGTAGAAGATGGTATAGGCACTGTCGCGGCGCACGTCGGTGCGCGGATAGAGCTGACCGACGATCACCGAGATATTGGCCTTGAGGAAGCCGGAGCCCACGATGATGAAGGCGAGTGCCAGCCAGAAGACGGTGAGGGCAGCGGGGTCCTGTCCGCCTGTGCCTTCGAAGCCCATCAGCAGATGGCCGAAGGTCAGCAGGATCGCGCCATAGGTTACCGCCTTGCGCTGGCCGAGATAGCGGTCGGCCAGATAGCCGCCCAGCACGGGGGTGATGTAGACCAAAGCGGTATAGGCGCCATAGATGACGCCCGATTGCGAATCCGAAAACAGCCAGTGCTTGGTGAGGTAGAAGATCAGCAGCGCGCGCATGCCGTAATAGGAAAAGCGTTCCCACATTTCTGCGAAGAACAGCACGTACAGGCCCTTGGGATGGCCCAGGAAAGTGCCCTTGGAATCGCCGCTCACGGCATAACCGCTGGCCATTATCGCATATCTCCCGTCGATTTTTCTGTTGGCGGCCCGCCCCCTGGCCGTCCATAGCGTGGGCCGCAACCTAGACAAAAATGCGCGGCTGTGAAGCGCCTTGTTGCAGTTGTTACCAGACTGTGACGTTCGCCCCCGCCGCCGGAGCCCTTGCGTGACCGAATTCAACGACCTCAGCTCACTGCCCCGCTATC
The DNA here is from genome assembly GCF_001557175.1 of Blastomonas sp. CCH9-A1. NCBI lineage: Bacteria > Pseudomonadati > Pseudomonadota > Alphaproteobacteria > Sphingomonadales > Blastomonadaceae > Blastomonas > Blastomonas sp. CCH9-A1. Next base: position 73,298 of record NZ_LSHM01000066.1, read on the forward strand.
TCGCCAGCCGCCGCTCGGGCCGCCCGCGCGACATGATCGCGCCCGGCCCCGATGCCGCGCAGATGCGCGAGATCGTCGCCACTGCGCTGCGCACGCCCGACCACGGCAAGCTGAACCCCTGGCGCGTGGTGCATGTGGGCGCGGATCAGCGCGATGCGTTCGCCGCGCTCCTGACAGCCGCCTATCGTGCGGAAAAGCCCGAGGCTGGGCGGCTGGAGATCGAGGCGATGGAGACGTTCGCGCGCCAGGCCCCGGAGCTGCTGGTGGTGCTCTATTGCCCGCGCGAATCGAGCAAGATTCCGCTTTGGGAACAGCAGCTTTCGGCAGGGGCGTTCGTGATGAACCTGCTCCACGCCATCCACGCGCACGGCTTTGTCGGCGGCTGGATCACCGGCTGGCCGAGTTACAGCGATGCCGTGCGCGACCTGTTCGGGTCAGCGCCCGAGCAGATCGCGGGCTTCGTGTTCATCGGCACCGCAGGGCAGGCGCTGGAAGAGCGGCCCCGGCCTGAACTGGATACGGTGCTGAGCGCGTGGGTGCCTGGCGCTGGCTGATTTTCCGACGCCGGGCCCAGCGCATGATCAGTGCAGCGCAGGAACGGCAGTCGCCTCTGCGTCCTCGCTCGCCAGACTAGCCGCATCTTCCTCAGCAAATTCGCGGACGATCATCGCATCGACCCTGTCGAGCGGCTGCTGCCCCGCCTCATGCTTGTGCGCGATCTTGGCCGCTGCATTCCAGGCCTTGGCCGCATCGAGCGCGATGCCCTGACGGTTCTTGAGCGGCTCGGCAGCGGCCTTGGCGATCTGCAGGCTTTCCTGCTCGCGGCAGAATTTTTCGGTCATGCGCATGGCGTGCTTTCCTCGTCGGACTTCCAGACGATCAGGCAGCAGCGCGCGCGGTTGCGCGCGTTATCGGCGATCCAGGTTATCGGATGCAGCGAGCCTAGCACGGCCAAGCCACAATAGCGAACGATGGTTCCCGCACAGCCAGCGTGCGGCCAGATTCGCCTATTCCTTCGGTGGCCGCCCCCTGGGGCGCTGCTCAGGCGGAGCGAGCTTGATGCCGCGCCGGGCCAGCGCCTCGCGCAGCAGAATCTCGATCTCGGCATTCACGCTGCGCAATTCCTGTGCGGCTGCGCGCTCGATCGCCGCGTGGAGCGACGGATCGAGGCGCAGCGCGAAGGATTTCTTGGGCGGCGGGTTCGGCATGTCTCAGGTCAATAGAGCGACCCGGCATTGACCACCGGCTGGGTGTCGCGCTCGCCGCACAGCACCACCATCAGGTTCGATACCATCGCCGCCTTGCGCTCGTCGTCGAGGTGAACGACGTTCTTTTCGCTGAGCATCGCCAGCGCATGCTCGACCATCGTCACCGCGCCCTCGACCAGCCGCGATCGTGCCGCGATCACCGCCTCGGCCTGCTGGCGCCGCAGCATCGACTGGGCGATCTCGGGCGCATAGGCGAGGTGCGTCAGGCGGCATTCATCGATCTGCACGCCCGCCGTGCCGACACGCTCCTGCAGTTGCTTTTCCAGTTCGTGGCTGACCTCCTCGGCATCGCCGCGCAGCGTCACCTCATCGGCATTGAAATCGTCATAGGGATAGCGCGCGCCGATGACGCGGACCGCGCTCTCGATCTGGATGTCGACGAATTCCTGATAGTTCTCGACATCGAACAGGGCTTTCGCGGTGTCCGACACGCGCCAGACGACATTGGTCGCGATCTCGACCGGGTTGCCGCGCAGGTCGTTCACCTTGACCTTTTCCGAGGTGACGTTGTGCACGCGCACCGAGATCTTCTTGCGGCTGAGCCACGGCCAGCGCCAGCGCAGCCCGGTGTTGCGATCGGTGCCCTTGTAGCTGCCGAACAGCTGGATCGCCGCCGCCTCGTTGGGGTTGAGCATGTAGAAGCCCGCAATGATGAACAGAAAGGCGAACGCGCTCACCCCCGCCAGCACCAGTCCCAGCATGTTGCCACTCTTTGCCATTCCGACACCCAGTACCGGTAGCAGCATGGAAACCAGCATGAGCAGAAGGAACACATAGCCGTTGAACGTGCTGGCCGCGCTTTCGGTGCTGGCGACCATGGCACCGCCGCCCGACGAGCCGTCAAAAGAAGAATTCTGCTGCATCTGAAACGCCCTCCGATTCGATAATCATGATATCATAATTATATCAAATGTTATCGGGCGCAAGCCGGATTCGTTGTGCACCGTTCAGCTGGATCATGCCGTCCGTCACAGCGTGTGGCGAAGGGGAGGGGTATCAAAGCGACGAACGGTCCGCCGCAACAGGAAACCGTTCTGCCGTCCATGCGTAAGGCATGGGACCGACAAAGGATCAAAGCCATGACGATGCACTATGCCCGCCCCGCTTTCGACCCCGCCCATATGCTGGCAGCGGGACACAGCTTTGCGCGCCGCATTGCCGAACGCGGCTTCATGCCGCTCTATCACGCGGGCGATGTCAACCACTGCCCGGGTTGCGGTGGCAAGCACTGGCATGTCGGACGGATGAGCGCAGAATGTGCAAGCTGTGCGACGGCGATCCCGCTTGCCGATGTCGCCGCGCAGCCGATGCAGCCGCTGTTTCACGTCACCCGCAGCCGCACCGCCTGGGTGGAGTGATCAGCGCTTGCCGGGCGTGGCGAAGATCGCCGGATAGAAGACCTGCTCCTCCCAGCGTACGCGCGCCTTCAGCCGTTCGGCGAGGCCCCGAAACGCAGCGATAAAGCCGGCGCGGTCCTCGGCCACCTTGCGCTGCGGCCAATTGGCGTTGCAATCCATCAGATCGCCACGCCACATCAGCAGCTCATCATGAAAACGGCGGATGAGCTGCGTCTTTTCGGCATCCTTGTCCATCTGCGCTGCGCGGGTGTTGACCATGCGGATTTCCACGCTGCAATGGCTGTTCACCAGCCGCGAAAAGCCCAGCCGCAGCGTCGGCAGGTCGCGCAGCGCGGCTTCCGTCCCGGCAGACACAGCCGACAGGATCGCGTCGGCCTGAGCCAGCAATTCGCCATGCTGATGCACAAAGTTCTGGCTGGCCATGACCGAATCGCCCCCAAAGAGCAGCACCAAAAAGGCGCTGCTGAATCAAGGCTTTGACCACAAGTCCTTTACATCATGTTACGGCTTGCCAGGCGCGAGCGTCTGGTCCAGCGTGTCGGGCGATATCATCCTGTCATAGGGGCCATGCCATGTCCGATACGCCTGTCCGCCATCCCGACCGTCGCGCGATGTTGCGCTCCGCTGCGCTGCTTGGCTCCGGCATGGCATTGACCGGCGGGGGCGGCGCGGCGCTGGCAGCGGCAGAGAGCGAGATGGCGCGCATCCGCAAGGCGGCGGAAAGCAACCGCGACGCCGACATCAAACGCATCCAGGACTGGATTCGGCTGCCCTCGATCGCGGCGGAGGATCTCAACATGGCCGAGGGTGCGGCCTATATGGCTGACCTCGCCAAATCCGCGGGCTTTACAGGCGTCACCACCGTGCCGTCCGACGGCTATCCCGGCGTGTTCGGGGTGATGGACAATGGGGCGAAGCGCACGCTCGGCATCTATTTCATGTACGACGTCAAGCAGTTCGATCCGGCGGAATGGTCCTCGCCGCCGCTCGAAGCGCGGATCGTCGACAAGCCCGGCTGGGGCAAGGCGATCATGGGGCGCGGCGCGGTCAACCAGAAGGGGCCGGAAGCGACCTTCCTCGCCACGCTGCACGCGATGAAAAAGGCGGGCGTCAAACCGCCGGTCAACCTCGTGCTGCTGTGCGAGGGCGAGGAGGAGATCGGATCGCCGAACTTCAAGCAGATCGCGACGCGGCCCGATGTGCTCGCCGCACTGAAGCGGTGCGAGGGCATCTTCATCCCGGCAAGCTGGCAGGGCGCGAATGGCGAGGTGCAGGTCAATCTGGGCTCCAAGGGCGTGATCGAGCTCGAGCTGGTCGCGAGCGGCGCGAAATGGGGCAGGGGCCCCAAGGGCGACATCCATTCGAGCTACAAGGCGATGGTCGATTCGCCGACCTGGCGGCTGGTCCAGGCGCTGCAGACCCTGGTGACGCCCGATGGCAACAATGTCGCGATCGGCGGGTGGAGCGACAATGTCAGGCCGCTCACGACCCGCGAAAAGGCGCTGATCGCCGAAGCCGCCAAGGGCATGGACGAGGCGCAGATGAAGCAGGCGTTTGGCGTCACCCACTGGATCGACAACCTGCCCTTCGACCAGGCGCTGGTGCGGTTGGCGCAGGAGCCCACCGCGAATATCGAGGGGCTGGTCGCGGGCTATACCGGCCCCGGTGGCAAGACCGTGCTGCCCGGCCGCGCGGTCGCCAAGATGGACTTCCGGCTCGTGCCCAACCAGACCCGCGCCGAGGCGGAGCAGAAGCTGCGCGCGCATCTCGACAAGAACGGGTTTACGGATATCGAGGCCAATGTTTCGGGCGGCTATGACCCGACCGAGGTCGCCGAGGACAGCCGGCTGATCAAGGCGGAGCTGGCCGCCTATGCGAAGCTCGGCGTCAAGGCGAACCTCAACCCCAGGCTAGCAGGTTCCTGGCCGGGGGCTGTGTTCACCGCACCGCCGGTGAGCATCCCCGCCGGGCATTTCGGCATCGGCCATGGCAGCGGTGCGCACGCCCCGGACGAATATTATGTGGTGGAATCGACCAATCCCAAGGTCGCCGGGATTACCGAAGCGACGCTTGGCTATGCGGAGATCATGTATCAGCTCGCGTCTGTCCGCTAGGCGGGCGGGCGCGCAGCGCGGCGCTTGCGGGCGGGCGGGCGAGGCGGCATGAGGTGGTCATCATGAAGATCACCGCGACCATTCTCGACCGCATCGGCCACAAGGGCCCCTATGCGCAAACCCGTCCGCTGCGCCTCGCAGAAATCGACCTCGCCCCGCCGGGGCCGGACGAGATGCTGGTCAAGATCGAGGCCGCCGGCTTGTGTCATAGCGACCTCAGCGTCATCAACGGCGACCGCCCGCGCCCGATGCCGATGGCTTTGGGGCATGAGGCGGTGGCGACGGTGCTGGAACCTGGCAGCATTGCCGCCAAGCATTTCGCCCCTGGCGACCGGGTGGTGTTGAGCTTCCTGCCCCTGTGCGGTTATTGCCCCAGTTGCCATTCGGGCGAGGGCTATCTGTGCGGCAATGGCGCGGCGGCGAACGGCGCGGGCACGCTGCTGAGCGGTGAGCGGCGCCTGTCCGAGAATGGTCACGCGGTGCAGCATCATCTCGGCTCCTCGGCCTTCGCGACGCATGCGGTGGTCGACCGGCGCTCGGCGGTGAAGATCGACAGCGACATTCCGGTCGAGATCGCCGCCCTGTTCGGCTGTGCGGTGCTGACCGGCGCGGGCGCGGTGCTCAACGGTGGAAATCTGCGCGCGGGCGAAAGCGTGGTCGTCTATGGCCTGGGCGGCGTCGGCCTTGCCGCGCTGATGGCGGCGATCGCGGGCGGCGCGAACCCGGTGGTGGCGATCGACCCGGTGCCGGAGAAGCGCGCGCTGGCGCTCGAACTCGGCGCGCTCGCCGCCGTGCCTCCGGAAGATGGAGAGGACGCGGTGGTCGCGGCGCTGGGCCGCAAGCCCGATCTGGTGATCGAGACCGTCGGCAAGGCCCCGGTGCTCGCCAAGGCCTATGGCCTCGCGCGGCGCGGCGGACGGATCGTCACCGTCGGCCTGCCCAACCCGGCGGACATGCTTTCGATCCCCGCCGTCTCGCTGGTCGGCGACGGCAAGACGCTGATGGGCAGCTATATGGGCAACGCCATCCCCTCGCGCGACATACCCCGCTACATCGCCCTCTGGCGCGCCGGACGCATGCCGGTGGAAAAGCTGCTGAGTTCGGTGAGCCCGCTGTCAGAGATCAACGCGCTGTTCGATGAGCTCGCGAGCGGGACGGCGATCCGGCAGGTGGTGGTGCCTTGAGGGGCAAGGCTGCAATGACAGTTGCGCGCGAGCGCTAGCTATTGATTTCGTGCTCGGTTGTGACGCTCGCGAGCGACGCTGTATACGCGGTGAAAGCTATCACAACGATAAAATAGATACTTACAATGGCTGGTTCTGAAACCACCGGGCGAAACCAAGAAGCAACGAACACCACGGGCGCAGTCCATCCGGCGACAAGCCACCAGCCGGGACCGCCATCATATGACCAGTCCAGAACATCCGAGATCATCAAGGCCAATGGCACCGACCATAGATAGGCCGCCATCCAACGGAGACTTGCAACGGTTCGCTTGGATGAGATTTTCATTTTGGCATGAATAGCAGGCCAATGGGCATCTACAATGCTTGGTGAGTGGGCAATTGCGTGCCATCACGATCTTGGTAGCAACTACCTCCGCTCAGCCTGAGCCTGTCGAAGGCCCCGCTATATGGCCAGCGTGGGCGCGGGTCCTTCGACGACGCGGGCTGCGCCCGCTGCTCAGGATGAGCGGAGGTGGTTAGGCTTGGTGCTGGATAGCCCTCTCCCCTTCAGGGGGGAGGGTTGGGAGGGGGGCTTGCGTTGACACCTCTCAACTGCGGCTAGCGAGCTGCGCTCGCAAGCCTTCGTATCTCTCCCGCGAGGGGAGAGAGGGGCGTGGGGCGCGAGGGCTTATCCATCCTCCCCCATCACCGGCGCGATCCGTTCCGCCAGCGCGTCGAGCCAGCGGATGAACGCATCGACCCGCGCGAGCTTGCGCATGTCGCGGTGGACGACCAGCCAGAAGCTGCGGTGGATCGCCACGCTGCCCGCCAGCACGCGTTCCAGCCGCGCATTCTGTTCGCCGATAAAGCACGGCAATATGCCCACGCCCGCGCCCGAGGCGATCAGGCTGTGCTGGACGTTGATGCTCGAGCTGGTCAGCACCGGTTCCAGCCCGGGGCCGATCTCGTCGAGATAGCGCAGCTCGTCGGCGTAGATGAAATCGGGGATATAACCGATCAACGGGTGGCGGCGCAGGTCCTCGACGCTCTGGATCGGCCCGGCGGCGGCGAGATAGTCGCGGTCGGCATAGACGCCGAGCTGATAGTCGACCAGCTTGCGCACCTTCAATGGCCCCGCGGTCGGGCGCGAGAGCATGATCGCCAGGTCCGCCTCGCGTTTGCTGGGGTTGAGGAAGCCGTTGGTCGCGACGAGCTCGATGCGGATCGCGGGGTGCTGGCGGTGGAAGCTCGCGAGGTTGTGGGCAATGATCCACGCGGCAAAGCCTTCGGCGACACTGACCCGGATGGTTCCTGCAAACACCGTCTGCTCGCCGGTCAGTTCGGTGCGTGCGTCGACCAGCGCCTGTTCCGCCCCTTCGGCATAATGCAGCAGCTTGGCCCCATGTTCGGTGAGCGCAATGCCCTTGCCGCTCGCCTCGAAAAGGGTTGATTGCAGGTCGCCCGAAAGCCGTTGCAGCCGCCGCGCCACCGTGGTCGGGTCGATCTCCAGCCGCCGCGCTGCTTCCGCCACGGAGCCTGCGCGCGCCAGCATCAGGAAGATGCGCAGATCGTCCCAGTTCATTCACCCGCTCCAAATCATGGCATTTATGCAGCTTCGTGTGACGTTTTTACGCAATTGCATGCAGGAATGCCAGAGGCTATTGCGGCCCACAAGCGACAAGCACCCATAGGAGAGCATCGATGCGCACCGTCACCCATCGCCTGGCCAGCGGCGTTACCGCGCCCGCCAGCACCCGCCAGTCCGACATTTTCGATCCCAATAGCGGGACGGTGCAGGCCAAGGTCGATCTCGGCAGCGCCGCCGTTCTCGACGCCGCGGTCGATGCCGCACTCGCAGCCCAACCCGCCTGGGCCGCGACCAACCCGCAGCGCCGCGCGCGCGTGATGTTCAAGTTCAAGGAACTGGTCGAGGCCAATATCGACGAGCTCGCCGCTTTGCTCTCCAGCGAGCATGGCAAGGTGCATGCCGACGCCAAGGGCGATATCCAGCGCGGGCTCGAGGTCATCGAATTCTGCTGCGGCATCCCGCATGCGGTGAAGGGCGAATATACGCACGGCGCGGGTCCGGGCATCGACGTCTATTCGATGCGCCTGCCGATCGGCATCGGCGCAGGCATCACCCCGTTCAACTTCCCCGCGATGATCCCGATGTGGATGTTCGGCCCCGCGATCGCGACGGGCAACGCGTTCATCCTCAAGCCCAGCGAGCGCGACCCCTCGGTGCCGGTGCGCCTGGCCGAGCTGATGAGCGAAGCGGGCCTGCCCGATGGCATCCTTCAGGTCGTGCATGGCGACAAGGAAATGGTCGACGCCATCCTCGATCACCCGGCCATTGCGGGCGTATCGTTCGTCGGATCGTCCGATGTCGCGCATTATCTCTACCAGCGCGGCGTCGCTGCCGGAAAGCGCGTCCAGGCGATGGGCGGCGCGAAGAACCACGGCATCGTCATGCCCGATGCGGATCTCGACCAGGTGGTCAAGGATCTTGCGGGCGCGGCCTTCGGTTCGGCGGGCGAGCGCTGCATGGCGCTGCCCGTGGTCGTCCCCGTGGGCGACGAGACCGCCGATCGCCTGCGCGCCAAGCTGATCCCCGCGATCGAGCAGCTGCGCCTCGGCGTCTCGTCCGATCCCGATGCCGATTACGGCCCGGTCGTCACCGCCGCGCACAAGGCCAAGGTCGAAGGCTGGATCCAGACCTGTATCGACGAGGGCGGCGAGCTGGTCGTCGATGGCCGCGGCTTCACGCTGCAGGGGCATGAGAACGGCTTTTTCGTTGGCCCAACGCTGTTCGACCGCGTCACCACCGATATGGAAAGCTACAAGGAAGAGATTTTCGGCCCGGTGCTGCAGATCGTCCGCGCGAAGGATTTCGAGGAAGCCGTGTCGCTGCCCAGCAAGCACCAGTACGGCAACGGCGTCGCCATCTTCACCCGCAACGGCCATGCCGCGCGCGAATTCGCCGGGCGGGTCAACGTCGGCATGGTCGGCATCAACGTGCCGATTCCGGTGCCGGTGGCCTATCACACCTTCGGCGGCTGGAAGCGCAGCGCGTTCGGCGACACCAACCAGCACGGCATGGAAGGCGTCAAGTTCTGGACCAAGATCAAGACGGTCACCGCTCGCTGGCCCGACGGCGCGGTGGACGGCGGCAACGCATTCGTCATTCCGACCATGGGTTGAGCCCGAGGCCGGTCGCATGCATCTCGCCTATAGCGCCTATCTCGTCCGCGATTATGACGAGGCCATTGCCTGGTTCGGCCAGGCGCTGGGCTGGCGGGTGATCGAGGACAGCGATCTGGGCGGCGGCAAGCGCTGGGTGCGCGTCGCCGGCGATGGGGGCGGGCAGTTGTTGCTCGCCCGCGCGACGTCGGAGGCACAACTGGCGGCGGTCGGCAAGGCAGCGGGCGGGCGCGTGGCCTATTTCGTCCACACGGGGGATTTCGACGCCGATCATGCGCGCATGGTCGCGGCGGGCGTGGCCTTTGCCGAAGCGCCGCGCCAGGAAGCCTATGGCAAGGTCGCGGTGTTTGCCGATCTGTACGGCAACCGGTGGGATTTGATCGAAGCGCGCTGAGACGCGCAGACGGAGAGCGGAGCAACAACATGAGCACAATCGGATTTATCGGCCTGGGCAATATGGGCGGCGGCATGGCGGCGAACCTCGCCAAAGCGGGGCACAAGGTCATCGCCTTCGACCTTTCGGGCGAGGCGCTGGCGCGTGCGGGGGCGGCGGGATGCCATCCGGTGTCCGATCCGGTGCAGGCGGTAAGCGAGGCGGATGTCGTCGTCACCATGCTGCCCGCTGGCAAGCATGTCGCCAGCGTGTACAACGAGACCGTGTTCGGCGCGGCAAAGCCCGGCACGCTGCTGATCGATTGCTCGACGATCGATGTCGACACCGCGCGCGAGGTCGCGAGCGCGGCCAAGACGCGCGGGCTCGAGGCGGTCGATGCGCCGGTCTCGGGCGGCATTGCAGCGGCCAATGGCGGCACGCTCACCTTCATGGTCGGCGGCAGCGCGGACGCCTTTGCCCGCGCCGAGTCCATCCTCGCCGATATGGGCAAGGCGGTGATCCATGCCGGCGACAATGGCGCAGGCCAGGCGGCGAAGATCTGCAACAACATGCTGCTGGGCGCGACCATGGCCGCGACCTGCGAGACTTTCATGCTGGCGAAGAAGCTCGGGCTCGACCTCCAGACCTTCTACGACATCTCGTCCAAGGCCTCGGGCCAGAGCTGGTCAATGACGAGCTATTGCCCCGTCCCCGGCGTCGGCCCCGCGAGCCCCGCCGACAATGGCTATGCCGGAGGCTTCGCCGCCTCACTGATGCTCAAGGACATGCGCCTGGCGCTCGATGCCGCGAAGGCCAGCGGCGCGCGCGTGCCTATGGGCGAACGGGCTGAGGCGATCTATGCGGCGTTCGTGGAGGCGGATGCGCAGGGGCTGGACTTCAGCGCGATCATCACGGCGCTGGAATAGCAACCCCGTCTTGCTTCAGCGTCGTCTATAGCTGGCAGTTGGTCAGGCGAGCCCTCGACTTCATGGCGATGCTCTGGCTGCAGAGTGAAAGGTCAAAGCAGCGGAGCTGGGCACTTATGAGTGCGCTGCTAGATGATCACATTACCCAGCCATCCCGCCCATCCAGGCCGGGATATTTTATCGGCTTGCCACCGAAATAGTCGGTCGCCGTGGCATGTCGCCGTTCCGTGTCGAGTTCATCGGGATCAAAATCCTCCTGGTAGACAAACTTCACCTTGAATTGCCCTGCTTTTAGGTAGATTTCGACCTCCTCCCACCTTTTGCTCAGCGGCTCCATTGCCCATAAGTCGTTCAGCAAGGTGGCATAGCGGTCGTAGTCGACGTGCCGGTATTCCACATCCCGTCCACGATCCGAGAACAGCGAAAGACTCAAAAAGCCTCGATCGACAGCAGCGACCAAAAGAAGGCCGTTTGAGCTGAACTCGGTCTCGGAGGCAAGGGTCTCAGCGATCTCGCTGAGAATCTCCGATTTTCGGGCGAGATCAAGCATCACTTTGTTCCTCGTTGATTGGGCATATTCAAACTGTGCTGCTTCGATCCGATCGTGAACCAAATGTTCAAGCTGGCGGGTCGGCGCGATTGACCCTTGTAAACAGGGACGATCTTGACGGTCACCTTCTCACCCTTTCGACGCGCGCTTGCCCATTGATTTTCCATCCTGGCATAGGTGTTCCGGTTGAATTCGGCATCCTGCGCGAAGTGATTGAAGGCTTCCATCGGTCCCTTGAATCGCCTCGCGATAAAGTGTCCGCCATCATCCGTTGGAAGCCGATACTTGCCTCCCGCTTGCAACTGGGATTGTTTCGACCGACGTTGGTGCTGGTCTTCGATAATCGTGCCTTCGACCTTCCAAGTTCGACCCAAATCGTCAATTTCGAACCGATAGCCGTGGCGAATGACCGTCTTTGCCACTCGCTTGAACGGCAATGTCGCACGTGCTTGGTCGTTCAAGCCTGACGACTCACGCAGTACATTATCTGCAATAGCAGGTGCTGCGCTGGAGGAAGATTGCTGCTGCGCCCTCAGTTCGCGCTTGGGGCCAACAGAAGAAGATCGAAAGGAGCCCGTCGAGCCACCTCCGCCAAAGCCCTGCGCCGTCCGCCTCTGTGGCGGCTGTCCCGGAACATCAACGCGCAGTGGTGGTGATTTGCGCCGTGCTGACCGACGGTTGACTGGAGAGCGTTCCTCACTGCTTGAGCCATAATGTCGGCCCGTGCCTGAGAACGTAAAACGACCGTCATCAGGGTCGTGCCAAGGATTGAACTTGCACTCGATAGCATTAGGTGAATTGGGATCAGACCAGCGGCCTGTTCGCAACCACAATGCAAAACCGCTCTGCAAAAATTGTCCGCCACCACGCATCATGCCGCTCCCGAAAGGAAAATCGGCAAGAACATATCAGCAACATTTTCCAACAAGTCAAACGAGAATCTGCCCTGACCTGCTCCGCTTCAGATGATGATATGATTTCAGAATGCTGAGCGAGGTTACTTGCGGTTGAAAGATCACCCCTGCAGCACCACCTTCGTCCCCGTCTCGAACTCGCCCGAGACCAGTTCCGCGATCGCTTCGCCCACCACGTCGGGCAGTTTCACCGTCGCGGGGTCTTCGCCGGGATAGGCCTTGGCGCGCATGGCGGTGCGGGTGCGCGCGGGGTCGACGATCGCGGTGCGGATCTTGCCGATATTGCGCATTTCCTCGCCATAGGCAGCGATCAGCACCTCGAGCGCGGCCTTGGACGCGCCATAGGCGCCCCAGAAGGCGCGCGGTTTTGCGGCGACCGAGCTGGTGAGGCCGATCACGCGGGCATGCGCGCTCTTGCGCAGCATCGGGTCGAAATAGGCGATCATGGCCTGTGCGCTCAGAACATTGAGCGTCATCAGCCGGTTGAGTTCACCGCCGTCGATCGTCGGAACGGGGCCCAGGCTGCCCAGCATCGCGGCGTTCAGGACCAGAATGTCGAGCGCTTCCCAGCGTCCGCCGATCGCCGCGGCGAGCCGGGCGATGCTGTCGCCATCGGCCAGGTCGAGCGGGGCGATGGTGGCGCTGCCGCCCGCCTCGAAGATCGCATCCTCGACGGCTTCCAGGTCCTTTGCCGTGCGGGCGGTCAGGATGACATGCGCGCCGCGGGCCGCGAGCGCCTTGGCAGTCGCAGCACCGATGCCACGGCTCGCGCCGGTGACCAGGGCGAGCTGGCCTTGCAGGTTCTTGTCGGTCATGGTCGTGAAATCCCTCAGCCGGCGACCCGTTCGGCCAGCAGGGTCAGCTGGTTCGGCTGGTCGCGCTCGGCCAGATCGGTGAGCGTCGTGGGATAGTCGCCGGTGAAGCACGCATCGCAATAACGCGGGCGATCATCGTTGCGGCTGGCTTCGCCCAGCGCGCGATACAAGCCGTCGATCGAGAGGAAGGACAGCGAATCCGCCTGGATGAACTGGCGCATTTCCTCGATCGATTTCTGCGCGGCGAGCAGCTTCGAACGCTCGGGCGTGTCGACACCATAATAGCAGCTGTGCATCGTCGGCGGGCTGGCGATGCGCATATGGACTTCCGCCGCGCCGGCATCGCGCATCATCTGCACGATCTTGAGCGAGGTGGTGCCGCGCACGATCGAATCGTCGATCAGCACCAGGCGCTTGCCCGCGATCAGCGGCTTGTTGGCATTATGCTTCAGCTTGACGCCGAGATGGCGCACGCCGTCGCCCGGCTGGATGAAGGTGCGGCCGACATAATGCGAGCGGATGATGCCGAGCTCGAACGGCAGGCCCGATTGCTGGGCATAGCCGATCGCCGCCGGGGTGCCGCTGTCGGGCACGGGAACGACCAGATCCGCCTCGACCGGGTTTTCCATCGCCAGCTGCGCGCCGATCGCCTTGCGCACCGAATAGACCGACGATCCGTCGACGATCGAATCGGGGCGCGAGAAATAGACATGCTCGAAGATGCAGGGGCGCTGCGCCTTGTCGGCAAAGGGGCGGTGCGAGCGGATCTCGCCGCCGCTTACCACGATCAGCTCGCCCGGCTCCACCGAACGGACGAATTCCGCGCCGACAATGTCGAGCGCCACGGTTTCCGATGCGAAGATGACGGTGTCGCCGATACGGCCCATGACCAGCGGGCGGATGCCCAGCGGATCGCGGCAGGCGATCATGCCGCTGTCGGTCAGGCAGATCAGCGAATAGGCGCCCTCGACCTGTTTCAGTGCATCGATGAACTTGTCGAGCAGCGTCCGGTAGCGCGAGGTCGCGACGAGATGGATGATCGTCTCGGTGTCGCTCGTCGACTGGAAGATCGATCCGGTGCGCACCAGATCGTGCCGCAGCTTCATCGCGTTCGAGATATTGCCATTGTGCGCGATGGCAAAGCCGCCCGAGGAGAGCTCTGCATAGAGCGGCTGGACGTTGCGCAGCGCGGTCTCGCCGGTCGTCGCATAACGGACATGGCCGATCGCCCAGTCGCCTTTCAGCGCGCGCATCGTCTCTTCGCTGTCGAAATTGCCCGCCACATGGCCCAGCGCCTTGTGGTTGTGGAAATGGCGCCCGTCGAAGCTGCTGATGCCTGCGGCTTCCTGGCCGCGGTGCTGCAGCGCGTGCAGCCCCAAAGCGACCATCGCCGCGGCATCGACCGCGCCGGCCACGCCAAAAACGCCGCACTCTTCGCGCAGCTTGTCGTCGTCAAAAGGATGTGTGGTGATCATGTTGCGCGCCCGATTCGGTTGCAGCCGGGTGGTTTGGCACCCCTATAGGCGCGCATATGGGGTTTGTCTTGCATTTGTCACAGGAGAATTCGCAGGTCATTTTTCGTTAACCGTGTTGCACGGGGCGCTGGGTGCGATTAACCGGGCGATATGGCCGATATCCGCGAGACCGGGCTGGACCTGGACCCCAAATTCGATGCCGCAGGGCTGATCACCGCATGCGTCACCGACGCGGCGAGCGGAGCGCTGCTGATGGTTGCGCACATGAACGAAGAGGCGCTGCGGCTGACGGCCGAGACCGGCGAGGTGCATTTCTGGTCGCGCTCGCGCGCGAGCCTGTGGAAGAAGGGTGAAAGCTCGGGCAATGTGCTCAAGCTCATCGAGCTGCGGATCGACTGCGATCAGGACGCGGTATGGGTGATCGCGTCGCCTGCGGGACCGACCTGCCATACCGGCGCGCCGTCGTGCTTCTATCGCCGGGTGGCAAGCGACGGTTCGCTGGAGCGGATCGCCTGATGCGCAGGGCGCTGCTCGCCTGCCTGCTACTGGCCGGGTGCAGCGTTTCGCAGGCAGGCGGCGACGATGACGCGCTGACCCCGCTGGACGCCGCCGCAATCGATGCGGGCGTGATTGTCGATCCCCAGGCCATCGATCTGGCCGGTGCTTTTGCAGATCCCGGCGCGACCGGTGCGGACAGCTTCTGCGCGCGCGGCGATCGGATCAGGGGTTACAAGGTCGGGGTGCTGGTCACGTTCGGCGCGTCGAGCCAGTGCGAGGGCACCGGCAGCGCGCAGCTGGCAGGAGAGGCGGCCGAACTCAGCCTGTCGCGAAACGGCAAGGGCGATGCCATCGCGGGCTGCCGCTTTTCGGCACAGTTCGACGGCAATGCGCTGGTGGTGCCCGGCAGCGTGCCCGCCGCCTGCGCGGCTTTGTGCAGCGACCGGGCGAGTCTGGCCGGAGCCTCTTTCGCGCTGGTCGAGCCGGGCAATGCAGCGGCAGGCGGCGCGACCGGGCGATCGGTGAAGCGGCTCTGCGCGGGCTGAAATTTACTTGACGTTTACGTCAAGGTAATGTAGCGCCACTTCCATGCACGACCGTTCGACCCTTGGCCGCATCGACACTCCCGATCTGCAAAACCGGGATAGCTATACCATCTCCGATCTGTCGGACGAATTCGGCGTCACCGCGCGGGCGCTGCGTTTCTATGAAGACGAAGGCCTGATCGCGCCCGAGCGGCGTGGCCTGACCCGCGTCTATTCGAAGCGCGACCGCGCGCGGCTCGCCTGGATCATGCGCGCCAAGAATGTGGGTTTCAGCCTGGGCGAAATCCGCGAGATGATCGACCTTTACGATATTGGCGACGGACGGCGCGAACAGCGCCGCGTGACACTTCAGCGCTGCAAGGAGCGTATAGCCCTGATGCGCAAGCAGAAGAAGGACCTCGAAAGCGCCATCCAGGAGCTTTCGCAGTTCGTGAAAATGGTCGAGCAAGTGGATCGTGCCGACCAGGGCTGATGCCCGCGTTTCGATCCGGGCGGTTGCCGGTCACGGACCACGCCCCTTTCTCAGGCTCTCCCCGGCCTGATCTGACCCATATGTTTTGAGAGGACCCGCAAGATGCCCAAATATACCGCACCGGTGCGCGATACCCAGTTCATCCTGAACGAGGTGCTGGGAATCGAGAAATATTCCAACCTGCCGGGCTTTGACAATGCCGCGCCCGACGTGCTGTCCGCCGTGCTCGAGGAAGCCGGCAAGTTCGTCGAGGAGGTGCTGTTCCCGCTCAACCAGATCGGTGACCAGCAGGGCTGCACCCGCCATCCCGATGGCACCGTCACCACGCCCGACGGCTTCAAGGAAGCCTATCAGCAATATTGCGAGGCGGGCTGGGGCACGCTGGCCGCGCCGGAAGAGTTCGGCGGGCAGGGCATGCCGCATGTCGTCGGCATCGCGTTCGAGGAATTCATGTCGTCGAGCAACATGGCCTTTGCCATGTATCCCGGCCTGACGCACGGCGCGGTCTCGGCGATCCTTGCCAAGGGCAGCCAGGAGCAGAAGGAAAAATACTGCCCCAACATGATCAGCGGCAAGTGGGGCGGCACGATGAACCTGACCGAACCGCATTGCGGCACCGATCTCGGCCTCATCCGCACCAAGGCGGTCCCGCAGCCCGGTGGCACCTATGCGATCACCGGCACCAAGATCTTCATCTCGTCGGGCGAGCATGACCTGACCGAGAACATCATCCATCTGGTGCTGGCAAAGACCCCCGACGCCCCCGACAGCGTCAAGGGCATCTCGCTGTTCATCGTGCCGAAGTTCCTCGTCAACGACGACGGCTCGCTGGGCGAGCGCAACGCCGTGTCGTGCGGCTCGATCGAGCACAAGATGGGCATTCACGGCAATTCGACCTGCGTGATGAACTATGACGGCGCAACCGGCTATCTGGTGGGCGAGGAGAACAAGGGTCTTGCCGCGATGTTCATCATGATGAACGCCGCGCGTCTCGGCGTCGGCGGGCAGGGCCTGTCGATGGGCGAGGTCTCGTACCAGAACGCGGTGCAGTACGCTGGCGACCGTCGCCAGGGCCGCGCGCTGACCGGCGCGCAGGACGCGAACGAAAAGGCCGACACGCTGTTCGTGCATCCCGATGTCCGCCGCATGCTGATGGAGGCCAAGGCGATCAACGAGGGCCTGCGAGCCCTGATCCTCTGGGGCGGCCTGCAGGTCGACCTGACCCACAAGGCGCAGACCGAGGAAGAGCGCGTCGCGGCGGACGATCTGATCAGCCTGCTCACCCCGGTGATCAAGGGCTATGGCACCGACAAGGGCTATGAGATCGCCACCAACATGCAGCAGGTCTATGGCGGCCACGGCTATATCGCCGAATGGGGCATGGAGCAGTATGTGCGCGATGCGCGCATCGCCATGATCTACGAAGGCACCAACGGCGTGCAGGCGATGGACCTGGTCGGCCGCAAGCTGGCGCAGAATGGCGGCCGCGCGGTGCAGACCTTCTTCGGCATCATCGACAGCGAATGCGCCGATGCCAAGGCCGACGAGCGCCTTGTCGATTTTGCCACGCGTCTGGAAAAGGCGGCGGGCGAGCTCAAGGCGGCGACCATGTGGTTCATGCAGAACGGCATGATGAACCCCAACCATGTCGGCGCGGGCGCGCACAGCTATATGCACATCATGGGCATCGTCGCGCTGGGCCTGATGTGGCTGCGCATGATGCGCGCCTCGATCGCGGCGCTGGAAGCCGGCAGCGGCAATGCCGTGTTCTACGAGACCAAGCTCAAGACTGCGCGCTATTTCGCCGAGCGGATCATGCCCGATGCCGGCGCGCTGCGCCGCAAGATCGAGGCCGGATCGGATGCCATCATGGCGCTGGAACCGGAGCTGTTTGCCGCAGCCTGATCGCTATCGGCATTCGATGTGACACTATTCGGGGCGCTACTCCTTGCGGGTGGCGCCCCTTTTCATGTCGAATTGCGACGAGTTGAAGTCGATTTTCATCGCTGATTCCGAGCAACTTGACGCGGCCCAAGTAGTGATCGTGCGATAGTGCGAAGAATCTGTACGGCAACTTGCTGGAACCTGCTGGGAGACACGCAATGGGCGCAATATCCGCCGGAACAGCAGTGCTTTCCCCTCGTTGATAGGTCGGAGCAAGCAAGATCTCTCCACCTGAATGCCCGCCGAGAGCATTACGAAACGAGGAGTAAAAGCTATGAAGAACTCGATTATCGGAACCCTGATCGCTGCCGGTGCGCTGGCCGCAACCCCCGTCCTGGCGCAGGACGCCATGCAGGAAACCCCCGCCAGCCCGACCACCGAAGCGCCTGCTTCGGAAACTCCGGCCCCCGGCGCTGACGCCCCGGCAACCGCCGATCAGGCACCGCCCGCCACGCTGGATTCGAACGGCGACGGTACCATGGACGCCTGGGACCGCAACAATGACGGCAAGGCCGATGCCTGGGATACGGACGGCGACGGCAAGCCGGACAAGGCTGATCCGATGGAAGCCGCAGAATAATACAGAATAAATATAGCCCTTAAGGGTCGCACAGGAAGGCCGGGAGAGTGATCTCCCGGCCTTTTGTCTTATCTGCAAGGTTCTGCAGGTAAGCTGAAGCTGTCGGCGGCCCTGTAAACAGCAATAGCCAGGCGGAAGTGTCAATCTGGACTGACAATTAGTTCGTTAAAACCTGCTTACCACCATTCTTGAGCTTTTTTCGTCGGCTTCAACACCTAATTAACTTCGACGTTCTAAATGCCAGCCTCAGCGTTGTTTACCTTTTTTGGGAGAAAGGGAAATGCAGTCGGGCTTGCAGGAGAGGCTTGAGTTTTACGAATTGGACCGCGCAGACAGTTCCACCTTCCGCAGGGTGAAACGTTCGCTGGGCCGGCACGTCAATCGCGCGCTCGAAAAATTCTACCGCAAGGTCGGGGGCATTCCCGAGCTCAAAGGCTTTTTCAGCGACAGCTCGCGGCTGCAATACGCCAAGAATGCACAGCACAGCCATTGGATGAAGATCTTCGGCGATGGCTTGACCGACGATTACATGAAGCGCGCCGTTGGCGTGGGCCAGGTGCACGCACGCATCGGGCTGGAGCCGAAATGGTATGTTGGTGGCCATGCGCTGATCCTGGAAGAGATGATCTACGGCATGATCTCGCCGGGGCTGCTGCGCTTCGTGCCGGGCCGCCGCAAGCTTGCCAAGGATGTCGCGGCGCTGGTCAAGGTTTCACTGCTCGATATCGATGTCGCGCTGTCGACCTATTTCGTCGACGCCGAGGAAAAGGTGCGCGGTGTCGTGCTCGGCCAGATGGGCATCGCATTGAAGCGCATGGCCGAAGGCGATCTGACCACGCAGATGTCGGGGCTGCCTGCCGAATATGCGCAGGTCGAGCAGGACTTCAACGCCGCCACTGCGGCTCTGCGCGAAACGCTGCTCGCGGTCAGCTCGAGCGTCAGCGTCATTTCTTCGGGCAGCGGCGAAATCCGCACCGGCGCCGATGATCTCGCCTCGCGCACCGAGGAACAGGCCGCGTCGCTCGAGGAAACCGCCGCTGCCATGCGCGCCGCGACCGACATGGTGCAGGAAACCACCCGCAGTGCGGTCGCGGTCAATGCCGAGATGGCCAAGATGCAGGCCGAGGCGACCGAAGGCGGCGTCATCGTCGGCAAGGCGGTCGGCGCGATGGACTCGATCGAGAAGTCGTCGAGCGAGATCGGCAAGATCATCACCGTGATCGACGGCATTGCCTTCCAGACCAACCTGCTGGCCCTGAACGCGGGGGTAGAGGCGGCGCGCGCGGGCGATGCCGGCAAGGGCTTTGCCGTCGTCGCGCACGAGGTGCGGGCGCTGGCGCAGCGCTGCGCCGACGCCGCGCAGGAGATCAAGACGCTGATCAGCAACAGCACCGAGCATGTCGACAATGGCGTGAAGCTGGTCGGCGAGACCGGCACGATGCTGACCCGCATCGTCGAGCGCGTCGGCGAGGTCAGCCAGGTGATCACCCGCATCGCCGCATCGGCGGAAAGCCAGTCGGCCAGCATGATCCAGGTCAATTCTGCCGTGGGCGACATGGACAAGATGACCCAGCAGAACGCTGCCATGGTCGAGCAAACCGCCGCCTCGGCGCGCAGCCTGGCCAGCGAAGCGCAGGATCTCGCCGAGAAGGTTGGCCGGTTCCAGCTGGGCCAGCAGAACGCCATGCCGGTGGCGCGGTCTGCCTTTCGTCCGGCGCCCAAACGGCCGGCACGCGTGCCGATGGTCAGCGGCAATCTGGCGCTGAAGGCCGATGAGGAAGACTGGTCGGAATTCTGATCCTGCAATGCACCGCCGGGGCCGATGGCGCCGGCGGTGACACTATATCATTGCCCGACGGGTTAACCGTCGCTTATCCTCTCGCTGCCATATCAGGGGCCAGGCCTTCGGGAGAGTGAAATATGCTGCATGTCGATCATCGTAACCTGCGCGCCGGGGCAGTCGCGCTGGGAGCGATCGAATGTGCAGTGGTTCCTGGCGTCTCGCCCGTCGTCGACATGCTGGCCGCCATTGGCCCTTCCAGCCATGGCTTCCTGCGCGAAGGCTGGTTCTGCCGGGGCGAGCCCGAGGCAATCTCGACCCTGGTCGCCCATCGCGGCGATGGCAGCCCGATCCTCGCTCTGCCGATGCGCCAGCTGGGGCCACCGGGCCTGCGCGCACGCTCGCTCGCGGGAAGCTATTGGCCATTTCGCAGCGCCGCCATCGATCCGAGCACCGGCGTGGGCGACATGCGCGCCGTACTGGAACATCCCGCTGCGCAGGAGATCATCGGGCCGCTGCTGCGCATCGGCCCCATCTATCACGACGACCGGCTGGCCCAGCTGATGATCGCGGCGGCCGATGCGATGGGGTGGCACGTGCTGATCCGCGACATGGGGCAGAGCTTCATCCAGGATTTTGCCGAGCCGGGATCGCCCGATGCCTGGCCCAGCAAGTCGCGGCGCAAGAAGGTGCGGCGATTGACCGCGCGGCTCGAGGAACAGGGCCCGGTCACCGTGCGGATCGTTCGCGGGACCGACTGGTCGCGCCAGGTGTTCCAGGATCTGGCGCGGATCGAGGAAAACAGCTGGGTGGGCACGCGCACCGACCGCAGCGGCGCCAAGTTCCTGAATCCGCACATGATGGCGCACTGGCAGCGCGCGGTGGTCGATCCCGATCTGGCCGAAATGCTGACCGCCAGCCTGCTCTATGTCGCCGATCGCCCGATCGCCTTTTCGCTCGACCTGGTCTGCGGGGCGATCGCCTATGGCATCGCGAGCAGCTATGACGCGGGTTTTGCCGATGCTTCTCCCGGCCAGATCGTCACACTGCATGCGGTCGACGCCATGCTCGCGCGCGGCGTTCGCCAGGTGGACTGGGGTGCGGGCGATAGCGGTTACAAGCAGGAAATCGGCGCGAGGCCGGGATCGCGGATCCAGGACATTCTGGTGGTGCGCAACGCATCGATCGCTGCTGCACTGCGCCCGCGATGGGAAGAATCGGTCGGCTCGGGAACGTTGGCACTGGCAGCCGGGCTGGCCGATGCGGTGCGGGTTTCCGCCATCCCCACGAGCCTCACCCTGCGGCGGTTGCTGATGTCGGGCCTGGCCCTGTCCGCCGCTGCATCGCTGCTGGCGGAGTGACAGGGCCGGCGCTCGATCAGGCTGCCAGATCGCGCTCCATCATCGTCTGGCCGTGCCCGTCGACCCGCTCCCATTGCAGGTTGCCGGTATAGCGCCAGGCCAGTTCGCCTGCGGCGTTGAGCGCAAACAGGTGCAGCCAGCGATTGTCAAACAGCGCGCGCACGCCTTCATGCCGTTCGAGGATCGCGGTCATCGCCTCGACCGGCGCCTCGATGCAGACCGAAAGCCGCAGCGGTTCGTGCACCAGATCGCTGCCGTCATGCACCGACTGCCAGGGCAGGCCTGCGCGCAGCGTGCCGCCATTGCCCTCGACCACGCCGATGCCGCCGGTGACATTGTGGATCAGCTTGTTGCCGCCGCCAAAGACGTGCGGCGCGACCGATGATCCATAATATTGCAGGCTGATCCAGCTGGCGACGACGACCGGCGCGGTCATGATCAGTTCCAGCACGCCAAAGCCTTCGTCCTGCTGCCACTGATAGTCATGCAGGAAGGCGCGACCCTCCAGGCTCTTGCCGCTGGTGCGGCTGCGCGGTGCGGCGATGAACGCCTTGCACCCCGCAAGCGCCCATTCGGGACGGATCTCCGCCCAGTCGCGGCTGCGCTTGGCGACGTCGGCCGCTCCATCGGCGCGGGGCAGGCGCAGCGCCCGTTCGCCGCGTGCGACAAGGCCGGCGCTCGCCAGCCAGGCCCTGGCCTGGTCGATCGCGTTCGCATGGGCAGGCGAGGGGTGATCGCCGTCATAGATCAGCACATTGTCGGTGGTGGTGTCGTGCAAGCCTGCAACGAACAATGTGGTCGACGGAACGATGATGCCATTGCTCGCCAGGCCGCCGCGCACCGCCGGTTCATTGAGCAGGCTGGCCAGCAGCCGCGCATTGACCTCGCCCGAATAGCCGCCGCATGCACCGCAATGCAGCCCGCTGGCGTGCGGATTGTTGACAACATTCGCGCCATGACCGACGAGCAGCACCAGCGGTGCGAAATCCTGTGTCAGGGACATTGCGCGCAGCACCGCAGCGGCCGCGTCGATCTTGTCCGCCAGGCTCAGCGCCGGGTCGGGACGCGGCATCGGATCGTTGGGCAGACTTGTCTTTTTCAGCGCAAAACTGTCGCGCATCAGCTTGCCCAGATAAACCGGACCTGCTGCCTCGACAAAGGCGAAGCTCGATACCGCTGCCAGCTTGAACCGGCCCCAGGCGCGCTTGGCACGCGACCGGTAGCGGGCGGCGCGGTCGACGTCTTCCAGTTCGGCCCCTCCCGAGCTGGTGGTCAGCTTCGGGTTGAGCAGCACCGGTAGCCGGTGCTCACGGACATCCGAGGCAAAGCGACGATGCGACGCGCCGAGGCCGAAAAAGCCGGCAAAGCCCAGCGTCTGGATCGACGGGTCGAGCGCTTCGAGTGCGCGGCGGAAGACCTCGGAGCGCACGTCGATGCAGAAGGCGGCCTGCAATGCGGGCGGCACGGCGGTGCTGGTCGCGGGAGCAGCGGCGAGCGTCTCGCCGATGGCCCGCTGGCCTGCGCGCTCGGCGGCTTCCTGCAGGATGGCGTCGATGATCTGATCGGCATCGGGCGCAACCGGAGCGGAATGCGCGGCCATCACATCCTGCCAGGCCTCGAGGATCGGGCTGCGATACTGCGCGAGCAGCGCATCTTCCCACATCAGGCGGATGCACAGCAGATCGGTGAGCGTGCTGTCCTGCTGACCAGCCAGCTCGGCCTGCCACAGCCGGTAGCGGCCAACCTGCGCCCAGCCGCCCAGCGTCATCAGCAGCGCGTGAAAATAGGTGGGCATGGCCGCAGCGGGCAGTCCCAGCCGGGCGGCGCTGGCGGCGAGCGCATCACCTGCGCTGTCGGGCGCATCGGCGACGAACCGGGCAAAGCCCTTGAGGCCGGCGATCTCGGGGGTCAGATCGTGGGTGGCGACATCCTGCCAGGCGCGAAAGGCGGATTTGCCCTGCGGTGCAGCCCATAGCGCCTGGCCCTCATCGCTCCATCCGGCGATCCAGTGGCCGAGCCGTTCGGCGATGATCGCGGGCCAATCGATGCCCGAAACCCGCGCGGCGAGGTCCGCGATCGTCGGCAGCGGGTCCTTGCGGACATGCGGTCGCTGTGCCGCCAGCTTGAGCTCGGCCACGCTCGCCGGGCAGGGCGATGCGGTGCAGGCGGCTAGTGCGGCGGCGAGATCGCCATCGGTGATCGATCCATTGCCGATCCGTTCGCGATACCAGCTGCGTGCCATCGTGGCGGGGGCATCGCTTACCCGTGCGAGCAGCGCGGCGGTGGTGGCGAGGTCGAGCCCGGCCTGGCCGAGATAGGGGTTCACGGCCACGCTCGAGGCAAGCGGCCAGACCGGCGGAATGGCGCGCGCGGCAGCGTCGGCGATCAGCGCAATGTCTGCGGCGGTCGGTTTGGGTTTGGTCAGGCTGTCCTGCGTCATGGCAAACTCCTTGGAAAATCGGATCTTGGTGTCAGCGCGACCGCTTGAGCGTCCATCCGCCGAGCATGCGGTCGAACAGCGCGTTGGCGTACAGGCCGTTGGAAAGGTGGACCCTGAGGCCGGCCGCCGCGGGGTGATAGGCCCAGAGCGGGAACATCGACTGGGCGATGGCGACCAAGCCGAAGCTGACCACCGCCAGGATCATCAGCACCCATTCGAGCGGTCCGGGCGCAGGCGTTGAGGGCAGGGGGCCGAGCAGCAGCGCATCGGCCACATGATGCAGCGCAAAATAGCCGAGCGAGGCCGCGATCGAATAGACGACCATTCGCCGCATCAGCGGGACGGGGGCGGCTCCGGCGAGGCCCTGGGCCAGCAGATAGGCGATGCCGAAGATCAGGATCGCGCCCAGCGCGATCGACTGGGGCGACGTATCCTGAAAGCGGAAGGCAAAGCCGATCGCGACATAGATGGCCAGCGCCGCAAGAAACGCGCCGGTAACCGCCTTGGCGCCCGGAATGGCGACCGGACCAGGCCGCCGCAGCGCGGCGATCCGCTCGACCGCGCCGCCCGAGGCGAGAAAGCTGTGCGCCTTGTAGAGCGAGTGCGCGATGATGTGCAGCATCGCCAGCGGGAACAGGGCGAGGCCGCACTGCATGATCATGAAGCCCATCTGCGCAACGGTGGACCAGGCCAGCGAGGTCTTGACCGCAGGCTGGGTGAGCATCACCAGCCCGCCGAACACCGCGGTGAAGCCGCCGATCATCACCAGCCCCGCCATGATCGCGGGCGACAGCAGCAGGACATCGGCAAAGCGGATGAGCAGGAAGCCCCCTGCGTTGATGACGCCTGCATGCAGCAGCGCCGAGACCGGAGTCGGCGCTTCCATCACCTCGGTCAGCCAGCCGTGCAGCGGGAACTGCGCCGACTTGATTACGGCGGCGAGCGCCAGGCCGAACACGGCGAACCGGATCGCGGTGCCGCTCTCGCCGCTGCGCGCGCTATCGAGGATGGTGGCGATGTCGCCGGTGCCATAGACCCAGAACAGCAAGGCCGCCGATCCGACCAGCGCGACATCGGCGATGCGCGCCGTGATATATTTCTTGCGCGCGGCGCGGCGTGCAGCGGCACGATCGGGATAGAAGAGCAGCAGCTTGTGCAGGCACAGGCTGGTGGCGATCCAGAACAGGACCAGCTGCAGCAGGTTGCCCGACAGCGCGAACAGCAGCACGCTGGCCAGCGTGAAGCTCAGCCAGGCCTTGAAATGCGCGCGGCGCGGTTCGTCGCCCAGATAGGTGCGCGAGAAGCGCAGCACGACCCAGCCGACAAAACTGACCAGGATCGTCACTGGCAGGCTGACTGCGTCGAGCCGGACGGAAAGCCCCAGATGCTGCCAGACCAGCAGCTCGGAGGTGACCGGTCCTGCGGTGATCAGTTGCACCAGCGCCGCGATGGCGAGGCCAAGACAGGCGAGCAGGGCGGCTTCCAGCGCTCGTCCTGTCAGGCGGGCGTGGCGGTCGCCTGCGAGCAGGGCGATACCACCCAATCCGGTGAATGCGGCGATCCCGATTGTCAGGGCAAGGGCGATATCCATCGTCTTTCCGTCTCCGTCTGGCCCCAGCGGGGGGGCACGCGTGTCGCCAACGGATACGGACGAACGATCGATACGGAAAATTCAATGAAATAAAGATTTGGTTCTGAAATTCCGAACTAGGCGATTTTGGCGATCTCGAGCAGCTGATCGACCAGGGGATGCGGAAACCGCCGCGACTGGGTCATCGCGTAGAAGGATTCGGTGAGGCCCGGGATCGCCATGATGTCGTGCAGGCTGCCGATATTGAGCTCGTCGCGCACCACGATCGGCGGCACAACGCCCACTCCGGTTCCGGCGCGCAGCAACAGGCGCAGCATCGCCATGTCATCGGCCTCGGCGATGATATTGGGCAGGATGCCGAGCCGGTCGACCAGCAGGTCGAAATCGGCACGAACCCCGGAATCCGTAGCGGGAACCACCAGTCGCATGGTCATCAGCAACTCGCGTAGCGGGGTACGGGAGACATCGACCTTTTGCGGGCCGATCAGGCTCACCGGAATCTGGTCGACCAGGTGCGCGACCCAGTTGGTGCCGCTGTCGCGAAAGGGCAGGCGGTTGGTCAGCAGCACGTCGAGCTCGTGCGCCTCGAGCGCCTTGACCAGATCGCGCAGCGAGCCCGAACGGATCACCATGTGCACGTCGTCGCGCCCGACCATGGGGGCAAGGAAGCGCATCTGGAAATTGCGCGACAGCGTCGAGAGCGCCCCGACACGCAGATGCCGTCGGCTGCTGCCGCTGCCGCCGGCAAAGGTCGCCATCATCTCGTTCGCCGTCTCGAACATGCTGTCGGCATAGTTCAGCGCCACGCGCCCGGCCTCGGTCAGTTCGAGCCGCCGTCCGCGACGCTCAAACAGTTGATGGCCAATGTTTTCTTCCAGCAGCTTGATCTGGGTGGACAGCGCGGATTGCGAGACGTTGAGCCGCCGCGCGGCGTTGGTGAGATTGCCGTCATGCGCCACCGCATGGAAATAGCGCAGATGTTTGAAATTGAGGTGCATGCGGCAAGGCTCCACCAGGCAGTTCGCATTAATCGAACGATTGGGCGATTTTATTGAATTTCCGCGATGTGCGCAATGCGTTTAGTCAGCAGCCCAAGCCCAGACGCTCGCAAAGGTCCTTTCGATGGAAATATTGCCCGAACAGCCTGACCTTCCCCTTCGCTCGCTTGCGGTCGCACAAGCGGGCGTTGCCCCTGACCGGATCCCCGCAGTTCAATCCGGTCAGGGGCTTTCCACCGGCCCGCGTCCGGCGCTCAGCCTGGTCGGCGGATCGCAACTGCTGCTGGCGGAGCCGGCCGAGCCGGTGCCGCAGGACTGGCGCGATGCGCTGACGCGGCTCGCGGCATGGCTCGAACTCGATGTGCAACATGTCTCCGCGCGACCGAGTGGTGCGCTTCGCCAGGTTGCCGCATGGGCTGCACCGCACCGGGCGGCAAAGGCCGCGCCCCAGTTCCAGCCCTGGCAGAATGTTTCGCCCGTCGCCTTTCAGGCCGGGGGCCATGCAGCGCTGCCGCGGGTCGATTGGGTCGCAAGCTATCTGCAGGATCAGGGCACCGGCAAGCCGCTCAAGGCGAGCACGCTCGATGTGATGCTGATGTCGCCCCATCCTGCGGCCTGTGCCGTCGACGCCGATTGCGATGCCCCCATGCCGCGCGCGGAAACCCTGCAGGCAATGCTGCAGGCTGCGCTTGCCGAAGGGCGCCAGCGGATCGGCATCGTCGTCGATGCCCAGCGCCGCAACGCGCTGGTGCGCCAGCTGCTTGTCTCGGGACGCGTCGCGACGCGCGACCAGCAGGAAATCGAGATTCTGCCGATCGAGGATGCGCTGTGCCATCTTGTCCGCCATGCCGGGCGCTGGGATGCGATCATCGTTCTGCCCGAGCTGCGCAGCCTGGTGTTTGCGATGCTCGCCGAGCTGACCGGAATCTGGACCCCCTGGCCGATGCTCTGGCATCGGCGCGGGGTCAGCATGATCACCGGTGAGGTGCTCGACGAGGCGGATGGCACGCTGCCGCTCAACGCGCCCTTGCTGGTGCAGGCGCTCGCGCTCGCAGCGCACCATGCTGGCCTCGGCCATGCCGCTCAGCGGCTGATGCAGGGCACCGCGCGGCTGTGGGATTGCGGCATCATCACCCCCGGCCGGGGCTCCGTCGCGCCCTATGTCACCGAGGTGACCGACGGCGAATTCATTCACCAGCTCTGTCGCGGCGGCGAGCAGCGTTCGCGCGCCCGCTTGTCATGGCGTGCCATTCCTGCGGCAGCACTGGCCCCGTCGCCGCGCCAGCCGCGTCCTTCCCTTCGGCTCGTTGCCACCACTGGAGAACAATAAGATGCCCAGCCGCAAGATCGTTGCCCATGAACTCGCCACCGTGCTGCGCCAGATTTCGCATCCCGATCGCATCCGGCTGATCCAGAAGCTGCGGATCGGCGACCAGACGGTGAACGAGATGGCCGCAGCGCTCGACATCACCCCGACGCGTCTGTCGCAGCACCTCGCCGTGCTGCGCGCGTTGGGGCTGGTCGAGATCGAGAGCTTCGCGCAGAGCCGGGTCTATCGCCTGACTCAGCCGCAGCTTGCCTTGTGGCTGATCGATGGCATCGACTTCATCGCGCACCGCATCGGCAAGGTGAGCGAGAGCGACGTGCAGCGCGCCAAGCAGCTGTGGGAAGAAGATTCGCTCGAACCGGTGGACACGGCGAAGGCGGCCTGAACCTGATCGCTTGCGCTAAAAGGGCGCGGCGTTAAGACGGGGTTATGCTGAAACCTATCCTGTTCGCCGCCGCCGCCATCGGCGCGCTTGCCGCTCCCGTCCATGCCCAGACCGAGATGACCGTCGATCCCGATCGGCTGGTCGAAACAGTCCGCACGCTCGCGTCGGACACGTTCGAGGGGCGTGCGCCCGGCACGCGCGGCGAGGAGCGGACGCTCGGCTATCTGATCGCGCGTCTCGAGGCACTGGGGCTGGAGCCGGCGGGGCCTGACGGCCAGTGGCTGCAGAAGGTGCCGCTCCTCCACACCAGGCTGCAGACGCCGCGCACGCTCGATTTCGCGACGCCCAAGGGGAAGGTCGCGCCGAAGCTTGCCGAGGACATCTACCTTTCGACCATCCGCCCCGAAGACGCCGCGCGCGTCGCCAATGCGCCGCTGGTGTTCGTCGGCTATGGCGTGAAGGCGCCCGAGCGCGGCTGGGACGATTTCAAGGGCGCGAACCTCAAGGGCAAGGTCGCGGTGTTCCTCATCAACGATCCTGATTTCGTCGCCAAGCCGGGCGAACCGGCGGTGGGCAAGTTCGGCGACCGGACGATGACCTATTACGGCCGCTGGACCTACAAGTTCGAGGAAGCGGCGCGCCAGGGCGCAGTCGCCGCGCTGATCGTCCACAATGCGGCGGGCGTCGGCTATGGCTGGAATGTCGTGATCAGCCCCGGCGGCGAGAATTACGACATCGTCCGCGCGCCCGACAAGCTGACCAGCGTGCGGCTGCAGGGCTGGCTGTCGGCGGACATTGCGGCGCGGCTGTTCGCGGCGGCGGGGCTGGACCTTGCCAGGCTGGAAGTCGGGGCGCGGTCGCCCCAATTCCGCCCGGTGGAACTGAAGGGCGTGACGCTCAATGCCGATATCCCGGTGCAGCCCGAGGTCGTGACCAGCCACAATGTGCTCGGCAAGATCACCGGCCGCAAGCGTCCGGACGAGGTCGTGATGTTCGGCGCGCATTGGGATGCCTATGGCCAGGGCAAGCCCGACGCCCAGGGCCGCATCTACCGCGCCGGGGCCAATGACGATGCACTGGGCATTGCGGGATTGTTCGAGATCGCGCGATCGATGAAGGCGGGACCGGCGCCCGAGCGCTCGGTGGTGTTCGGCCTGTGGACGGCGGAAGAGCGCGGGCTGCTCGGCTCCGAATATTATGCGGCCAACCCCGTCTATCCGATGGAAAAGACCGTCGCCAATCTCGCGCTCGACATCCTGCAGACCGCAGGCGCGGCGAACGACGTGGTGCTGGTCGGCAAGGGGCAGAACACGCTCGAGGACGACATGGCGCGCGTGGCGGCAACCCAGGGCCGGACCGTGACGCCCGAAAGCCTGCCCGAGCGCGGCCTGTTCTACCGCGCCGACCATTTCTCCTTCGCCAAGCGCGGCGTGCCGGTGATGCTGCTGATGGGCATTGCGGGGGCTTCCAACCTGAAGGCAGGCGGCGTCGCGGCGGGCCAGGCGTGGATCGATGCCTATACCGGCCAATGCTATCACCAGGCCTGCGATGCCTGGGGGCCGGACTGGAACCTCGACGGCGCGGTGCAGGACATTGCGCTCACCGGGGTGATCGGCGCAGAACTCGCCAACTCCACCCGCTGGCCGCAATGGAAGCCGGGATCGGAGTTCAAGGCGATCCGAGACAGGTCAGGCGCGCCGAAGCAATAGCTCAGGCGAGTGCGGCGGCACTCACGACGTGCCTTCCGGGCTTGGCGGCCAGCGCCGCTTCGGTCAGCGCGGCGGCGATATTCTCGGCCGGGCTGATCCGCCATTGGCGCGGCAGCACGGTCCCGAGCACGCCGAGAACCGCATCGGACACGCGCTCCATCGGCCGGAACTCGTCGCGCTGCCCGCCGATCAGCCCGGGGCGGACGATGGTATAGCTGCGATAAGCGAGTGCGCCGATGCTCGCCTCGACCTCGCCCTTGGTGCGGTTGTAGATCAGCCGCGAGCCGGCATCCGCGCCGATCGCGGACACCAGGGCAAGGGCCTGCGCGCCCTGCGCACGTGAGTGCCTCGCCACCATCAGCGGATAATCGTGATCGATCCGGTGGAAGGCTTCAGCCGACCCCGCCTTGGCCCGCGTCGTGCCCAGCGCGCAGATCACGGCATCGCACGTCCACCAATCGGCCTCCGGCGGCAGCGCCTCGTAGTCGACGAGCGGGTTGACCAGCTTCGGGTGCGAGGGCAGCGCTTTCCGGGTGGGGGCCACCACCTGTGTAACACGCGCATCGTCCAGCGCTTTCGCCAGCGTGATGCGCCCGACAAGACCGGTGCCACCGGCAATCAGGATGGTGCTCAAGGATGGTCCTCCGACATCGCGCAGGTACCCGGGAAAGGGCACCGTCAGCGCGAAGTCTGACGCCAGATATCCTGCGATGTCGAGGAAAAATGGTGGAGCCTAGCGGGATCGAACCGCTGACCTCTACACTGCCAGTGTAGCGCTCTCCCAGCTGAGCTAAGGCCCCATCTTCGCCGGTTTTTGACCCCCCGGCGTCGGGGAGGACCGCCCTTTAGTCGAGCGATCCGAAGGTGGCAAGGGGCAATTTTGCCCCCTGCCAATATTTCGCATTAGGATCGGAAAGGCTCAGCCTTCCTCATCGTCGTCATCGGCGGCAGCGACGCCCAGGTCGTCGTCTCCGCCCAGATCGACATCGTTGTCGGGCGAATCGCCGTCCTCGTCGATGTCCAGATCCTCATCGGCCAGATCGACATCCTCCTTCTCGATGACCTTCTTCTTCTCTTCCTCGAAGGGCAGCGGCTGCTTGGACTTCAGCACCGGCTCGGGCGTCCAGCTGTTGCCGCAGTTGATGCAGGATACGGGGTCGTCCTTGCCAAGGTCGTAAAAACGGGTGCCGCATTTCGGGCAGCTGTGCTTGGCGCCCCATTCAGGCTTGATCATGAAAAATGCCTCGGTTTCAGCTCAATCGATGGATCGATGTGGAGAAGGTTGCACGCTTCCGCAAGGCGGCGCGCACGCCACCGGCCGGAAAATTGGCGTGCGCCTTGCCATAGCTTTGTGCCGCTGTCAAAAGCTGCGTCGCTTTTACTCCCCGGCAGACCATGCCCAAACGGAAATGCACTGAACATCATGGCCCATCACGCTGACGAGGCGGCGCGCCCGCGCCGCTTTTCCGCAGGCTCTGCGCTGACCGGCGCGATCCGCGTTCCCGGCGACAAGTCGATCTCGCACCGCGCGCTGATGCTGTCGGCGCTGTGCGTGGGCGAGAGCAGGATTTCAGGTTTGCTCGAAGGCGAGGACGTACTCGCCACCGCGGCTGCGATGCGGGCGATGGGCGCGACGATCGCACGCGGCGACGATGGCGTGTGGACGGTGCACGGCGTCGGTGTGGGCGGGCTGATGCAGCCGGAACAGGCGCTCGACATGGGCAACAGCGGTACCTCGACCCGGCTGCTGATGGGGCTGGTCGCCAGCCACCCGATCACCGCGATGTTCACCGGTGACGCATCGCTCAGCCGCCGCCCGATGGCGCGCGTTACCGATCCGCTCGGCGAAATGGGCGCGGAATTCAACGCCAGCCCTGGCGGTACGCTGCCGCTGATGGTGCGCGGGCTGCAGCCGGCGGTGCCGATCACCTACCGGCTTCCCGTCGCCTCGGCGCAGGTCAAATCGGCGATCCTGCTCGCCGCGCTCAACACGCCGGGCACCACCACCGTGATCGAGCCGGTGGCGACGCGCGACCATAGCGAGAAGATGCTGGCCGGGTTCGGCGCGCCGCTGACGGTCGAGGTCGATGCGGACGGGGTTCGGCATATCTCGGTCACCGGCCCATGCGATCTCAAGGCGCAGGACATTTTCGTGCCGGGCGACCCCTCGTCCGCCGCGTTCTTCATCGTCGCCGCGCTGATCGTGCCGGGATCGGATCTGGTGATCGAGAATGTCGGCATGAACGTGACGCGCACCGGCATCATCACCGTGCTCGAGGCGATGGGCGGGCAGATCGAGCGGCTCAATGAACGCACCGTCGGCGGCGAGCCGGTGGCGGACCTGCGCGTGCGGGCGAGCGCGCTCAAGGGCATCACCGTCGATCCCGCGATCGTGCCAAGCATGGTCGACGAGTTTCCGGTGTTCTTCATCGCCGCCGCGATGGCCGAGGGCGTGACCGTGACCTCCGGGCTCGACGAGTTGCGCGTCAAGGAATCGGACCGGCTCGCGACCATGGCGCGTGGGCTCGAGGCGATCGGCGCGGCGGTGGAAGAGCGCGAGGACGGCCTTGTCATCACCGGCAGCGGGGGCAGGGCGCTTCGCGGCGGCGGGCCGATCACGACATCGCTCGACCACCGTATCGCGATGAGCTTTGCGGTGGCGGGGCTGGTGAGCGATTCGGGCGTCGAGGTCGACGACACGCGGCCCATCGCGACCAGCTTCCCAGATTTCCTGACGCTGCTCGAAAGCGCACAGGGACGGGCATGAGCCCGCTTGTCGCCAATATCATCGGCATTATCGGCAGCGTGCTGTTCATGGGCGGCTTCATCTATGCCAACCGGGCCCGGCAGATCGACAAGCTGCTGTTCAATGCGATCAACCTGGCAGGGGCGATCCTGCTGCTCATCTCGCTTTCGGTGCATTTCAACCTCGCGGCCGTGATTCTCGAGACTGCCTGGGGTCTGATCGCGCTATCGGGGATCATCAGCGCGCTGCGTGCGCGGCGCGAGGGGAAACCATCATGAAACGAACCGTCCTTTTCACCCTCCTGCTCACGGGCTGCGCCTCTGCGCCGATGGCCGCCCCGCGCCTTGCGAGCGATGCGCAGATCGCCGCGGCCGAAGCAGAGCCCGTCGGCGAGTTCGCGACCGAGATGCGCTGGAACGACCGGATGGCGCCGTTCACCATCCTGGGCAATGTCCATTATGTCGGCACCGCCGGGATCGGCGTGTTCCTGATCACCACGCCCGAGGGCCATGTGCTGATCGATGGCGCGCTCGCGCAATCGGTGCCGCAGATCCTGGACAATATCCGCACGCTGGGCTTCGAGCCCAAGGACGTAAAGTATATCCTCAACACGCATGGCCATTTCGACCATGCCGCAGGGCTGGCAGGCCTGCAGCGCGCGAGCGGCGCCAAGGTCATCGGCAGCGCGGCGGACAAGCCCTATCTGGAGGCCGGGCATGTTGTCCATGGCCCGACAAAGGACGCGCTGTTTCCGCCGGTGCGGGTCGATCGCACGGTCGGAGACGGCGATGCGGTCAGGTTGGGCGGGACCACGCTGACCGCGCATCTGACGCCGGGCCATTCGCCGGGATGCACCTCATGGGGCCTGACCGCGAAGGATTCCACCGGCACCCCACGCAAGGTCTTTCTGCATTGCAGCGCTTCGCTGGGCGGCCAGTCGCTGGTGCCGCCCGCCTATCCCGGCATGGCGGACAATTACCGCGCCAGCTTTGCCAAGGTGCGCGCG
Source organism: Blastomonas sp. CCH9-A1 (assembly GCF_001557175.1). Classification (NCBI taxonomy): domain Bacteria; kingdom Pseudomonadati; phylum Pseudomonadota; class Alphaproteobacteria; order Sphingomonadales; family Blastomonadaceae; genus Blastomonas; species Blastomonas sp. CCH9-A1. Next base: position 106,840 of record NZ_LSHM01000066.1, read on the forward strand.
ATGCAGGCAGACGTGTTCCTCGCCAATCACGACATGTTCTTCGGCCTGCACGAAAAGCGCGCGCGGCAGCTGGCGGGAGAAAAGGACGCGTTCGTCGACCCGTCCGAGTTGCAGCGGTTCAACAGCGCTATGGAGCAGGGTTTCCTGAAGGCCCTGGCCGAGCAGCAGGCGGCGGCAGACGCGGGCAAGCGGCCATGATCATCGCGGTCGATGGTCCCACGGCGAGCGGCAAGGGCACGATCGCCAGGGCGCTCGCGAAGCATTTCGGTCTGCCGCATCTCGACACCGGGCTGCTCTATCGCGCCGTCGGCGTGATGGCGGTGCGGCTGGGCGGCGATCCCGACAATCCCGACGAGGCGCTCGCCGGTTGCGCGTTCGACGATGCGCTGCTGGGCGACGACCATCTGCGCAGCGAGATGGCGGGGGGGCTCGCCAGCCGCGCCTCGCGTCACCCTGCGGTTCGCCAGGCGCTGCTCGAGCGGCAGCGGGCGTTTGCGTCGCAACCGGGCGGGGCAGTGCTCGACGGGCGCGATATCGGCACGGTGATCGCGCCCGATGCTGCGGCCAAGCTGTTCGTCACCGCCAGCGTCGCCGCACGCGCCGCGCGGCGCTATCACGAGATGCTGAGCCGGGGCGAACAGGTGACGCTGGAGGAGATCGCGGCAGACCTCGCCGCACGTGACGCGCGCGATTCCGGAAGGGCGGTCGCGCCGCTCAAGCCAGCCGATGACGCGCTCTTGCTTGATACCAGCGATTTGACTATAGGGCAGGCCGTTCAAAGGGCCATAGAGCTGGTGAACGGCAGGACAGAAGGCGGCCCAGCCGCCCGACCTTAGATGTTTCGATCATCGTGAACATCGCACGCGCCGCAAGCGGTCCGGGCGAGCGTTCGCGCTGTTTGCATATCTGCTGCTGGCACAAGCAAACATGCGCTTTTCGGGCGCTTTCCGGTGCATTCGGCCCGGGGGGCAGGTTCAGCCAAGACCGCCGGAGACAACCGGCTGGCCGGACAAAACTGTGTTAAGGAACGTTGGATTTATGGCCTCTACGGCATTTCCCAGCCGCGATGATTTTGCGGCACTTCTCGACGAATCGCTGGGCGGCACCGCTGCCGTTGACGGCGGATTCGAAGGCCGCGTCGTCAAGGGCACGGTCACTGCAATCGAAAACGACAAGGCCGTCATCGACGTCGGTCTGAAGTCGGAAGGCCGCGTGGCGCTGCGCGAGTTCGCCGCCCCCGGTCAGGACCATGGCCTGAAGGTCGGCGACGAAGTCGAAGTCTATGTCGACCGGATCGAGAATGCCGATGGCGAAGCGATGCTGTCGCGCGACCGCGCACGCCGCGAAGCCGCATGGGACAAGCTGGAAAATGAATTCGGCGAAGGCAAGCGCGTCGAAGGCGTGATCTTCGGCCGCGTCAAGGGCGGCTTCACCGTCGATCTCGACGGCGCCGTCGCGTTCCTGCCCGGCAGCCAGGTCGATATCCGCCCCGTGCGCGATGTCACCCCGCTGATGGACATTCCGCAGCCCTTCCAGATTCTCAAGATGGACCGTCGTCGCGGCAACATCGTCGTGTCGCGTCGCGCCGTTCTGGAAGAAACCCGTGCCGAACAGCGCACCGGTCTCATCCAGTCGCTGGCCGAAGGCCAGATCATCGACGGCGTCGTCAAGAACATCACCGATTATGGTGCGTTCGTTGACCTGGGCGGCATCGACGGCCTGCTGCACGTCACCGACATCAGCTACAAGCGCATCAACCACCCGAGCGAAGCGATCAGCATCGGCGAAACCGTCAAGGTGCAGATCATCCGTATCAACCAGGATACGCAGCGCATCTCGCTGGGCATGAAGCAGCTCGAAAGCGATCCGTGGGAAGGCGCCAGCGTCAAGTATCCGGTCGGTGCGAAGCTTTCGGGTGCCGTCACCAACATCACCGAATATGGGGCGTTCGTCGAGCTCGAGCCGGGCATCGAAGGTCTGGTGCACGTTTCGGAAATGTCGTGGACCAAGAAGAACGTCCATCCCGGCAAGATCGTTTCGACCAGCCAGGAAGTCGATGTCATCGTTCTGGAAGTCGATGCCGAAAAGCGCCGCATCTCGCTGGGCCTCAAGCAGGCACAGTCGAACCCCTGGGACGCCTTTGCAGAAAAGCACCCGGTGGGCAGCGTCGTCGAGGGCGAAGTCAAGAACGCGACCGAATTCGGTCTGTTCATCGGCCTGGATGGCGATGTCGACGGCATGGTCCACATGTCGGATATCGCCTGGGGCATCTCGGGTGAAGACGCGCTCAACCTGCACCTCAAGGGCGAGCAGGTGAAGGCGATCGTTCTCGACGTCGATGTCGAGAAGGAGCGCATCTCGCTGGGCATGAAGCAGCTCGAAAAGGGTGCTCCGGCCGTGGGCGGCGCCGACAGCTCGAACCTGCGCAAGAACGAAGTCGTCACTGTCACCGTGCTCGAAGTGCGCGACGGCGGCCTGGAAGTCCAGGTCGGCGAAGACGGCGCGACCGGCTTCATCAAGCGCAACGATCTGGGCCGCGACCGCGACGAACAGCGTCCCGACCGCTTCCAGGTCGGCCAGAAGCTCGACGCGATGGTCACCGGTTTCGACCGCTCGCGCAAGCCGACCTTCTCGGTCAAGGCGCACCAGCTGGCTGAAGAAAAGCAGGCGGTGGCTCAGTACGGTTCGTCCGACTCGGGCGCGTCGCTGGGTGACATTCTCGGCGCCGCTCTCAAGCAGCGCGAAGACTGATCCTGCGGTCATCCCCGTGCGGCTGCACGGGTGACGTTTCAAAAAGGGGCATCGGCTGTCGGCCGGTGCCCTTTTTTGTGCAATCTGGCGCGAATAGCAGCAGTCCCCCCAAGAACAGCGTTGAAACCAATCACGATTTCTGACAGCATTTATCTGCCTGTCGACTGGCAACAGCGCTGGGCACTTGCATCTGCGTTTCCGTTATACGGGTCAGACGCATTGGCTTGTCGGGGGGCTGGTCAATTGATTGTGGGATGTGGTGTGAGGGACGCCGCATTCTGGCATCCCGTCGTGTAATCGATTGCAGGAGATTGACCATGATACGATCGGAACTGCTGCAGCTGCTGGAGGAAGAAAATCCAGGGCTCCGGTCAGACGAGATCGAAAAGATCCTCGATATCTTCTTCGACAACATCATCGAGCGACTGGCCGAAGGGGGACGGGTCGAATTGCGGGGCTTCGGAGCCTTTTCCACCCGCGCGCGCGAGCCGCGCAAGGGGCGCAACCCGCGTACGGGCGAAGCCGTCGACGTGCCCGCCAAGCGCGTTCCCTATTTCAAGCCTGGCAAGGAAATGCGCGCTCGCCTGAACGCCGATTGAGCGGCCCGACGCGGCAGGCCAGCTACAGGCTTGCCGCGCCGCTTCATCCCGGCTTATAGACCCCTGCGCCGTGCGGGCGTGGCGAAATGGTAGACGCAACGGACTTGAACATCATGTGAGTGCGCGCGGGGAAACCTGCGACGTAGAACTGCTCAAATTCGGGGAACCCTGTCAAATGGCAATCCCGAGCCAAGCCCGGCCATCGCGGCCGGGAAGGTGTAGAGACTAGACGGGCAGCACCTAAACCCTGCGACTGGCAGGGCAGGGTGAAGGGATAGTCCAGACCCCGAACGCGCTTAAAGCGGCGCGGCGGCGAAAGCCGTGGCGGGTAAGAAAATCCGTCGGGCTTTGCCCATGGGGGTTCGAGTCCCCCCGCCCGCACCAGGCCTGCCGACAGGGCAGGCGCTCCGCGCCGGATCAGGCAGCGTTGCGCCCCTGCAGCGGATCGCGGCTGCTGATCGCGCAATTGCGTCCCGATGCCTTGGCTTCATAGAGCGCCGCATCGGCGCGCGCATAGAGGGCCTTGGCGCTGTCGCCAGCGCTCCAGCATGCCACGCCCAGGCTGGCGGTGATGTTGAGCGTCAGATTGCCATGCACCTGGAACGGCTGGCGCGCGATCGCGGCGCGGATGCGTTCGGCAATGGCATCGGCGATGACCGGCCGCGCGCGGTCGAGGATGACCATGAACTCCTCGCCGCCCATCCGGCCGATCATGTCGCCCGGCCGCAACAGCGACTGCACCCGGCTGGCCAGCGCCCGCAGCGCATCGTCGCCTGCGACATGGCCGTGGCGATCGTTGATCGTCTTGAACCGGTCGATATCGAGCACGATGACCGCGAGTGCGCCACCCGTGCCCATGCGCTCGAGCCGCGCGTCGAGATCGCTCAGCACCTTGCGGCGGTTGGCAACACCGGTCAGAGGGTCTAGCTCGGAAAGGATGCGCAGCTTTTCATTCGCATCGTTGAGCGCCCTGGTGCGTTCGGCGACGCGTTGTTCCAGTTCGCCATGCGAGGTGCGGATCGCACCGGCCAGCGTCTCGAAGCGCGAGACGAGCCGCGCAACCTCGTTGCCGGTGCGATCGTCGGTCGGCATTTCCAGCATGGCATCGCTGGCCAGGCCGCGCGTGATCCGTTCCGCCTCGCGCGTGAGCCGCCGCAGCGGCTTGGCGACCAGATGGCGCAGTACCAGCACCACGATCAGCAGGCAGCCGGCCAGCGCGATCACTGCCATGGCCGCGATGCGCGGGATCGGACGCAGTGCCCTGGCCAGGATCAGCTGCTCGGGCTTGACGGTGAGGGCATACCAGCCCGCGCCAGGCACCTGGTGGAGCGAGACATAGGCGTCCAGCGCGTCGGCCTTGCCGACATAGCCGCTCTGGCCATGGCGACGCACCAGCGCCCAGATCGCCGCCAGATCGGGCCGGGCGCTGTTCGTGATGTCGAGATATTCTTCGGTCTTGCGGCTGTTCTGCCGCGTATATCCGGGATGATAGATCAGACGCCCTTCGCGCGAGATCAGGATCACCTTTTCCTCTGCGGAATCGGCAAAGCGCCCTGCAGGCGCGATTTCGTCTAGCGGCATCGACGTGCCGAACGTGCCGATATGCTGCGCATCGCGATCGACCGGGGTCATGCAGCCCGTCGTCCAGACCTCCTGATATTTCAGCGAGATCAGCGATTGCAGTCCGGTGCAGCGCATCGCGCGGGCAGGATTGGCGGCGATGGTCGAAATGGTCGCGAATTCGCGATCCTGGAACGCGAAGTCCGCAGGCGCGGTCTGGCGATAGAATTCCAGCCGATCGGGCCGGTCGGGCGCGAAGATGACGATGCCGTTGCGCGGCGTGAAATAGTAAAGGCTTTCCAGATCGTGACGGCTGCCTTCGCTGAGGCGGCGGATGGCCAGGGTCGCGGCCACGATGTCGCGCACCGCGCCATCGTCCTGATCGATCCCGGCGGGGACGAAAGCCGCCATGCCATGCACCATGCCGATCGCGGTCGGGCCGCCGGTGAACATCCCGTCGATGCTGCGCCGCGTGCCGTCAGGACGCAGCGGATAGAGCGCCTCGAACGCGCGGCGCGCATCGGCATCGGTCAGCGCGGCATGCTCTTCGCGGAACAGTTCGACCGCCCGTGTCTGCGTCCGCTGGATGCGATCGAACCGGTCGCTCAGTTCATTGACCACTGCAGCGTTGCGCTGGTCGAGCCGTGCCAGCGACTCGTCGATCGCCTTGGCGCGTTCCTGCGAAAACGCGACTAGCGCGGTTGCGGCGATCATCAGGGTGAAGCCGATGGCGAGGCTCAGCGCCGTGCGCGAGCTGACCGACAGCGAACGGAACCATGGCGAGAGGCGGGCAAGCATGGCGTCTTGTGGACGATTTTGGTTAATTTACTGCAAAGGTTGGGAGTTTCCACCGCATTGGCGGGATTATCCTATCCGCAAGCGATCGCGCGGGCCTATGCTGGCGACAGGGGCCAGGTTGTGATGCGGGTCATGGTTTGACCGGATATTGCCGCTACGGTAATGTGATCCAGGGTCGTTGGCGGTTCCTGGCTGGAGAGGCTGAACGATGGAAAACAGGTTGATGAAATCGGGCATGCAGGCGGCCGCGCTGACAGCGGTGCTCGCCATGGCGCTGCCAATGCCTGCCCAGGCCCAGTTCGGCGGCCTGTTGCGCTCACGACCCAGCAGCAGCGGCAAGACCGCGACAGGATGCGACGACAGCGCGGGCAAGGCCGCAGGACGGTCGGTGCTTGGCGGCGTGCTCGGCGGTCTGGCGAGCCGTGCAGGGCTTCCCAGCTTCCTGCCCGTGCCCGAGGTCGCCGGCCTGCTGACCGACGCCATCGCCTGCAAGCTGGAGCCCGAGGAGCAGAAAAAGGCGGCGGACGCGACGCTGGAGGCGACGCGCGGCGAAGAGGTCGGCAGCAGCTCGTCCTGGACCAGCGAGACGCGCAAGGACGTGTCGGGCACCTCGACCGTGGTCGGCAAGACCCAGCTCGCGGATGGATCGACCTGCATGAACGTCAACGATGTCATCATCGTCGAGGGCGAGGAGACAACGGTGTCGAAGCGCATGTGCAAGAAGCCGGGTGCAGCGCGCTACGAAATCGCGCAGGCCTGATTTGATGCGCGCACCGCATAAGCTGTTGCTGGCTCTGGCGGCGGTCGCGCTGCTGTGCGGCCAGTCGCCCGCGCCGATGGACCCGGCCAATCCCAGCTGCCCCAAGGCACCCGACTGGTCGAACAACAAGATCATGGCGCTGAAGGTGGTCAAGAAGGGCGATGCCAAGGTGCTGCTGGCCGAAGGTCCGGTCGATCAGACATTGCCCGACCGACTGAAACAGGCGCTGACCGACAATCCCGATATCAGCGAGATCTGGCTGCGCTCGCCCGGTGGCAACGCACGCGCCGGCAATGCGGCGGGACGGCTGATCCGTTCCACGCCGGGGCTGGTGACGCGCATTCCGGCGGGCTGGACCTGCTTTTCCGCGTGCAATTTCGTGTTCATGGGCGGCCAGCTGCGCGTGGTCGAACCCGGCGGCAATTTCATGGTCCACATGTTCACCATGACCAATGACCGCGACGCGATCGACCAGTCGGTGGCGCTGGGCACTGACACCACGGTCGAGCTGATCGGCGATATCGAGCAGGAAAGCGCGCTGCTCGCCAGCGAGGACAATGATTTCCTGATCCGCATGGGCGTCTCGCGCAAGCTGCTGACCGACATCATGTACAAGCAGAAGGCGGTGGCGAGCAGCGGCGGCGGCGATCAGTCGACCCGGCGATGCCTGACGCAGGAAGAGGTGTTCAAGTACAACGTCGCGAACGTGCAGGAATAGCGGTCGCGCCGCTCAGGCCGTCGCGCTGAGCAGCCACACCTTGTTGCGCATCATCACGCCTTCGCCTTCGCGATAGTGGCGCGTGAACAGCGCGAGCAGATCGTTGCGCGCAGCCTCCAGCACCTCCGGCCCGGCTTCGGCGAGTGCGCGGCCGATCGCCATGCTGGCGAGCGCAAAGTCCGCCGCATCCTCAGGGAGCGCGCCGGGGCCGCCGATCGCCTGTTCGCACTGATAGGTCTCCACCTCGGGCGCGGAAAACCCGGCGTGCGCCAGGATATCGCGGACATAGTCCAGATCGGCAAAGGCGAACGGACCGGGGTCACGCGGATCAGGCGAGGGGATGTCGACGTGCGCCCGCGCGACGCCCATCAGCTCCATCATCCACGGATTGTCGCGCGGCGGACCCCAGACCGCCAGGTCCATCCGCCCGCCGGGCTTCAGTAGACCGTGCAGGTTGGCGAAGGCGGCATAGGGCTCGGCAAAGAACATCGATCCGAAGCGCGAGACCAGCCGGTCATGAGGCGCGTCATCGAGCGAAACAGTCGCGGCATCGGCGCAGAGAAAGCGGACGTTCGCCTGCCCCTCGGCGCGCCGCGAGGCTTCTGCGATCAGGTCGGGCGATATATCGATCCCCAGCACCGCGCCTTCGGACCCGACCGCCTCGGCCAGCGCGAGCGAGGTCAGCCCCCCGCCGCACCCCAGATCGATCACCCGCTCCCCCGGCGCGACCGCAGCCCGCTCCAGCAGCGCCTCGCCGATGGCTGCGATCATCCCCTCGAACCGGTCGATATGGCTAAGCCATTTCCGCCCCTGCTCGCCCGCCCAATCCTCACCCTTGAGCTGTTCGGGCGTGGCGGTGGTGGTCATGACGGGTCTCTCCTGTGTGTTGCGAGGAGAGGGTAGGGGGTGGCGGGGCGAGGTCAATAGGGGAGGTG